>JANNEF010000361.1:0-5057 GCA_031378375.1 Verrucomicrobiota bacterium | reverse complement strand
CCGCCGCCGACGGGCGTGGTCCAGTTGGCTTGGGCACCCGGGCATGGCATCACGGACCTTGCCGGGCTCCCGCAACCGCTCGTGGCCACGGGCTGGACTTACACGTTGAATCCGGACGCTCCGACGGCGTTTGGCGGGCTTACCAACCTGGCGTTGTTCGCCGGAGCCGTCGCGACGGATGCGATGGACGGACGGTTCGAAGGACCCATGGCCGTGGATGGCGATCTGGCCACTTCCTGGAATGCGTGGGACTGGCACGTGTCCGCGTCGCGCGATTTCATCCGGCTCGATCTGAGTTTCTGGCGCGCGTTCCGTTTCACGACCATCAATCTCCATTGGGATTACCGGCCCGACCACCGCGTCTATCGGCTGTATGGAAAAGTGGGAAGCTCGTGGGTTCAAGTCACCGCGCCGGAGATTTACTCCGAGGTCGGTGGCAACAAACTCTCTCGCTGGTTTCTGCCGACGCCCCAGCTCTGGTCAGGCTTCCGGCTCGAAGTGCCAAACTACGTGACCAACGGGCTGGGCGTGGTGACGCGCTTCGGCGGTGTGGTGGTGAAGGAGCTGGAGCTGATCGGCGACTTCGGCTCCACCGGCCAGGAAATCGTCCTGCCCGCGCCCGCGCCGCTGGCGGCCGGCATGGCCTTGCACAATCCCACGCTCGTCACGACGAACAATCTTCTCGAAGTCACACCGGTCGGCGGCCCGCGCGCGGTGCGACGCATCGAGGTCGATTGGTCGAGGGCCCCGCGTCGTTCGCTGCTTGAACTCACCACGGACACCGATCAGGTCCTGGTGGCGCGCGTGGATCGCTACTGCACCGTGTATGACCTGCCGCATACCTACACGCTGAAGCTCGTCCGCATCGTGCCATTGCAAAGCGTCGGCAGCTCCAGCGTGGCGGAGCGCGTCCGGTTCCTCGCGCCGGGCACGTCGGCAAACGGGCCGCTGCTGAGCAAGTGGGCCGACACGCCGTTGCTCAAGTATCAACGCAGCAATGCGGGGCAGCTCAACAACTCGCCCTTCTTCGGCCAGCGCAAACTGCCCTGCAAACTTCTGCGCGGCGAATCCGAGTCCCTCCAGCTCGTCGTGCGCAACCCGAGCTCCACCACTCCCGTGCGCGGGGCCAACGTCGTCGTCTCCGATCTCACCAACAGCCTTGGCCAGATTTTTTCGCGCTCGAACGTGGCGTGGCATCCGGTCGGCTGGGTGAATCAGCGCGACCTCGAAGTGTTGCGCCCGCCCGCGCCGTTTGAAGTTCCGCCCTCGTCCACCCGCGCGGTGTGGCTCACCGTGTATGCATCACCCGAACAGCCCGCCGGGCTTTATCGCGGCGCCGTCACCGTCACGCAGCCCGCTCAGCCGAATGACGTATGGCCGATGGAGGTGGAAGTCGTGCCGCTAACCTTGCCGCCCAAGACGAGCGTCGAGAGCACCTACTTCTCCCTTTACGGCTTCGAGAAACATTTTGGGGCGCAACTCAATGACCCCGCCCAGCACGAGGCCATCGCGCTGGATGTGGCGCGCAACTACGCCCGGCACCGACTCTTCGCCGGCCTGCATCCGCTGGGCTCCGGCGCGGTGGAACAGGAGGCCGAGCAAGGCGATTTCCGCCGCTTCGATGCGTGGGTGAATTTCTGGAAGACGAATGGATTGAAACCCGAGATTGCCATCGACAGCTTTCCGACGCCGGCCCCGACGTGGCGGTTGCAATTCTGGAATGGAGTCCTCCAGCAACGCGGCCTGGACGGCGCGGTGAAGGTCGGTGACGAACCGGGTTGCGCCGCGCCCTCCGGCATCTACGCGTCGCAGGAAGCCGCGCGCGTGCGGCAGGTCGCGCCCTACTTGCGCGCGAAATGCGCCTTCAGCGCCATGCCGCTCACCGGCCCGGAATGCGGCTACCTCGGCAACATCCGCGAATGGGGTTATGGCGCGCGCTCCTACAGCGGCACGCCGATGGAGGAGATGACCAGCTTCAACGCCCAGCGCGTCGCCGCCGGGGAAAAAGTTTTCTGGTACATCCACAACTTCCTCCAGCTCGACCGGCCCGCCTACGCGCACCGGATGTTCTTTTGGACTCTCCTGCGTTATCAAGTTCCCGGCGCGATGCTCTTCAGCACCTGCGCGTGGGATTCAGCCGGTGTCGAGGAATGCCTCGGCGACTACATCATTGTCACCAGCAGCACCGAAGGCACCCTGCTCTGGCCCGGTGGCGGACAGTTTCTTTCGGGCACCCGCTGGGAAATCATCCGCGATGGCATCGAAGACTGTGACCTCAACCAACTTTTGAAAACGCGCCTCGACACCTTTGAAGCCGAGTATCCAGGCGACGCGCTCATCGCCAACTATCGCGCGCTGCTCTTCGACACCGATGGCGTCTTCCGCACCTTCCTCGAAAACGAAAGCCTGCCCTCCGGCTATGACATCAACCTGCATTTCGGCGGCAGCCCGCGTTGGGGCGCGACGAACAATCCGGCGAACATCATTCTCGCCCGCGACCGCCGCATCAACGCGCTGCTCGCGCTCGACAACGCCGTCACCACTCGCTGGCGCACGAACCACTTCAGTCCCGCGCAACTGGCCGACCCCACCACCAGCGGAGACGCTGCCGACCCCGATGGCGACGGTCAGTCCAACGTGCAAGAACGGACCGCCGGCACCGACCCGCTCGACCCCGAAAGCTTCCTGCGCCTTGACGCCAGTGCCGCGCCCGGCGGCCCCGCCACGCTGCACTTCGCAGCGCTCGCGAACAAAAGCTATACCGTCCAATTCCGCGCCACGCCGGATGTTGGCCCGTGGCAGAACCTCGCCCACCACGCCCCGCGTCCGACCAACGGCCCGGGACGAATCCTCGATCCCTATCCCGCCACACCGCAGCGTTACTACCGGCTGGTCACGCCGGTTCTGCCGGACTTCGGCCTTACCGGTCCGATCCTCCTCGCCGCGCCGCAAAGCACCGCCGCGCCGACGGGCGGCCAGGCGCAATTCACCGTCATGGCCTCCGGTCAGCCGCCGCTGCACTACCAATGGGAGCACAACGGCACCAGCCTCCCCGGCGCGACCGCCTCGACCTTGTCGCTGTCCAACCTCCAGCCGCCCCAGGCCGGCGCCTACACCGTCCGCGTCACCGATGCTCTCGGCAGCGTCACCAGTCCGCCGGCGATGTTGATGGTGCAGCCCTGAGAGTTTTTCTGGAAAGTCGGCAGCGAGAGCGCCAAGCACTCCCATCGCCAACCAAAACTGCGGCGGGATAGATCAAAAACCAAAAGACCGCGACGGCAAAGGGACTTGGGCGCTTAGGCTGGGTCACTCATACCGCAGCGCCTGAATCGGGTGCAGTCGAGCGGCCTTCAGCTCCGGAAAAATTCCAGCAAGCACACCAACGACAACGCTGAAGCTGAAGGCCAACAGCATGGCTTCGACCGTGATGACCGGCGTGTAGTCGGCGGGCGAGACCAGAGTCAGGACTTTCACCAAACCCTGCGAGGCGAGCAGTCCCGCCACGCCACCGATGATGGCGATGACCACGCTCTCGACGAGGATCTGGATGAAGATATCAATGAACGTCGCGCCGATGTCCAGCGTGAGCCTGGCGATCAACCCGCCGATCTCCGGTCGCACGGAAACGGCGTCGAGCGGCCCGATGTCACCCGCGGCGGTGACCGCGAAGTTGATGTCACGCGTCGCCACGATGGCTGTGGTGTTCAGGCCAGGTTTTCTCGCCGTGGAAGCGGTTCCGGATTTCCAGAACGCGATCTTGTCGGGGTACTCCTGCCCCGCCCAATAGACCCCGCCAGCGAAAACAGCCGCGACGAATATCCAAAGAATCAATCTTTTCATGCGAGAAGGCCAAAAACTTTCCAGATCACGCCGTCAGTGAGCCGCCATGGATGATTGGTCAGGAACATTGTTTTGTTCCTGAGTAAACGCTGATGAACATGAAATCCTGACGTAGAATTCAGGATTCCTTTCACCGACGGTTTCCGCTGCTTCGCGGACGTATGCTCAGGCGATCTCCACCACGCGCTTGCCGAGCACATCCATCTTGGGCTGGATACCGAGGCCGGGTGACTTAGAGGCGGCCATGCGGCCGTTCACGCGCTGCGGTGCGCCCTCAGCCGTGCTCACGGTGACGTAGCTGTTGAAGTCGGTGGTGCTGAAAAGGAACTCCGTGGGCGTGCTGTGCGCGAGATGCGCGATGGCGGCGGTGGCGATGAATCCTCCAGGAATCATCTGAAGAAATCCACCGGCCGTCCAGTAACGGGCGCGACGCGGTTCAAGTCCCACCGATGAAAGCCCGGGCGCTGGCGGTGATGGCGGTCGCGGCCGGATGCACGATGCGACGTTCGGCGGTGATGGCGTAAAAGCGCATCCGGCAGCCCTTCGCGTGGCCGATCATCTGGAAGCCGTAGCGCTTGACGGCTTCGTCCAGCGCCACCGTCGGCACGGCGATGAAGCCGCGTCCTTCCGTCGCCATGACTTTCATCAGCGCCAGATCTTCAAACTCAACCACGACGCGCGGCTCGATGGCTTGCTCGCGAAACCAGGTTTCCAACGCGCGCCGCAAGACGGTGTTCTCCGCCGGCAACAGCGCGGGCGCGCCGTGCAGCGACTTGGGGAAGCCGCGCTTCAATCGCGCGGCCAGCTTCTTCTCGGCGCAGAAGGTCGCACCGCTCTCGCCGAGCGCATGGGTGAACATCTTGAAGCTTGTGCTGCTGGAGGCCGGCTCGTCGGAGAGCACGAGGTCGAGACGATGCGCCGCAAGCTGGGCGAGCAAATCCTCCATCTTGCCCTCGCGGCAGATGACATGCACGGGCTGGGGCAACGCAAAGGCCGGTTTGAGAATTTCGTTCGTCACCAGTTTGGGGAACGAATCCGTCACGCCCACATAGAGCCTCAAGGTGCGCGTGCCCGGGCGCTGCTTGACCGCGTTCATCAGCTCGCGACCGAGGGAGAAAATCTCCTCCGCGTAGCCGAGCACGATTCGCCCGGTCTCGGTCAGCTTGTTGTTCCGGCCTTCGCGCCGGAACAGTTTTTCGCCCAGCGCCGTTTCCAAT
>JANNEF010000354.1:0-14065 GCA_031378375.1 Verrucomicrobiota bacterium | reverse complement strand
GACGTGGTGCGGTACGCCGACAGCCACGGGTTCGAGATGAACAACCCGCGGCCGACGGCGTACCACTACCGCGACTACGTCATCCGGGCCTTCAACGCCGACGTGCCGTTCGACCGCTTCGTCCGCGAGCAACTCGCCGGCGACGAACTCTATCCGAGCGACCCGCAGGCACTGATTGCAACCGGCTTCCTGCGGCACTTCCCCGACGAGTCGAACGCGGTCAACCTCGAACAGCGGCGGCAGGAAATTCTCAACGACATCACCGACACGGTGGGCGCGGTGTTCACCGGCATGACCTACGCCTGCGCCCGTTGTCACGACCACAAGTTCGATCCGATTCTCCAGAGCGATTATTACCGCTTGCAGGCGTTCTTCGCCAACACCGCCGCCAAGGATGACCTCGTGCTGACACCGGCGGAGGAACAGCGGCGTCACCGCGAACGGCTGGCGCTCTGGGAGGACAAGACCCGCGACATTCGCACCGAGATGGAAAGCATCGAAGCACCCAAACGGAAGGCACTCGAACTGGATTACTTTGAAAAGTATCCGGCGGAAATCCAGGTCGCATGGAACAAGCCGGAGGCGGAGCGCACGCCGTTTGAACGGCAGATGGTCTGGAAGGCCAAACAGTATCTCGATCCCAAGTCGCACGAATACGTCGCGGATACTCAGGCCGTGGTGGGCAAGCTCAAGGGCGACCAGAAGACGCGCTGGCAGGAGTTGAAGGCGGAGTTGGAGAAATTCGCGGACTTCCATCCGGGCAAGCTGCCCATCGGCTCCGGCATGGTGGACATCAGTTGCGACGCCCCCGCGACGCATGTGCTGGCGCGCGGCTCGTTTGAAAAGCCGAAGGAAGAAGTGCAGCCGGGGTTCCTGACGATTCTGAATCCAGCACCGGTGAAGCTTTCCGGCTCGCCAGGCGCCGGCACTACCGGCCGCCGCACCGCCTTGGCGAACATTTTGACCGACCCGCAGAATCCGCTGACCGCGCGCGTGATGGTGAACCGCGTCTGGCATTATCACTTCGGACGCGGCCTCGTGGGCACGCCCAGCGACTTCGGCTTGAAGGGCGAACGCCCCACGCATCCGGCGTTGGTTGACTGGCTGGCCAGCGAGTTTTACCGCAACGGCTGGAGTTTGAAGGCGCTGCACCGGCTCATCATGACTTCGGCGACTTACCAGCAATCTTCCGCGCACCGCGAAGCTGCGGCGAAGATTGATCCCGCGAACAAACTCCTCTGGCATTTCCCCCGTCAGCGGCTCGAAGGCGAAGCCATCCGTGACGCGGCGATGTCGGTGGCGGGCCTGCTGAATCCGAAGATGGGAGGATCCAGCATTTTTCCTGAACTGCCCGATGGGATGCCGACGCCGCGTGGCGGTTGGAAGCTCAACGCCGGCGCGGGCGAGCGGAACCGACGCAGCGTCTACGTGTTCGTGCGCCGCAATACGCGCTATCCGCTCTTCGACAGCTTCGACATGCCCGACCCGCACGAGAGCTGCTCCCGCCGCAACGTGACGACCAGCCCCATCCAGGCGCTGAACCTGTTGAACAGCAAGCTGACGCTCGAATGGGCGCAGAACTTCGCGAGCCGCGTGCTGGCTGAGGGCGGCGCCAATCTCGACCGGCAGATCGAAGCCGCCTTCCGCCTCGCCTACGGCCGTCCGCCCGACCGGGCCGAGCGCGAGATGGCGACGGAGTTTTTCCGGACTCACGGCGAGATCGTGCGGGCGCGATCCGCCAGCGGCGAAGATCTGGCGTTGCCACCCAACCTGCCAGCCACCGCCGATAAGGCGCACGCCGCGACGCTGGTGGACTTGTGCCACATGCTGATCAACGCCAATGAGTTTGTGTATCGCAATTAAGCGCTGTGCCTTTGACGCTTCGGCCCGCGCCAACTAAACTGTTGCCATGCTAAGAACCGCCGCCAGACCTTTGACGCGCCACGACTACATGGAGTTGCCGGAAGCTCCGCCTCATTACCAACTCATCGAAGGAGACTTGATCATGTCGCCATCGCCCAATCGGTTTCATCAGGACATCTTGCTTAATCTCACCGGTGTTTTTCTGGAGCACCTGGGCAAGCGTCCGCTCGGCCGCATCTATTTTGCGCCATTCGACGTTTTCCTAACCGACCTGAACGTGTATCAACCCGACCTTGTGTTCATTTCCAATTCCCGGAAATCAATCTTGACCGATCAAGGGCTGGATGGCGCTCCGGATCTGGTGGTGGAAATCCTTTCACCCAGAACGGCCAAATTGGACAAGGGCGTGAAGCGGGAGATTTACGCCCGCACCGGTGTCGAAGAACTGTGGCTCGTGGATCCGGAACGGGAGCACATTCAAGTGTATCACCTGAGCAAGTCTGCGGACGTACCGGACGGAACCTACAGCGGCAAACAGAAATTCGGGTCACCGCTGCTGCCGGGCTTTAAGATTTCCGTGGAAAAAATCTTTCGCCAATGAAGCCAGCCTTCAGCAGACCGCCCCACGTCCTCCCCGTCACCTCGCGCCGCGATTTCCTGCAACGCGCCGGCGGCGGTTTCGGCGCACTGGCGTTCAGTTATCTGCTCGGCCTCGATGGTTTCCCCGCGCGCGCGTCCGGCGCTTCGCCGCTCATTGATCCGTTGGCGATGAAACCATCGCAATTTCCCGCCAAAGCCAAGTCCGTCATCTGGCTCTTCATGGAAGGCGGGCCGAGCCACCTCGATTTATTCGATCCCAAGCCCGAGTTGCAACGGCTCGCCGGCCAGCCGATGCCCGAATCCTTTGGCCGTCCGATCACCGCGATGGGCACGGCGGGCAACACGCTCATGGCCTCCAAACGCAAGTGGGCGCAGCACGGGCAGAGCGGCCTCTGGATTTCCGACTGGTATCCCCACGTCGCCAGACACGCGGACGACCTGTGCGTCATCCGCTCCTGCTGGGCGGACGGCTTGAACCACGTCGGCTCCGTGTGCCAGATGAACACCGGCGACATTCTCGCGGGCCGCCCTTCGATGGGCGCGTGGACCACTTACGGCCTCGGCTCGGCGAACGAGAATCTTCCCGCCTTCGTGGTGATGACCGACGCCGCCGAAGTCAACGGCGGGCCGAAGAACTGGAGTTCCGGTTTTCTGCCGGCGGTTTTTCAGGGCACGCAATTCCGCAACGAAGGCGCGCCCATCTACCATCTCGCGCCGCCAAAGACGGTTGGCGAAAAACAGCAGCGCAGCAAACTGGACTTGCTCGCCAAATTCAACCGCCACTTCGCCGCCGACAAAGCCGAGGACAGCGAACTCGCCGCGCGGCTCAACGCCTACGAACTGGCCTACCGGATGCAGGCCGCCGCGCCCGAAGCCGTGGACCTCGGCGCGGAATCCGAGGCGACCAAAAAACTCTACGGCCTCGACGACAAGGACACCGAGAAGTTCGGCACCGAATGCCTGCTCGCCCGCCGCCTCGTCGAGCGCGGCGTCCGCTTCGTGCAATGCTACTCCGGCAGCGGCAGCGGCTGGGACGCGCACACCGACATGGAGGGCAACCATGGCAAGTATTGCCGCCAGACCGACAAACCCATCGCCGGCCTGCTCGCCGACCTCAAAGCGCGCGGCCTGCTCGACAGCACACTTGTCGTTTGGGGCGGGGAATTTGGCCGCACGCCGTTCAACGAGAAAGGCACCGGGCGCGATCACAACCCGTGGGGCTTCTCCATCTGGATGGCCGGCGGCGGTGCCAAGCCCGGCACCGTTGTGGGTGAAACGGATGAACTCGGCCTGCGCGCCGTCACCAGCCGCGCCCATGTTCACGACATCCATGCGACGATTCTGCATTTGCTGGGCATGGACCACGAGAAGCTGACGTATTTGCATAACGGGCGCGACGAGCGACCGACAATCAACGGCGGCGAAGTCGTCAAAGAAGCCCTGGCGTAACCTTCGCCGCCCTGGCTGAGTGCCCGCGCGCCCCCGGCGTTGTTCCTGCTTTGCAGAAAGCCTGATGCGCATTACGGCAAAGCGTACCCAGTGGGCTTTCCACCTCGGCCTGGCTGTCACCCTCGCCGCCGCGTCCGGCCGCGCGGGGATGGTGGTGATCAGCGAGATCATGTCCCATCCGCTTGGCAGCAAGCCCGAATACCTCGTCCTGCTCAACACCTCGGCCACGCCGTTCGACATCGCCCGGTGGCGCGTCACCGAGGGCGTCGCGTTCGAGTTCCCGGACTTCGCCAGCAACCGTCCGGCGGCGAGTTTCCTGGGCCCGCATGAACGGATTATTCTCTCCGCCGGGCCGCCGGTGGCGACGCGCGCGGCTTACGGCGTTCCGGACACGGTGCGCATCTTCGGCCCTTGGGAAGGCAAGTTGAACAACGACGGCGAGCGCGTCACGGTGGCGGACAAGAACGGGGTCACAGTCTGCACGGTCAAGTACGGCGTGGCGGAACCGTGGCCACTCGTGACCGCCGGTCATTCCCTGGTGCTGCTCGATCCGAACGGGCGGGTGGACGACTGGCGCAACTGGACGGTGAGCGCCAGCCTGCGGACAACTCCCGGCGCGCGGACGGAACCGGCTCCCCGCGTCGCGACCACCCTCCGCTCCGTGCAGACGAACATCGTCATCAACGAAATCATGTTCGACCCGCCGCCATCTGCAGCGGCCGGGGAATACCTCGAACTGTTCAATCGCGGTGCCGACGATGTGAATCTCGCCGGATGGGAACTGCGCGGGGGCGTGCGCTTCACCTTTTCACGCGGCGCAAATATCCCCGCTGGTGGCTTCATCGTGGTCGCGCGGGACACCAACCAGTTGCGCACCGTCCACGGTGGGATTCCGCTTGCGGGCAATTTTGCCGGCAAGCTGGACAATGCCGGCGAGTTGGTTCGGTTGGTGGATTCGTTCGGGCACCTCGCCGACGAGGTGGATTTCAAGACCGGCGGTGACTGGCCGGAACTGGCGCGCGGAGGCGGCAGCAGCCTGGAGTTGGTCAATCCCTGGCTGGACAACGCGCGCGCGTCCGCGTGGCGCGACAGCGACGAGCCTGGCAGGAGCGAATGGCAAACCTTCGCCTGCACCAACACCTATCTTGAATTGAACCCGTTTGGCGAACCGTCCGACTTCCGCGAACTCCACCTCCATCTGGCCGGCGACGGGCACGTTGCGCTGCGGAATCTCGCCCTGCTCCACGGCGGCACGAACCTTCTCGCCGCCGCCGCGCGCGTGTCCACCAACGGCACGGGCACCGGCGGCTGGCTGTGCCAGGGGACGCACTGGGCGAGCTACGCGACCAACGGCGAGTTTCACCTCGTCGCCGACGGGCGTGGCGATGATCGGGAGAACCGCGTGGAAATGGACGTGCCCGGGATGCGCGCCAACAACACCTACGTCTTGAAGTTCGACGCGCGCTGGGTTTCCGGCAGTCCGCGGCTCATCGCCCAAACCTGGGATCACAGCCTGGGCGGTTCGTTTCTCGTGAAAATGCCGGGGAATCTTGGAACGCCGGGCCGGGCGAACTCCCGCTTCGCGCCCACGCCGCCGCCGCAAGTGGACACGCTCACGCATCACCCGGCGGTGCCGCGTTCGACGGACAGTATCAAAGTCAGCGCGCAGATCCTGTCCGCGACCCCGCTGGCGGCGGTGAAGTTATGGCATCGCGCCGATCGCGCGGATGACGGTGCCCTTTGGCAAAGCCAGTCCATGCGCGCCACTGGCGATGGAACTTACGCCGCCGAACTCTCCGCCCGCCAAACCAACGGCCAGATCGTGCAGTTCTACGTCGAAGCCGTCGCGGAAAATGGCCACGCCACCGTGCTGCCGCGCGGCGGCGCGACGCGGCCCGCGCTCCTGGTGGTGGATGACCGCGCACTGCCGCGCGACTTGCGCACCGTGCGGCTCGTGGTGTCCGCGCGCGATTTGGACGCGATTGCGCGCGGCGGCACGGCGGCGCATGGTTTCCGGTTTCCGCGCCTGTCGAACCATTACTTCAACGCCACGTTCATCTCCGACGAGGCCGCCGTTTTCCACGGCGCGGAAGTGCGCAACAGCGGCAGCGTGGTGTTGCGGACCAACACCCTGCACAAACCCAAGCTCAAACTCCCCGCCGACCGGCCCTTTCGCGGGCGCACCCGGTTCGAGTTCGACGACGACGCGGCGGCGGGCACGGCGTATCACAACCGCGTCGCGCGCTACCTCCTGTACCTGCTCGGCCATCCGGCCAACGACAACGAATTTGTCCGCGTGGTGGTGAACGCCGGGCCGGCGGAGTTGCGCGAAGACGTGGAGCCGGTGGACAACGATTTTCTGGAGCGCAATTTCGCCGACGGCCGCCGCGGCGAACTGTATCGCATAGACGACGACTGGCGGCTCCGCGACGACGGCGAGAGCACGAACGAAGATGCCCAGTGGGCTTACCGCGACGGCGATGACGCGCGCCTTTACCGGTCGTCGTGGGTGAAGCGCACGCGCGAGACCGAGGATGATTTCTCGCGGCTCATCGCGTTTTTCAAAACTGTCTCCCGCACCAACTACCAGCAGAGCGACATCGAAAGTTTCCTCGATCCGCGCGCCACGTTGAAACTCGCCGCCGTGCGCGGGTTCATCGGCGACTGGGACACCTTCACCATGCTGCGCGGGCACAACGGCTACCTCTACCGCCGGCCCGCCGACGGCTTGTTCCAATTTCTCCACTGGGACAGCGACGAGGGTTTTCTCACCGGCCAGCCGCTATACGGGCGGCAGGTCAAAGACTGGATCGAGCAGCCGTACCACCGCCGGTTGTTCTCCGGTTACGTGGCGGAATTGCTGCGGATTTGCGCCGACGAACCGGCGCGGTTGAACGCCTGGCTGCAGGCGCAGAAGGAAGCCGCCGGGCCGGACATCCGGCAGGCGAACTACGCAAACTTTTTCAAGGCGCGCGCGCCGGAAGTGCGCGCCGAGCTGGATGCCGGTCAGCCGTTGCCCCAGGAACCGGCCGGCGGCGCGCTTCCGCCGCCCGGCGCTCTCCGGCGCGCCGTCGCGAAATGAGGCATGTCTGTCCCGTTCGTTGACACCGGCGCGGGGGGCACGCCACGCCGCCGGCGGCGTGGCGGGAATTTTTCCGCGCGGGCAGGTCCGCTGGCGCCGACGCCGCGCCGACGGGCAAGGGCTTGAAGAATTGGCGTTTGCGCCACATTGCCGCCGGCGCGGGGCACGCCCGCCCCGCGCCGGTGGGCGATTCGGGGGCACTGGTTGTCCCGTTGGCGGCCTGCCCGGCAAGGCAGTTGCTAAGAGGACAAGGACAGCGAGGCTCCGGTCAAAAACTCGCTGTGACTTGGAACCAGTTATGAAGATGAAAATGATTTTGAAAAAGCGCGCCGCCCGATCCGGCTTCTCGCTCCTGGAAGCCCTGATCGGGATGACCGTCGTCGGCGTTGTGTTCGTCTCGCTCTACGCGGCGATGGCCTCCGGATTTTCCATGACGGCGCTGGCGCGTGAAAACCTCCGCGCCACCCAAATCCTTACGGAGATGGGCGAGACCTTCCGCCTGTACACCTGGACCCAGATCACCACGCCGGGCTGGGTGCCGACCCAATTCACCGCCACCTACTCGCCGTATGACGAGACCTCGGTCACGAACACGAGCGTCACCATGACCGCCAAGACGAAGGGCAAGAAGACCACCTACACTTACTCGACGAACAGCACCAGCTACTCCACCAACGTGGCGGCCGCGGTGACGGGCACGATTTACACCGGCACCATCACGATTGCCCAACCGTCGTTGGCCGCCAACTACGCCTCTGACATGCGGCAGTTGGACATCAAACTGGACTGGAAGACCGGCAACATTTCCCGCAGCCGCGTGCTCACCGTTTATGCCGCCAAGAACGGAATCCAAAACTATGTTTATTAAGCCCATTCGCGCCCATGCCACCGCCGGGGTGACGCTGGTCGAACTGATGTTCGCCATCCCCATCGGCATGATCGCCATGGTGGCGGTGCTTTCCTTCGCCTCCTACACCGGCCGCAGCTTTGCCGCGTTGCTCAACTACGCCGACCTCGAGCAAACCAGCCGCAACGCGCTGGACACGATGACCTCCAAAATTCGCGGCACCAGCGCGCTGACCGGGTTCACCACCAATTCCCTCACCTTCAAGGACGCCGACGGCAAGTCCCTCGCCTTCACCTATGACACCGCCAAAAAGACGCTGGTGTGGACGAAAGACAGCGTCTCCACCACGCTCTTGACCGGCTGCGATCAACTCGACTTCGACATCTACCAGCGCTGTTCCACCAACGGCACCTTCGACCAGTATCCGACCTCCTTGCAGGCGTCCAACACCAAGGTCGTGCAAGTCTCCTGGTTGTGTTCGCGCCCGATGATCTTCTCGCGTCTCAATACCCAAACCGCTCAATCGTCCAAAATCGTCCTCCGCAACCAATAATAAAGCCCCATGAAAATCCCGCTCCTCACCCGCAAACCCGCTGGCAACGTTCTGATGGTGGCGCTCTTCGTCATGGCCGCGATGGGCATCATCCTCGCCAGCTACCTCACCATGATCCGCGGCCAGCAACTCAACACCAGCCGCTCGGAAGCCTGGAACCGCTCCCTCGCCATTGCCGAAAACGGCATCGAGGAGGGGCTCGCCCACCTGAACTTGAACGGCTCCGTTTCCAACGTGCTCGGCACCCAGGGCTGGACGGCGGCCGGCAATAAATACACCCTTCATCGCGACTTCTCCGAGGGTTACTTCGAAGCCTCCATTACCGTGGGCCTCACCAACGCCGTCATCTCCTCCATCGGCTACGTGCCTGCGCCGGGGGCCTTGACCTCCGCCGCCGGCGCCATGATGGCCGCCGCCGGAAACACCGCCACCAAATACATCACCCGCACCATCGAAGTCACCTGCGAGCGCATCACCCCCTTCAGCAAGGCCATCGCCGCCAAGGATTCCATTGACCTCAATGGCAAAAACGTCGTCGTTGACAGTTATGATTCCTACAATTCCGGTTCCAGCACCAACGACGGCTCCGGCGTCGCTTGGGGCCAATACAATGCCGCCAAGCGCCGCGATAATGGCGACATCGCCGTGATCGCGGGCTTCAAGGACGACATCAGCATCAGCAAAGCTGAAGTCCGTGGTCACGCGGCCACCGGGCCGGGGGGCAGCGTTGACTTGAGTGGCAAAGGGGTGATTGGTGACAACGCCTGGTGCGACTCAAATTCGAGCAAAGGCGCCAAACCCGGCTGGACCTCCTCCGACGCCAACTTCACCCTCCCTTCCGTCACGCTGCCCTTCCCGTTCAACTCCGGTGTCAACCCGCTGGGCAAAACCACCATTGGCGGGGAAACCTACGACTACGTTTTTGACACCGGCGATTACGCGGTTGGCAATCTCAAGGGCAACGTCCTCATCCGCGGCAA
Source organism: Verrucomicrobiota bacterium (assembly GCA_031378375.1). Classification (GTDB taxonomy): domain Bacteria; phylum Verrucomicrobiota; class Verrucomicrobiia; order Limisphaerales; family JANNEF01; genus JANNEF01. Next base: position 4,691 of record JANNEF010000354.1, on the reverse strand, counting down.
AGCCCGCATCATCGTCAGCGGCAAGATTGATTTCGATGACGACCCTAAAAAAGCCGAAGGCATTGAGCTGGATGACACCGCGCGCGTCGAGATTTACGCCGACTGCAAGGACGTGACCATGACCGGCAAGAAGCACAGCAAAAAGACCACCTCAAACATTCTCGGGATCAATCCCGGCGGCAACACCACCAACCTGACCCTCTACGGCACCGACAAATGCACGAAGATTGAGTTGAAAAGCCTGGACATCTTCGCCGGCATCATCTACGCCCCCAACGCGGCCATCACCCTCAAGACCGGCAGTGCCAAGTATTATCATGCGAACTTCCACGGCGCCGTTTCCGGGAAGTCGGTGAAACTCGAGAAGAACGCCTCCTTCCATTACGACGAGAACATCGCCAACTGCGGCCCCAGCACCTACGTCATCGCGAGCTGGACCGAGAAATAAGCGTCACCCAACACCTCCAATACCCACGCGCGGACGGCCCGGACCGTCCGCGCTTTTTTTGCCCTGGCGGTTTGGGCGGGGCGGGTCAGAAATATGGTCCGCCCTCACCCCGGCCCGCTCCTCCAGGCGAGGGAGACAACTTGCGCGCCCCTTGAACATTCGGTCGCGCCTCCGGCCTCATCGCTGCACCCCGATTGGGCAATGACTTGCCACCCGGCCCGCGACGGATTAAGAATTGCCCCATGAGCACGACGGCATTGCACATCATTGAACTGGTCAAGAGCCTTCCGCTGCCGGAACAACAGGCCATCTGCGGTGAACTGGCCCGGTACCGTTCCGAGCTGGTGGCGAGGCCGGCCAACGGCCCCGCCCGCTCCGGTGTGGCGGATGACGGCATTCCGAACGACCATCCGTTCTTCACCATCCTCGAAGCAGACGAAGCCGCCCGGCGGCGTGATTTCGGCCCCCCTCCGCCCGATTTCAACTGAGCCGTGTATCTGCTCGACACGAATATCCTCAGCGAAATTGCCCGCAGCCGGCCCCACCCCGACGTGCTGTCGCGCTTTCGCACCGAGCCGGACGCCGCCTTGTTCACCTCGGCCATCTGCCTCGAAGAAATCCATTTCGGCATCGCCGCCGGGCCGGAGGGCGAAATGGTGCGGCAGCGGATGGAAAGCCGGGCGCTGTTCCGGGTGGCGGTGCTGGCGCTGGACGAAGCGGCGGCGAAGGTGGCCGGCACCCTGCGCGGCGAGTGGAAGGTGCGCGGAACCCCCGTGGGCTACCGGGACGGACTCATTGCCGCGACGGCCAAGGCTCACGGGCTGGTGCTGGTGACTCGCAACACGCGCCACTTCGATCACATCACGGGATTGCGGATCGAAAACTGGTTCGAGCCGCCGCCGTCGGGTGCGCCCGAGCCACCGGTCAGCCGCTGACGTGACGCGCTGTAGGAAAGTTAGCGGAGGTTGCTCCCCTTCCCGCCGCGTCCTCCCCCGCGGAAAACGCGCCGCACTGTCAGGAAGATTGAACTTGAAATCCGAGATCCGAAATCCGAGATCCGAAAGAAGTCCGAAGGCCGAAGCCCGAACGGACGAGGCGCGCCGGTTTCGGCCTTCGGATTTCGGCCATCTTTCGGATTTCGGATTCCGGATTTCGGAATTCGGCCTTCTTTCGGATCTCGGATTTCGAACTTCGGATTTCCCCTTAACCCTACTCCCGCCGCAGCACCCGCACCCGGTGCGCCTCGCTGTCGCCCACGTAAATCGCCCCGTCCTTGTCCACAAAAACCCCGTGCGGACGCGCCATCCGGCATTTCAGCGCGTCGCCCTCCGGGCCGTCACCGCGCACGCCCGTGCCGGCGATGACTTCCAAAGTTCCGCGCTTCACATCAATCATGCGGATGCTGTGGCTCTCCGTGTCCGCCAGATACACATTCCCGTCCGGTCCCACGCTCAAACCTTTCGGCCCGGACAACGTGGCGAGCCGCGCGGGTCCGCCGTTGCCGGTAAAACCCTTCGCGCCCGTGCCCGCCGCGTGATGATAACGGCGCGTTTTCAGATCGAGGCGATAAACGGCGTTGCCCTCGCGCAAGGCGATCCACAAATCGCCCGCGCGATCAAAATCCAGCGCGCGCGGGCCGTTGAGCGGTGTGCCCGCCAGCGGCGCGCCGTCGGGCGTGGGTCCCTTGCCGCCCGTGCCGGCAAACGTGGTGATGATGCCCGTCTCCATGTCCACGCGGCGGATGCGATGGTTGCCGATGTCGCAGAGGAACAGATGGCCGTGGGCGTCGAACTGAAGGCTGTGGGGTTGGTTGAGCTGCGCCTTGGCGGCCGGCCCTTCGTCACCGGCGAAACCGGGGCGGCCGTTGCCCGCCACCGTGGAGATGCTGCGCGTGCGCGCGTCGTAGCGGCGCAGGACATGGTTTTTCATCTCGACGAAAAAGAGGTTGCCCGCGCTGTCGCTGCGCACTTCATACGGCTCGTTGAGTTCGGCAAAAACGCCGGGGCCGAGATCGCCGGAATAGCCGCGCTTGCCCGTGCCGGCGAGGATGGAAATGGTCCCGTCCGGCGCGACGCGGCGCAGGACGTGGTTGTCCACTTCGCAAATAATAAACGCGCCATCGGGCGCGCGGAGAATGCCGTAGGGATTGGCGACGCGCGCCTTGGTGGCCGCGCCGCCCTCGCCCGTCAAACCGGCCTGCCCATCGCCCGCAAAAGTGCTGACGCGCCAGCGCCCGCCCGCCGCGCCCGCCGCGGTGAAGGCGGTGAAAAAAATCTGGAACAGCGCGACAACCCCGGCGAAGCGAAGGAATATTTTCATGATGCGAGTGCCCGCAGTGTGGCCGCAAGCGGCGGCGCGGGTCAAGGCAGGGTTGCGACCGCGCCGCACCCGGCCGGGCAGATCTAAAGTCCGGCGCAAAGCGTGGATGGAAATGAAATCCGAAATTCGAAACCCGAAATCCGAAAGAAGCCCGAAACCCGAATTCCGAAGGGCAACGGCGGAAATCCCCCGGGCCAACAATTCGGGCCTCGGCCTTCGGATTTCTTTCGGAATTCGGAATTCGGATTTCGGATTTGCACCCCACGACTTCCGCCGATGAATAGCGCCCACCTGCGCACCCGGCGCCGGCCGGGGAAATGGAGGAAAAAAATTGAGCCACGAAGGCGCGGCGGAGTCGGGATGAAAAAAAAATTGAAAAACCGTTGACACAACTCCCGCACTTTCATAGTTTCACCGCCGCAGTCATCGGGCCGGGATAAATATGAACAGAAACCATCCGCCCCTTGGAGCTTTTGAGCAGGAAAGCCGGGGTGGACGGAGTTTTGTCGTTTTTTACGGACCGTCAGCATGGGTCGGGCAGGGTCCGGCTTCTGCCCATGTAGCTCAGTTGGTAGAGCACGTCCTTGGTAAGGACGAGGTCATCAGTTCAATCCTGATCATGGGCTCCAGACTGACTGCTTGATGTTGAACTAAAAAAGAAAACTAACTAACGCAGGAGTAAGCAATGGCAAAAGAACAATTTCAGCGTACAAAACCGCACGTCAATGTCGGCACCATCGGTCACGTTGACCACGGCAAATCAACCTTGACGGCCGCAATCGTCGAAGTGCAGGCCCGCAAGAATCTCGCGACGCGAATTTCCTACGCGGACATCACCAAGGGCGGCACGGTGCGCGACGACACGAAGACGGTGACGATCGCCGTTTCGCACGTCGAATACCAGAGCAACGTGCGCCATTACGCGCATGTGGATTGCCCCGGCCATGCCGACTACGTGAAGAACATGATCACCGGCGCGGCCCAGATGGACGGCGCCATCCTCGTGGTCAGCGCCGCGGACGGCCCGATGCCGCAGACGCGCGAGCACATTCTGCTGGCGCGCCAGGTCGGCGTGCCGGCCATCGTGGTGTTCCTGAACAAGGTGGACTTGGTGGATGATCCGGAACTGCTCGACCTGGTCGAAATGGAAATCCGCGACTTGTTGACCAAGTACGGTTTCCCCGGTGACAAAACGCCGATTATCCGTGGCAGCGCGACCGCCGCCATGGCCGCCAAGCCGGAAGGCGAAAAGGCCATCGCGGATTTGCTGGACGCGGTGGACAACTTCATCCCGCTGCCGATGCGCGAAATCGACAAACCATTCTTGATGTGCATCGAAGACGTCTTCAACATCGAAGGTCGCGGCACGGTGGTGACAGGGCGCGTGGAACGCGGTGAACTGGCGCGTATGTCGGAAGTCGAAATCGTCGGCCTGAAAGACACCCGCAAGACGACGGCGACGGACATCGAGGCGTTCCGCAAGTTGCTGGACAAGGCCACCGCCGGCGACAACGTCGGGGTGTTGTTGCGCGGCACCAAAAAAGAGGAAGTCGAACGCGGAATGGTGCTCGCCAAGCCCGGTTCGATCACGCCGCACATGAAGTTCAAGGCGGAAGTCTATGTTTTGTCGAAAGACGAAGGCGGGCGGCACACGCCGTTTTTCAACAAGTATCGTCCGCAGTTCTATTTTCGCACGTCGGATGTCACGGGCAACGTGACGCTGCCGACGGGTGTCGAAATGGTGATGCCGGGCGACAACGTCTCGGTGGAAATCGAGTTGATCGCGCCGGTCGCGATGGAGAAGGGCCAGCGCTTCGCGATTCGCGAAGGCGGGCGCACCATCGGGGCAGGTCGTGTCAGCGACGTTATTGCTGGCTGACGGGCTGTGTGAACGGGAGCGCGGCGGGTTCGCCCTGCGTGCTCC
>JANNEF010000341.1:0-2514 GCA_031378375.1 Verrucomicrobiota bacterium | reverse complement strand
GCGAACACGAGATGCCGCATGGGCGGTTTTCCGTGAATGCATTGCGCGGCGCGGCGAAGACGTTTCGCGCGAAGTTCCGCGTCGAGAGCGCCGGGCCGGTGACGGTGGGCGTGCAGTTCGTGAATGATTTCATTGATGAGACGAAGGCCAATCCTTTCGAGCACGACCGCAATCTTTACTTCACCAGCATCGAAGTCACCGCGCCGAAGCCGCCGCCCGCCGATGCTGTCGCCGCCAAGCCAGCCGACCATCGCAGCCTGCTGCTCGGCTTTGCGACGCGGGCTTTTCGTCGGCCCGTGGCCGAAGAGGAAGTGAAGCCGTTCGCCGCCATCGTCGAGGGACAGCTCGCACGTGGAGTGAGCTACGAGGAGGCGATGCTCGCAGGCTACAAGGCGGTGCTGTGCGCGCCGGATTTTCTCTTCATCGGACTCGAATCCGGTGTGCCGAAACCGGACGCGCCGCATCTCGGCGACCACGCGCTTGCCTCCCGACTCTCGTTCTTTTTGTGGAACTCCGCGCCGGACGAAACCCTGCTCGCACTCGCGGCGAAGAACACGCTCTCCCAGCCCGAAACGCTCCGCGCGCAGGTCGAGCGGATGCTGGCGGACGCGCGTTCGGAGCGGTTCATCGAGCACTTTCTCGATGAATGGCTGGAGCTGAAGAAAATGGATTTCACCACGCCCGACCCGAATCTCTACCCCGAATTCGACCCGTGGCTGCGCGACTCGATGCTCGCGGAATCGCGCGCATGGTTTCGCAAACTGCTCACGCAAAACCTCGGCGTCAGCCACCTCGTCGCGGCGGATACGTTGCTCATCAATCAACGCCTCGCCGAGCAGTATGGCATCCGTGGCGTTGCGGGCGCGGAGCTGCGCGAAGTCCCGTCCGCGGGCACGCAGCGCGGCGGTTTTCTCACGCAAGCCTCCGTGCTGAAAGTCACCGCCAACGGCACTGCGACCTCGCCCGTGCTGCGCGGCGTGTGGGTCATGGAGCGCCTGCTCGGCATCCCGCGCGACCCGCCGCCGCCGAATATTCCCGCCGTCGAACCGGACGCGACCGGAGCCGTGACTATCCGCCAGATGATTGAGAAACACCGCGCCGACGCCGCGTGTGCCTCGTGCCACGCGAAGATGGACCCGCCCGGCATGGCGCTGGAGAGCTTCGACGTCATCGGCGGCCACCGCGACCGCTACCGCCTCGCCGGCTCACCGAAAAAGGATGAACCATCCGTGCTCATCATCAGTTCCACCGCCGGGAGCCATCGCAGCCGCGTGAAACTCCGCCTCGGCAGCGAAGTGGACTCCAGCGGCGAACTCGCCGACGGACGAAAATTCACCGACATAAACGACCTCCGCGCGCTCCTCCTGCAAAACGAAGACGCCCTCGCCCGCAACGTCGCCCGCCAGTTCATCATCTACGCCACCGGCACCGGCATCCGCTTTTCCGACCGCCCCGCCATCGACGCCATCGTCGCGAAAACAAAAGCCAGCCAACACGGCATCCGGTCCCTCGTGCAGGAAGTCGTGGCGAGTGAACTTTTCCAAACCAAGTAAATCTATGACTCACATCGCCCGCACACCTCTTTCACGCCGCACGTTTCTCCGCGCTGCCGGAGCCACGCTCGCACTGCCATTTCTCGACGCGATGCGCCCCGTGTTTGGCCAGACCGCCGCCGCTGCGCCGCGCCGCATGATTTCCATCTGCACGAACCTCGGCGTGCTGGAGCGGCACTTTTATCCCACGACCGCGGGACGCGACTACGCGCTCACACCGTATCTCGAAACGCTGAAGGACTTCCGCGAGCAGTTCACCGTCTTCAGCGGCACCTCCCTGCCGGAAGTCGGCGGCGGCCACTCCGCAGAAGCCACTTTCCTCACCGGCGCACCACATCCCGGCACTGCCTCGTTTCGCAACAGCATCTCGCTGGATCAATTCGCCGCTGATCAAATCGGCTTCAAGACCCGCGTCTCGGCGCTGCCGCTCGTGGTTTCCAAAAGCGGGAACCAATCGCTCTCCTTCACCGGCAGCGGCGTGATGCTGCCTGCCGAGCGCAGCGCCGCAGAGGTTTTCAAGGCGCTCTTCATCGCGGGTGATGCGGCCTCCGTGGAGAAACAAGTTGAGAACCTCCGCACCGGACGCAGCATCCTGGACGCCGTCGCCACCCGCGCGGCCGCGCTGCAAAAGCAACTCGGCAGCGCCGACCGCGAGCGTCTGGACCAATACTTCACGTCCGTCCGCGAAGTCGAACGCCGCCTGGTCATCGCGGAAGAATGGGAGCGCAAACCCAAGCCCAAAGTGGATGCGCCCGTGCCGAAAGACCCTGAATACCTGCCGGAAAAACTCGGCGCGATGTATGACCTCGCGCACCTCGCGTTCACCACGGACAGCACCCGCCTCATCACGCTGCTCGTGAAGCTCGACGGCTTCAGCGAGCACATCCCCGGCGTCAGCACCGACGCCCACAACCTCTCCCACCACGTCGGGCGCGAGGACAAACTCAAGGAGTTGATGAAC
>JANNEF010000295.1:0-10310 GCA_031378375.1 Verrucomicrobiota bacterium | reverse complement strand
CTTCGAAGAGATGGTGTTCGTGGCGCGGGTCGGTGGTGTCCAGTCCGGCGAGCCAGGGCTTCATCGCGCGCATCACCGCGTCGGTGTCGGCATCGGCGAGGACGCGCTTGGCGTGGTAGCGATTCCAGAGTTCGGTGGACTTGAGCTGATCGAGGACGGCGACGAGCGGCACATCAAGGAGTTGCGGCGGCTTCACCAGCGGACGGCCCTTTGCCGTCACGCGCCAGATGCGACCACGGGTTTTGTCGCGGTCGGGATGGCGGAAGGAGCTTTGATAGTGGCCGATGATCGGATTGTAAAAATCCGCGACGTAGATGGCGCCCTCGGGACCGACCTTCACGTCCACCGCGCGGAAGCTCTGATGCGTGGACTGGATGAGCGGCGGGACTTCGGTGGCCTTGTAACCCGCTCCATCTTCGGTGAGCCGGTACCAGTAGAGGGCGTTGTTCAAAAAGCCGCCGGTGACGATGAGTCCCTGCACATCGTCCGGCAGATGGCTGCTGCCAATGATGTCCATGCCGCAATATTTCAGGGACTTGTTGGCGATCTGTTTGAAGTCGAGAAAGTGGTCGGTGCGCACCATCGCCGGCAGCAGATAATAAATGCCGTGGCCGTTGCCCGCGACGCTGAAGGGCTGGCCCCAGTCGTCGAAGTCCACGCCCCACGGGTTGTGCGCGCCCATCGAGCCGTCGAGAAACGGGTCCAGCCGCAGCGAGCGCGGACGGAAACGCCAGACTCCTGCGCCTTCGAGCTTCTCGTTGCCCCACGGCGTCTCGACGCGGGAGTAGGCGTGCAAGCCCTGGCAAAACATCAGTTCGCCGCCCGGTCCCCAGCGGAAGGAGTTGATGTTCTGGTGCGTGTCGCCCGTGCCGAAGCCCCGTAGCACCACGCGCCGTTGATCCGCGCGCCCGTCGCCGTCAGTGTCTTTCAGGTGGAGCAACTCCGTGCCGTTGCCGACATAAACGCCGCCGTCGCCCAGTTCGATCCCCATCGGCATGAACAGGCCGTCGGCGAACACGTTCGACTTGTCCGCGCGCCCGTCGCCGTCGGTGTCCTCGAGCACGAGAATCTTGTCGTCCACCTTCTGCCCCGGCTCGATCTGCGGGTAGGCCCAACTGCAGGCGACGAAGAGGCGGCCCCGTGCGTCGAAACGCATCGAAATGGGGTTGACGATGCCGTCGCTTTCCGAGGCGAACAGGTTGACGGCGTAGCCGGAAGCGATGCGGAAGGAGGCAAGTTCGTCAGCGGGATCGTGGCTCTCGGCGGCGGGAAGAGCGGGAAGAAAGCTCAAAGCCAAAAGTCCCAAGCTCAAGAGAAACACAAAATAACGAACTCCAACCAGCGGTCGATGGCACCCCGCGCTTTGGACGCCTGTGGTTGTCTGGTTTGCGCCCAAGCAGGTGAGCGCGCCACCGATCGAGCTTTGATGCCTGGTGCTTTTCCTGAGCTTTGAACTTTGAGCTTTGAACTTCATTTCGCCCCCTTTCGTTCGCGTCGCGGACAAGTTTCGTAAATGTTCGCCTCCGCTGATTCGATGAGCGGGCCGTACTTCTCCATCTCCTGCGGGAACCAGCGGACCTTTGGGTTGCGGTGATCAAAGCTGCTCGGCACGTTGGCGCGGTCGCCGTTGAGGAAAGCCCAGTTCGTCGGGCGCCAGTAGTGGAACCAGAGCCGGTTCTTCACCAGCACGCTTTGTCGCAGCGACTCGAACGGTGCTGGCTGCAACGCGCCCGTGGCTGCATCCGCTTTTACGTGTTGCGCCAGCTCCTTCAACCCCAGTGCCCGCGCGATTTCCCGCGCCACGATCCATTCACCTTGCGGTGACAAGTGCAGCCCGTCACTGGTCAGCCGGCCCTCGCGCCGCGGGTCCCTGCTCAACGCCGTGAACAGATCCACGAACAGACAACCGCGCCGTTCCGCAAGTTCGCGGATGGCGGTGACGTATTGGCGAAGTTCCGGATTGCGCACCGCCAAGTCGGGCAACGGTGGTTCGGACTTCTCGAAGGGAACCGGCGACACCAACACAATGCGCGGCGTCAGCGCTGCGAAGTCATCCAGTATTTTCTCGTACGCCATCACGAAATTTTCCAAACCCGCTGCTCCAGCCAGGGCCTCACTCTGGCCAAACTGGGCGACGACAATGCTGGCGCGGACCCGCGCGAGTTGCTGGCGCAATGGCGGGAAGTTCAAGTCGCGCCGCTGTTCGAATACCGTGTCGCCCTCCCATGCCAGACAGCGATAGCGCGCGCCCGCATCCGGGAAGCCGGCCGTGAGCAGCGTCTCCATGTAACCGCTGAATTGAGCCGCGACGAAATTGGCCCCGCCGATGAAGGCCGCCACCTCGCCGCTTTCCAGCGTGAATTTCCCGGCGAACGGCTTGGAAACGCGGGCCGTGGACTCCGGCCCCGCAGCGGGGAGAGCCATCTGGGCCAGCAGCATCACAGCGCAAGCGATGGAAGTGCGAATCATGGTTGCTGGCGTCAGCTTACAAATCCGTGCGCCGAAGTCCACTTTCCACTCGGTCTCCAGCCGGGCAGCGTGGTAAGCAAGGCAGCCGGTCTGAGCGATTGACCAGAAAATTGCCCGACGAAATCACTCCCGCACAATCGCCACCTCCGCCACCGGCTTCGCCTGGGGGACCGTCAGAAACGAACGTTGCTGTTTCTCATCCCACCACCAGCCCGCCTCGCGGCGGACGGGAGTCGCCGACTGGGTCAGCGGGTTGCCATTGAGCAACACTTCGCGCGGCTTCAATCCCACGACCAGTGTGTGGCTCGGTTCACCGGGGAGCGCGCGGAGTTCAAAGCGGACGCCGGTCGCGGTGGTCTGGAGATTTTGAACGCGCGCCCCGGAGCTGACGACGATGTCGCCACCCACGCTCTTCGTTCGGGCGGTTTTCACGTCGGGGTCGTAGCCATGCAACGCGAGCACGTTCACCAAAAGGTCCTCCGGGTTGAGGAAGGCCGGGTTGCGCGTCTCGAACTTGGCGATGCTGTCCGGATACGCGCCAATCTTCTCGCCGTCGGCGAACTGCTGGTGCGCGCCGCTGACGGTGATGTGTTCCACGACGCGCCGCCAGTCCGCCGCCGAAAAATCCAGCGCGAGCGGCAGCGGTGAATCAGTTTTCGGCAACGGCGTTCGCGCCAAATCCTCCGCGAGATGAAAGACGTGATAGGAGTAAACCAGCCCGCACCATTGCACCGGCACCGCCAGCCAGGTGTGCGTGTAAAACGTGCTGCCGAAAACCGGAATTGTCGCGCCGAGCATCATCGGCTTGTCCGGCAGCGACCAGAGGTAGATGAACGGCACGCCCGTCTCGGCCCAATACACCGCATTGTGCAGCCAGCGCGCGTTGCCGGTGACGCGCCAGGCGTCGTGGTACGCGCGGATCGCGTAGGCCGCCGCAAGAATGTCCGGCTCGTACATCGGGCATTCCCATGTCTGTCCGCCGCGGGGCAGACGGAAATGTTCCATGAAGCGCAGCGCCTTTTCCCCGGCTGCCAGCGACGCGGCGTCGCCGGTGATCCGCGCGTGTCGAAGCAGCGTGGACGCGCGGTTGGCGCAGGTGCCGAGCACAGAGTCGCCGGCCTGGCCGAGATCGGCCTGCTCGGTGTTGCCGGGCTGATAAAGCCAGCCGCCATCGGGTTGCTGTGACTGGATCAAGTGACGCACCTGACCATCAATCGCCGTCATCGCCTCCGGCAGGTGACCGTAAAGAAACGGGAACTCCCACTGCATGATGTGACAGCCGGATTGCGACGCGAAGACGCCCGCGCCGCCGGCGCGCAGCATGTTGGTCGCGGCGAGTTCGACGCGCTCGCGCGAAGCTTTGCGCGCCGCCGGCTTTGCGGCGATCTGAGCATCGAGCCAGAGCAGCGCGGCAAAGCCTGGCGCGTGTTGCGCGGCCCAGCCGATGCAGTGCCGCCATTTTTCGTCGGCTTCACTCCACACGGTTTTCAAAAAGCCCGCACGGCAAATGTCGAGTTCCTCCTGGAAGGAGCGCGGCCACGCGCTGGGTTTCGGCAGGCCGCCCGTGTCGCGCAGCCACTCGCGCAGCGCGACGGTGACGGGGCCGGGCGCGACGATGAGATTGGCATCAAGGGTCAGTGTTTTGCCAGCGGGCAACGGATACGGCTTGGCGGCGCGGTCGGAATTCTCCGGCACAAAGTCCGGCGCGGAAGGCAGGAACAGGCCGAGGCGATGGTTGCTCATGCCTTCGTCGAAGTTCGGCGAAGCGAAGCGCGTGGCGGGAAACGCGTGTTCGCCGTCCCATTTCTGGTGCGGGTTCCAGGTGAGCGCCACGGTGAAGTCCGAATTGAGCTTTGAACTTTGGGCTTTGAGCTGCGCCGCCTCAGCGGACGAACGGTCCTTGAGCGAATCGGGCGCAAAGAATCGCGCGGCTTTTTCCGGTGGCGCCTGGCTGTCCGGCCCGATGGTGATGGCCATCAGCGGCACGGTGATCTTGTGCGGGTGTGGCGTGCGACGGTCGGCGAGGTTCGGCGCGAAGTCACGCGGGTTGGACGACCGCTCCGCGCCGTAAAGATATTCCAGGCCGGGGAACAGTCCCCACGTCTTCGCCTCGCCGGTCGTGCCGTCGCCGACGTAGAGGTTGGGGCCGAGCAGCGCCTTCACCTCGCGCGCTCCGGCGGCTTTCCACTCGTAATGCACGCGGGCCATCGGCTGATTCGAATCCAGCGCGACGCGCAGGCGCGTTTCCCACGCGACTCCGTCGGCATCGCGGATGGTTTCGGAGAATTCCATCGTCCGCCCGTCGGCGGTCTGCCGCGCGGTGTGCGGGCGGATCTCCAAAGTCTGCGCGCCGGCTTTTGTTTCCGCGACGATTTGGAAGAGTGGCCGCCACACCGCCACGGGCGTCCAGTCGTCCGCCTGCCGTGCGAACACGCGCGCGAAGGCGAACGTGCCCGCCTGCGGAACAAACTGCACTTTGATCTGCTCGTTCTGAATGCTCCAGGTGTCGCCGGGCAGCACCGGGGCGAAGACCTCGACCACAGTGCGTTTTTCGGCCAAGGGCTGCGGGGCGATCAGTTGCGCGTGGAGTGTGAGCGCGGCGGGTTCAGCGGGCGCTTTCCAGTTCCACTCGCCGCGCCAGGTTTCGCCGGGCGCGATGGCCGGCAGAGTTTGCGAGGCGACGGATTCCTCACCGGCGCGGAGTTTGAGGGTGGCTTCGCCGGCTTCCAGTTTGCCGCGACCGTCGTTTTTCAGTTCGACGCGCACTGGCACAGTCTCACCGGCAAAGACCACGGCGCGCGTCGCGGATACGGTCAGCAGTTCCAGTCGCGCCGGATAGGCGGCGACGAGCAGGTTCGCGGCGGGGATCGCGTCCTTCGGCTCCCACTCCAGCTCGACTCCGGTGGCGGCGGGGAAATCGAAGTCCTTCGCGAGCCACGCCTGCGCGGGTGCCGTCCATTCGACGGCGCTGCCGCCGCCCGCAGGCTTGAGGCGCACTTTGACTTCCGCCGCCGGCTTGACCGCGAACACGCCGCTGGAAAGCTGGGAGGAAATTTTTCCCGGCGAATCCGCCTTCACCCCGCCCGTTCCGCGAAAGCGCAACACGCGCGGGCTGCCCCACACCGCCCAGTCGTAACTGCTGTTGGTGATCGGGTCGGTCAACAGCGCCAGCGGCACGCGCCGCCCGGCCAGCGGGGTCAGATCCAGCGCGTGCGATTGCCAGCGTGTCTCGCGAGTTTCGCGGGTGAAAACTTTTTTGCCGTCCACTTCCACGGTAAACCGCACGCCGTCGTCGCGCGGGGTGAGCTTGACGCCGTCGGCGATGGCGATGTCGAATGCGAACAGTAGCAGATCGCCCGGGGAGGCGTCCGGCAAGTGGAGTTGAAACTCCGCGCGCGCGGGACGTTCGGGCGTGACGGGGTGCTCGAAGATGGCGTTCTGCTTCACGCCGCCGGCAACGGACGGGCGGCGCACTTCCCACGATGAGCAATTGGTAATCTGGGCCGACGGAAACAATTCCAGCAGATCGGCGACGACTTCGACGGCGGTTTTGGTTTGGGCGGCGAGCAGGTGACCGTTGGCCAAGAGCAGAACAACCCAGGCAAAGAGTGTTTTCCAATTCATAAAGTTTGTTGAGGTCGTGGGCAAACCATCCGCGACCACTCTCCAGATAAAAACGGCGCGTTCAACGCAGAGGCAAGGAGGACTCGGAGCTTGCCCGAACCGAACAAGCCGGTCTCATCTCGGTGTTGAACTGCGCGTTTGGCGAAACCGGCTTGCGCGAAATCACACCGTCGGCAGTTTCCACGGCGCACGGTAGGCGTAGCTTAACCACTTGCTCGCGTCGGGGTCGCCCACGATTTTTTCCGCCTTGGGGTCCCATTTGATCTTGCGGCCCATGCGGATGGCGATGTTACCGAGGTGACAGACGGTGGCGGAGCGGTGGCCGATCTCCACGTCGCAGATCGGCGCCTTGCGGCTCTTGATGCATTCCAGCCAGTTCTGGTGATGGCTCTTGCTGGCGTAGAGGTGAACATCCTTGTCGGTGAGCGCCTCCTCCAGGATTCCATCGGGCGTGGATTCCAACGCGCCGCGGTTCACGTAGATGGTTCCCTTCTCGCCTTCAAAGATCGCGCCCATCTTGTATTTCTCCTTGTTGCCGCCGCTGTCGCACTCGACGAGGGTGCCGCCGGCGTACTGGTAGGTGATGTGAAAGGTCGTCGGTGTTTCGTAAAGCTCCTTCTTGAATTCCGCGCTCGCGTCAATGTCGGTGGGGCCGCTTTCGTCCATGCCCAGCGCCCATTGGGTGATGTCGAGGTGGTGGGCGCCCCAGTTGGTCATCTGCCCGCCGGAGTAGTCCCAGAAGAAACGGAACAGATAATGAAGGCGGTTCTTGTTGTAGGGCCGGAACGGAGCCGGGCCGAGCCACATTTCGTAATCCAGTTCGGGCGGCGGCGCGCTGTCGGGAATGGTTAGAGGCTTGGCGTCCTTCTTCAGGTAATCGGCGTAGTTGACGCCCGGCAGGCCCACGAGCACCCGTTTGATTTTGCCGAGCCGTCCGCTGCGGACGTATTCGCAGGCTTTGAGAAACTTGGGGTCGCTGCGCTGCTGGCTGCCGGTCTGCACGACGCGCTTGTAACGGCGGGCGGCCTTCACCATGGCCTGGCTTTCGGCGATGGTTAGCGAGAGCGGCTTCTCGCAGTAAACATCCTAGCCCGCTTCGCAGGCGTGGATGGTCGGCAGCGCGTGCCAGTGATCGGGCGTGGCGATGAGCACGGCATCCACGTCCTTGCTCTCCAGCATTTTTCGGTAGTCGCCGAACGCGGCGCACGGTCGGCTGTTCGCCTTTTCGACACGCGCCCTGGTCTTGGCGAGGCGGTCCTTGTCCACGTCGCAGACGGCGACGGCGTTCTTCAGGAGCGCGTTGAGATTGCTGTTGCCCTGGCCGCCAACACCGATGAAGCCGACGCGGATGAATTCACTCGGATTCACGCCGGTGGCGGCCTTGGTCCGGTTCAGGAATATGTTGGGCGCCACGACACCGAGACCGACGCCGATGGCGGTGTTGCGGCTGGCGCGAAGGAATGCACGACGGGAGATCTGTTGGCTGTGTTTCATGGCAGGGTTATCAGTGCTTTTGGAAATGTTGTCAACGGCATGTAAACGGACGCCGGATTCGTTGCGAGGCTTCATTAAAATCTCCGGGGAATCAACGCGCCGGTCACCGCCCGCGGGTTTTTGCGGCCGCTGACAGACCGGCTTTGGTTTCCTCCTGGATCTGCTGCAATTCCTCGCGCACTTCATTCTTGGTGGCGGTGGTCATGCGGTCAATGAACAGGATGCCGTTCAAGTGATCGACTTCGTGCTGCACTGCCCGCGCGAGGAGTCCGCCGGCCTTGAATTCGACGCGCTCATTGCGCTCGTTCAACGCCGTGACTTCCACCGAGTCGGCCCGTGTGATCTGCGCGTAAACTTCCGGGAAGCTCAGGCAACCCTCACCGCCCGTCGCCGGCTCGCCGAACGGTTTGACCGACGGATTGATCAACACCAGCGGCATGAACGCCGCCACATCGGCGGGTTGGCCGTTGCGTTCGAGCGTCGAGGGCCGATCCGTCGCCTCGCGGACGTCCAGCACGGTGAGTTGCAGCGCGTGACCGACCTGCTGCGCCGCCAGGCCAATGCCGTTGGCGTCGTGCATCGTCTCGAACATGTCGGCGATCAACTGTTTGATGTCGGGCGTGATGGACTCGATGCGTGCGCCCTTTCGCCGGAGCACCGGGTGGCCGTATTTGACGATGGGCAGGATCATTCGCTTGGCCAGTGCCGAAGCATTTCCACCAAGTCATCAATGCTCGGACTCTGGGCGCTGCGCACGTAGAAACCGCTCGTCGTCGCGCCGACGAGCACGCTGAAGGCGTTGTCGAATCCGAGCAACTTGCCCAGGCAATAGCCGGAGTTGAAATGGTCGCCCGCGCCCGTGGTGATGAGCGGCTTCTCCACAAACGGCCCGTCGGCGAGGGACACTACGCCCGCCGTCACCGCCAGCGCGTAGGCGACCGGATGCACCACGAGGCTGCTGATGGGCACGCGCGCCTGGATTTCCCGCGCCAGCACGCTCAAGCCCTCGCGCGTGCGGTTGGCGGTGTTCAAGCCCAGCACGCGCCCGATTTCGTAAGCTTCTTTTTCGTTCAGGCCGAGGATGACTTCAAAATATTTTTCAAACGCCGCGATCAACTCCAGCGCCCGCAGGATGTCCTTGGGCGTGCGCTTCTCCGGATCGGCCAGGTCGAAGAAAATTTTGCGCCGATGCGTGTGATCGCTCGGGCAGAACTCCGCCAGCAACGACGCCCACAGATCGCTCATGTAGGGAATCATCGTCCAGTTCACGAACCCGACCAGATCGCTGCCGGTGTATTTCTCGATGAACGAGTCGCGTCCGTAACGCGCCTGGATGTTCGGCCAGGTGATGTCGTTCAACGCCACGGATTTTGTCAGCATCACCTTGCCGTCCTCGAACTCCATCGCGTCCGTGTGGCCCGCCTCGGCGATGCTGTGAACCTCGGCGTGGCGCGCGAACTCGTTGAACACCGGGTGCATGTTCGGATAACCCAGCGCGCCCAGATAGGTGACCTTGATGCCCAGTCGCGCCAGCGCGTTGGCCATGATCGGGCCGTTGCCACCGAGTTTGGTGCGCTGGTTCACCAGTTCGACGTTCGTGCTCTGGCCAGCCGCGCCGCCGATGCGGCTGCTCAACTGCGTGATGGTCGCCAGCCGTTGGAACGATTCGGCGTTGGCGCGCTTGTCCACGACATGGACAATTTCGTCAACGAATCCGTCCAACCCGACGAACGCGCGCAACCGGCTGGCACGCTCGACATTGGCGAGGAGTTTGACGGCGCATTGCTCGCGGAAGACTTCGGGATCCATGGCGGGAGTGTTCACGATTCGAGCTTCACGCCGGCGATTTGCAACACCCGCTCCAACTCCGCGTCGCTGAAGAACCGTATCTCCACCGCTCCCTTACCCTGACGGTAGCGCAACTGCACCTTCGTGCCGAAACGCTCGCGGAGCCGGTTTTCCAGCGCGGCGATGTTCGCATCCCGCACGATCGCCGGCACGGCCCCCAAGCCGGTGGCCCGGGCGGGCTTCATCAAGTCCGACACCAGCACCTCAGTCTGGCGCACGTTCAGCGACTGTTTGAGCACCCGCTCGGCGGCCAGCGTTTGGTCCGCCGCACTGGCAAGTGCGAGGATGACCTTCGCGTGTCCGACGGACAGCCGCCCATCGCGAACTTGCGTTTGCACATCAGGCGGAAGCCGGAGCAATCGCAGTGCGTTGGCCACGGCCGCGCGGCTCTTGCCGACCTTTACGGACGCGTCCTCCTGTCGCAATTGAAACTCCCCGATGAGCCGGGCGTAACCCTGCGCCTCCTCGATGGGATTGAGATTCTCCCGTTGCAGGTTCTCGATGAGTGCCAGCTCGAGCACCGCGCGGTCGTCCGCTTCGCGCACGATGATCGGCAACTCAGTCAACCCCGCCAATTGTGCCGCGCGCCAACGCCGTTCCCCCGCAATCAATTCGAAACCGCCATCCCGCTCACGCACGATCAGCGGCTGGATGATGCCCTGTTCCCGGATGGAATCCGCGAGTTCCCGCAGCGCCTCCGGCGCGAAATCCTTGCGCGGCTGCTGTGGGCAGGGCCGCACGCGCGTCACGGCCACGCGCTGCACTCCCTCCTGCGCGGCGGCGGGCGGCGCGGGGGGGCCGGGCGGGGTAAAAGCCGCGGGCGCGGGGTTTGGGGCGGGGGAACAAACCCCCCCAAACCCACCCCCCCCCCGACC
>JANNEF010000237.1:0-46102 GCA_031378375.1 Verrucomicrobiota bacterium | reverse complement strand
CAAGAAAATCAGCAGCTTGCGCAAGGAACTGGAGAACGTGCTCGACCCGGCGGACCCGCGCTGGCTCAAGTTCTTCGACCGCATCCCGGGCGACCCGCGCGTGCCGGAGCGGGTGGAGGACGTAACGGCCACGGCGCAGCCCGGCGGCGTCATCACGGTGGACTGGCCGGAGACGCCACGGGCGGCGCGTTACCAGGTGCTCAAGCAGGTGGTGGGCACGGACACGGATTTCGTGCTGGCGGCCACGGTGGACGACAGCGAGGCGGAACTGACGGGCGTACCCGCAGGCGCGACGGTGAAGTTAAAAATCGTGCCGCTCAACGGCACCGGCTCCGGCGCGGCCAGCGAGGTGATCACCTTGCAGGCGGCGGCGTAGGGCGTGTTTGAGAATGTGGGTCAGGCTTCCAGCCTGACGGTTCACGGGGCATCTCTGCCCCGTGTTGCCAATGGCGCGTGCTTGAAACTGGCGACAGGATGCCGCCAGAACCGGCGGACAGGATGTCCGCCCCACATTTCCTACACGCTCTTAGAGCGGAGCGCAGGGAGCGTCTGGCCGCGCGGGAACTGTTTCACTGCCAGTTCCAGTCAGTGAACAAATCGGCGATGGCGAATTGAAAGCCGGGCAGGAGTTGTTCGCCGTCCAGCAGGCCGCCGGAGCCGATGAGCTTTCGTTTCGTGGGCGAGTGGCAGACCTCGGCACATTCGTCGTCCGGATTGATGATCCAGGCAATCTGCGTTCCGCTGGAGAAAAAATCCTTGAGCCGCTCGTCAATTTCGGCGCGAGTGTTGTTCGGCGAGAGGACTTCCACCGCCAGGTCCGGCGCGCCGGGAAAGAACTGATTCGATCGCGGGCTGAAGCCAGTGCTGACGAGGCGGGAGCGTGTGATGAAAGAAATGTCGGGAGCGCGGCAGTTACGGTTGTGCATCCAAAAGCCGGTGCTGGAGTCCAGCACGACGCCCAGTCGGTGCTCTTTGACGAAGTTGCCGATGGCAATCAACAGGCGGGTGCAGATGTCACCGTGAAAGAAGTTGTTCTTCGGGCTCATAACCAGTTCGCCGTTGACGATCTCGTGGGTGTAACCGTCCTCTGGCAGGGCCTGTAATTCGGTCTCGGTCCAGACTTTCTTCCCGATTTCGGCTACAGCGTTCATGGTGGTAATATTAGTTGGACGGCTTGCGTCTGTCGAGGCGGAGATTTCCTGCGAGACTGCGGCGCGGCGCAACAAAATCTCAATAAACTTCCCGCTTCGCCCGTCAGAAGCATTCGGATACTTTGAATGCGATGAAACATCACGCGCCCAATCTGGAGCATCTGGCCCTGACGCGCCGCGAATTTCTCAGCCGTTGCGGCATGGGCATGGGCGCGCTGGGCCTGGCGGGAGTTCTCGGCCAAATGGGTTTGCCCAACGGCGCGCGGGCCACGGAGGGTTTCACCAATCCGCTCACGCCCAAGGAGCCGCACTTTCCGGGGAAGGCCAAGCGCGTCATCCACATTTTCGCCAACGGCGGGCCGTCGCATGTGGACACGTTCGACCCCAAGCCCCTGCTGGAAAAATACAAGGGCAAGCTGTTGCCGATGGAGAATCCCCGCACCGAACGGAAAACCGGCGCGGCTTATCCATCGCCGTTCAAGTTCCAGAAATACGGACGGAGCGGCATCGAGGTGAGCGAACTTTTTTCGCATGTGGCCGAGAGCATTGACGACATCGCGGTCATCCGCTCGATGCACGCGGACGTGCCGAACCACGAGCCGTCGCTGCTGTTGATGAACTGTGGCGAGGCGCGGCAGGTGCGGCCCAGCATGGGATCGTGGGTGACCTACGGCCTGGGCAGCGACAACCAGAATCTCCCCGGCTTCATCGCCATGTGCCCCGGTGGCTATCCGATTCAGGAATCGCAGAACTGGCAGAGCGGTTTTCTCCCCGGAGTTTTTCAAGGCACCTACATCAACACGGAGCACACCAAGATCGAGAAGCTCATCGAGCACATTAAAAACAACTACAGCTCGCTGCCCGAACAGCGGCAGCAGCTCGACTTGTTGCAGCAACTCAACGAACGCCACCGGCGCGGGCGCAAGGAGGACGCGCAGATCGAGGCGCGCATCCAGTCCTTCGAGCTGGCCTACCGGATGCAGATGGACGCGACGGACGCCTTCGACGTGAGCCGCGAACCGGAGCACATCCGCAAGATGTACGGCGAAGGGACGCAGGCGCGGCAAATCCTCATCGCGCGCCGGCTCATCGAGCGGGGCGTGCGCTTCGTGCAGGTGTGGCACGGCGCGGGCCAGCCGTGGGACAACCATGACGACATCGAGGTGAACCACCGCAACCTCGCCAAGTCCTGCGATCAGGCCATCGGCGCGTTGTTGAAAGATTTGAAACAGCGGGGCTTGTTGGAATCCACACTCGTCATCTGGGGCGGCGAATTCGGTCGCACGCCCACGGTGGAGTTGCCCACGCCCGGCTCCAACGCGGGCAAGATCAACGGGCGCGATCACAACCACCACGGCTTCTCGATGTGGATGGCCGGTGGCGGCGCGCGGGGCGGCTACGTTCACGGCGCGACGGATGAGTTCGGCTTCGCCGCGGCGGAGAAAAAGGTTCACGTTTATGATTTTCACGCGACCGTGCTCGCGCTGCTCGGCTTCGACCACGAGAAGCTCACCTTCCGCCACGCGGGCCGGGACTTTCGCCTGACCGATGTGCATGGGCACGTCGTGAAGGAACTGATCGCCTGAGAGCCTGGTTGGAAATGGGTAGTGGGGCAGGTGCCCGCGCCTGCCTGCATCCGGCGGGCGGGGCGCCCGCAGGACTTTCGCTGGCGAGGGTGCCAGCGCCACTATTCAAACAGGCTCTGAGTCCCGGCGCTGGCAGGGCGCGGCTTCGCACAGTTCCGGGAGGATGAATTACGATGTCATCATCATCGGCGGCGGCGCGGCGGGACTCTTCTGCGCCTTGACCGCCGGGCGACGCGGGCGCTCCGTGCTGCTGCTCGAACATGCCGGGCGGGCGGGGAATAAGATCCTCATCTCCGGCGGCGGACGCTGCAACTTTACCAATCTCCGCGCGGGGCCGGACAACTTCCTCTCCGCGAATCCGCACTTCTGCAAATCGGCGCTGGCGCGTTACACGCCGGCGGATTTCCTTGCGCTGGTCGAGCGGCATCGCATCGCGTGGCACGAGAAGAAACTCGGCCAACTGTTCTGCGACGTCAGTTCGCGCGCCATCGTCGAGATGTTGCTGGCCGAATGCGCCGAGGCGCGGGTCACGATGCGAGTCGGCTGCCAGGTGCGCGACGTGCGCCGGGACACCTGCTTTCGTGTCGCGACGAGCCAGGGGGATTTCACGGCTGCGTCGCTGGTGATCGCAACGGGAGGTCTTTCCTTTCCGAAACTGGGGGCGACGGATTTCGGCTATCGGCTGGCGCGGCAGTTCGATTTGAAACTCATCGCGTCCCGTCCCGGTCTGGTGCCGCTGACGTTCCCGGACAGCGAGCGGGAATTCTTCGCCAGCCTGAGCGGCGTGTCGGTGGACGCAGTGGCGCGTTGTGATGGACAGGACTTTCGCGAGAATCTGCTGTTCACACACCGGGGACTGAGCGGGCCGGCGGTTTTGCAGGTTTCCAACTACTGTCCGCCGGGGGAGGTGTTGCGGGTGGATTTGTTGCCGGACAAGCCGGCGTTGGAAATCTTGCAAGCGGCGCGCGGGGAGGCGCGGGAACTGGTCACGGTGTTGAGCGAACATTTGCCGCGCCGGTTCGCGCAGGCGTGGTGCGCGCAGTTTGCCCCATCGCAGCCGATGAAGCGCCTGACGCCGCCGCAGCTCGAAGCTATTGCGCGGCGGTTGCACGATTGGGAGTTGCGCCCCGCCGGCACGGAGGGTTACGCGAAGGCGGAGGTGACGCTGGGCGGAGTGGACACGGCGGAGCTTTCGTCGCGGACGATGGAGACGCGGCGGGTGCCCGGCCTGTATTTCATCGGCGAAGTGGTGGACGTGACCGGTTGGCTGGGGGGCTACAATTTCCAATGGGCCTGGGCCTCCGGACACGCGGCGGGGGAGAGCGTGTAGTGAAACTTGCCGGCCATCCGTGAGATGGCGGATTCACCGAGTCAGTCCGTCTAACCTGAATCAGAAATGTAAGCCAACCGAGAAGGTGATGGCCGGGACGATAAAGCGGTATTGGCCGTTGGCAGACGACTTGCCCGCAAGACCCGGATTGAAGGCGTCGGCGGGACTCGGTGTGCTCGTGTTAATCGTCCGGTAGGGGCCCGTGATGATTTGCCCCGCCAACGAGTAACGCCAGCGTTCGGTTTTGTAGCTGACGCCGAGGCTGCCGACGTGCAAATCCGTGTCGGGCACGATGGGGTTGAAGTCGGTCTCGGAAGTAGTCTTGGTGCTGAAGAAATAGCCGGCGCTGACGGACCAGCGCGGGCCGAGGTGCCGCGTGACGCCGGCTTCGTAGAGCCAACTGTTGCGCCAGTTCAAAGTGAAGGGCAGGTCACCGCCGGGGAAGCCAAAAGGGGCGGTACCCCGCAACGAAACCGTGTTAAGAGTTTCCCAGTCGCTCCAGTCGGCGTTGATTTCAAAATTCCAGTCCGGCGTGGGCCGGAAGGAAACCCCCGCTGAAATGATCTGCGGGAAGTCGAACTTGGCCGAGGTGTGAGCGGAGGTGGGCAGGCCCGGGGCAAGCGGGGGATTGTAGGTGGCGGTGCCTTCGTAATCAATCGCGGTGGCGGCGCGGTAATTTGCGCCGAAAGACCACTTTTCGTGCGGCTGCCAGAGGATGCCGGCGTTGAATCCGAAATCAAAGTTGTCACCGCGAAAGCGAAGTTCATCGGTGGCTGAGGCGAGGCCGCGACGGATTTTCAACTTGGAATAATTGATCGTTGGCCCGGCTGCCAGCGACAGCGTGGGAGCGACCTGCCAGGCGAGGACGGGATTCACCGTGATGTATTCCAGGCGGCCCTCGATTGTGTGCGAGCGGAAACCGCTGTCCTCCGGCCACACCAGGCCGAGGCCAAAGGGCGCGTAGAGGCCGACGCCAAACGCGAGCGAACAGTTGGACGGCGAGTAGGTGTAGTAGAGTTGCGGCACCGGGATCACTTCGAAGTCCGTTTTGCTGAGCGTTCCCGTGGGCGATCGGTATTGAGAGGTTACGCCTAGGTAGTTCAACATGCCGACCTGGAGATTGTGGCCCTTGAGCTGGGTGATGCCAGCGGGGTTGTAGTAGAGGGCGGAGGGATTGTTGGCGGTGGCGACGAAGGCGTTGCCGCGCGCGATGGCTTCGGCATCCTGATTGGGAATGCGCACGCCCAGGCCCGGTGCCGGCGCGGGGCGCAGCACCAGCAGGGCAACGAATGCGAGCGGTGCGAAAGCGCGGAGGGTGAAACGCGCGGGCGGGCGCGTCCAAGTGAACGGGCATCGCGAAATGTTCATGTTGGGAGTGGTTCTAAGGCTGGCGATCCATGCCGTCACTACTTTTCGGCGGGGCGTTCCGGTCCGGCCGGGCTGGGTGTATGGTCGCGCGGCGCCAACTGCCGGCTAAAAGATCGTGTGCTCCTCGGTGAAAAAAACCGAGCAGTTGGGCAGGTCGCAAAAACGGGCTTCATCTTCGGCGAGCAGGCGGTTGGCTTCCTGACCTTCTGGCGAAGCGAGGGCGGCGGCCAGGTCGCTTTCGCTGTCCCACCAGACCTCGGTGATGCCGTCATAAGGCGGCCGGGTGCCGCGCGGAGTCTGGGCGTGGTGGTTCAAAGGCGTGTCCAGCGTGTGGCTCTGGACGTAGCGGCGCGCGCGCAGGGCGTGGGCGTAGTGCTTGACCAAGGGGCCGTGGCGTTCCAGCCAGTACTTGCAAAACGCCTCCGGCGAGAGGGTGGGTAGCCGGCGCACGCAATAGACGAACTTGATCATAGTGGTTGTTTCGCCCTTGGTTTATGGCTTGGGAGACGCCATGTTCAAGAAGAAAGCGGCCCGACGCGCGGAGATCGCGGACGATTGCGGGCAACAGTCATGGACACGTACGCGACAAAGCAAACAGCGGAGAAGAGTTCCCAGGTCGTTTGCCAGACCAGCCAGGGGATGGAAATTCGCGCGGCCCTGACGCGCGTGACGCGCTACCAGGTGGCCTTTGAAATTTATGGCGCGCAAGCCCTGTTGCGCACCGCCGAAGTGCTGTCGGACTTCAAAATTGTCATTGACGATAACACCGTTTATTCAGGCCGGGCCGTCGTCAGCAGTCTGGTCAATCTCGGCACCACGCTGGTCTGTGAAGCCACGCTGGAGGATTCGTGGCTGGATGTGGACGTGTTTACGCTCAGGCCGCAAACGAAAAAACTGCGCGCCAGCTACCAGCAGTTTTTCAATCAGTGGCAGCGCGCCTTCAAGATTCAGCCCGAATTCAAACTGCTCGTCGGCGATCTGCAAATGTTCCTGACGGATCTGCGGCTGTGGCTGGAACAGGTGGAACTCGGCGTCCGCTCCACGCCCGCCGGGGACCGGCGGCAACTGGAGAACGACCTCGTGCAGGAACTGGCCCAGCCGGTGGTGCCGTCACTGAACGCGCTCTTTGAAAAATTCGAGCACCTCGCCGCCGGCGTTCCGGCGGAGTGGCGGCCCGTACATCACACCTACGTCAAGCGGCAGCTTCATCCGCTGATGCTGTGCGCGCCGTTTGCGTGGCGCACGTTCACCAAACCGTTGGGCTACGCGGGCGATTACGAGATGGTGAACATGATTCTACGCGACCCGCACGAAGGTGCGTCCCTTTTTGCGAAGCTGTTGAACGTCTGGTTCCTGCTCCAGCCGCCCGCCGAGGCGCACCGCAACCGTATTGATTATCTGACGCAAAAGCTGGTCGAGGAAACCGTCCGCGCCGGCACGCCCAGTCGCCCGGCGCGCGTGTTCAATCTAGGCTGCGGCCCGGCGGCGGAGGTACAACGCTTTCTGCGCGACCAACACGTTTGTGAGCGGGCGCATTTCACCCTGCTGGATTTCAACGAGGAAACCCTTCAACACGCCCAGCGGGCGTTGCAGGAGCAGAAGGCGCTGCATCGGCGCAGCACGCCCATCCAACTGGTCAAGAAATCGGTGGTGCAGTTGCTCAAGCCGGGATCCAAGCCGGTCGAAGGCATGCCAAAATATGATTACGTTTATTGCGCCGGTTTGTTTGACTACCTGCCGGACAAAGTCTGCAAGCAGTTGATGAACGTGTTTTATGAAATGCTGGCTCCCGGCGGGCTGCTGGTTGTGACCAACGTGGAAGCCGCCAATCCCATCCGGCACATGCTCGATTACGTGCTCGAGTGGCATTTGATCTACCGTGACAGCCGGCAAATGTGCGACCTCCGGCCCGACGCGGCCCATCCCGACCAACTTCGCCTCTGTGCCGACGTCACCGGCGTCAATCTCATCCTGGAACTGCGCAAGCCCGCCACGCCATGAGCGCCCACGCGCCAGTTGCCCCCGAGATCCGGCAGGCTTACGCCCGCTACACGCTGACGGACAGCATCCGCAACTCGAAGGTCGCCTGCATCCTGGTCATGATTCTCATGCCGATGGGCTACGTGCTGGACTATTTCGTCTATCACGAGCATCTGGCTTACTTTTTCAAACTGCGGCTTTGTACTTCGGCCCTGGCGGCGCTGGTGTTCGTGGCGTTGCGCCAGAAGGGCTGGTCCGAGCGCCAGTATCGCATCCTGTGCGCGGGCTGGTACGTCGTGCCCGCGGTGTTCATCTGCCTCATGATCGCCAGCACGGAGGGACTGGCTTCGACCTATTACGCCGGGTTGAACCTCGTCATCCTCGCGGTCAGTTCCGTCATCCAGGCGACGCTCATCGAGAGCCTCGTGGCCGTGACGATCATCGTGTCGTTGTATCTCGGGGCGTGTCTGCTGGGGCCGTCCACGTTTGATTCACGCATGTTCGTCAACAACGGCTACTTCATCTTTTGCACCGGGGCGATCGTCGTCACTGGAAACTTTTTTTACAACCGCCTCCGGTTCCTGGAGTTTTCCCTGCGCCACGAATTGAACGAGAACCGGCGGAAGCTGGAGGAAAGCAACCGCAAGCTCGTCGAACTGGACGAGTTGAAGAGCCGCTTCTTCGCCAACATCAGCCACAAGTTGCGCACGCCGCTCACGCTGCTGCTCGCGCCGCTGGAAACATTGCAGCAACGTCGCGCGCACGTCCTCGACGAGCCGACGCGCCAGTTGCTCGGCACCATGCACGCCAACGGCATGAGACTGCTCAAACTCATCAACGACCTGCTCGATCTTGTCCGGCTGGAGTCCGGCGTGATGCAGATCAGGCGGGAGCCGGTCGCCATCGGGGAGTTCATCCGCGGGCTGGCCAGTGCGGCACGGCAGGTGGCCGATGACAAACGGCTGCGTCTGGAGACCGCCACCGCCTCCGACGTGGGCACGGTGATGGTGGACCGCGACAAGCTGGAGAAGATCATTTTGAACCTCCAGTTCAACGCGCTCAAGTTCACGCCGGCGGGCGGGCGCGTGGAAGTGCGCGCAGCGAGGGCGGGTGAGCAGTTGGTTATCACCGTCGCCGACACGGGCGTGGGTATTGCGGAGACCAATCTGCCGTTCGTCTTCGACCGTTTCTGGCAGGCGGACGGTTCTTCCCGGCGCAAGTATCAGGGCGTTGGCATCGGGCTGGCGTTGGTGAAGGAGTTGACCGAAGCGCAGGGTGGCGACGTATCGGTCGCCAGCCAGTTGAACGCGGGTGCCATTTTCACGGTGCGCCTGCCGTATCTTCCAGCGGCGGCGGTTCCGGTGGTGGACAAAGACGAAGATGCCCCAGCGGAATCTTCCACCGGGTCACGCGGTGGCGGCACGGTGTCGAATGACGAGTGGCTGGCGAATTTGTACCGTCGCGCCGAATTGTTCCCGGCGCTGATGCCGGTGGCGGAGGCCCTCCGACCCGTGGAAAGCGGTCGCAAGGGCGACCGGCCGCAGGTGCTCGTGGCCGATGACGAGCCGGACATGCTGCGTTTCCTCAAGTCGCAGTTGAAGGATCAATATCAAGTGCTCGAAGCGGTGGACGGCCAGCAGGCGATTGAAAAGGCGGCGCAGTTCCTGCCGGACATCATTCTGCTCGACATGATGATGCCGGAGAAGGACGGCTTGCAGGCGTGTCGCGAGTTGCGCCAGCGCACGACCACGCAGGGCATCCCGATCATCTTGTTGACGGCGCGTGCGGACGAGGAAACCAAACTGGCGGCGCTTTCCGCCGGCGCGAACGATTTCCTGGCCAAGCCGTTTTCGACGACGGAACTGCACGTGCGCATCAAGAATCTGGTTGCGTCGTTTCACTTCCAGCACCAGCTCGCCCGGCAGAATCAGGCGCTGGAAACCGCGATTGAGCAACTCAAGGAGACGGAGACCGCGCTGGTGCAGACGGAGAAGCTGGCGTCGCTTGGCCGGTTCAGCGCGGGCATCATCCACGAGATCAACAACCCGCTGAACTTCGCCGTAACCGGCCTGTTTACCCTGCGCAAGAAGGGCAAGCTCCTAGCCGCCGATCAGCAGGCTGACTTCACGGAGGTCTTGAGCGATGTGGAAGAGGGGTTGGACCGCGTGCGTGTCATTGTCTCGGATTTGCGCAGCTTCAGCCACCATGAGAATGAGCGACGTGACGCGGTGAAAGCCGCCGACGCGGTGACATCGGCCCTGCGTTTCCTCAGCCACGAATTGAAGGATCGGGTGCGGATCGAGCAGGTGGTGGGCGCTGACCAGATCATCTGGGCGAACAAGAACAAGCTGATCCAGGTGCTGGTGAATCTGCTGCAAAATTCCCTTGATGCGCTCAAGGCCAAAGCGTTCCCCGCCGGGGAGCGCGCCACGATTTGGATTGAAGGCCGGGTGGAAAACGGGCAAAGCCTGTTGTGCGTGCGGGACAACGGGGCTGGCATTGCGCCGGAAGCGATGGACAAGATCTTTGATCCGTTTTTCACGACGAAGGACGTGGGCGAGGGAATGGGGCTGGGCTTGAGCATCTGCCACCGCATCGTGCAGGAGTTCGGCGGGCACATCGCGGTGAAGAGCGAGCCAGGGAAATACAGCGAGTTCACGCTGACTTTTCCGGTCGAGCCGCCCCCCACCACGGCCTGAGACCCGCTGAACCGGAGAGCATGGAAACATTATACGACTACAAGAAGTTTGCGATTCTCTACGTGGATGACGAGGAGAAGTCACTCAAGTATTTCGCGCGCGCGTTTGAGGACCAGTTCCGCATTCTTACCGCCACCAATGCGCTGGATGGGTTCAAGCTGCTGGAGCAACACGCGGACGAAATCGGTCTCCTGATGACCGATCAGCGGATGCCTGGCGAGAAGGGGGTCTGGCTGCTCGAACGAGCGCGCGCGCTGCGGCCTCGCATCATCCGCATCATGGCCACGGCGTTCACTGACGTGGACGCGGCCATCGCGGCGGTCAACACCGGCGCAATTTACAAATACGTCAGCAAGCCGTGGGACCCGCTGCAACTGGAGTCCACGCTCAAGCACGGACTGGAATTTTTCATCGTCCAGCGCGAGCGGGACCAGTTGCTGCGCGAAAAGCTGGCGGTGTTGCACAACATGATGATCGCGGACCGCATCATGAGTCTCGGATTGCTGGCTGCCGGCCTGAGTCATCACATCCGTAACTCGCTGGTGGCCGTGAAAACCTTTCTGGACCTAGCGCCGACCAAGTTGCAGGAGGAAAACCTGGACTTGGACGGCCTGCGCAATCCGGATTTTTGGAAGGACTACTACCAGAACGTCCAGGCGCAAATCGGCAAGATCAACACCATGCTCAAGGATTTGTGGTCGGCATCGGGGAACGCGCCGGTCGAATTCAACCATCCGGCGCGGTTGCGCCAGGTGATCACCGACGTGGTGGACAAACTCAAGGACGCGCTGGGCGCGAAGGGAATCCGCGTCGAAAACCGCGTGCCCGATTCGCTGCCGCCGTTGATGGTGGACGAGGTGAAGTTCTACCGGCTTTTCGAGC
Source organism: Verrucomicrobiota bacterium (assembly GCA_031378375.1). Lineage (GTDB taxonomy): Bacteria > Verrucomicrobiota > Verrucomicrobiia > Limisphaerales > JANNEF01 > JANNEF01. The sequence goes on along the minus strand of JANNEF010000237.1, from coordinate 35,106 downwards.
TGTTGCTTAAAGATGAAATCGTCAGCCTTCCCCCCGGCAGTCTGGTGGAGTTCTCAGCCGAAGCCCTGCCGTCTGCAGACCCGGCGCGGACGGAAATACAAGTGCGGGTCTGCGACAACGGCCCGGGACTGCCGCAGGAGGCACTCCGGCTGTTGTTTGATCCGTTCGTGGTGCGCAGCGACAGCCCTTTGGAATACGGCATCAACCTCATGGCCTGCTATTTCATCGTGCATCATCACGGGGGCAAGATTGAAGCCCGCAGCGCGGAAGGGCAGGGCACCAGCTTTACCTTGCGGCTGCCAACCAATCCCAACCAGCCCGCCACTCCGGAGGAAAGCCAGGAGTTTTTGCAGAAGCTGCTGCTCAACGACAAGCTCTGGGAGAAGTTGATCTCGGCGAACTGAGCGAGGGTGTCGGGCACACCGCCTCGGAGCCGCAGTGTTTTCGGGAGTTAAAGTTTCGTTCAAAATTATTGTGTGAACTTTCAGTTGCCAGCACGAATCGATTTCGGCAGTAATTCGTCCGTGCTCCTGATGTATCCCAACGCCGGCCGCGAACTGGCCGACGTCATCGGCTAATGAAGACGCTCTTGGTGCTGGCTCAGCATCCCGATTTTGCCGAGGCCGTTCGTGCGGCGATCAGACCGGAAGAGTATCGGATGATTCATCGCCTCAACCTCGAAGAGGCCGAGCCGCTGCTGATCCACGGCGCGACCGATGCCTGCCTCATTGATGTCGAGTCCGCCTCTGTCCAGAGCCTCTGGACGATTGAAAAAATCCGCCGCCGCCTGCCCGCCTGCCCGGTGCTGGTGTTCACCGGCATGCGGCCGTGGGAGTGGGAAGAAGAGGCCTACCTGCACGGAGTGGCGCATGTGTTGGCGAAACCCGTCCGCGGACGATTGCTCAATGCCATTCTGGAACGGCTGCCGTCCGCGCCGCTCCGCGCGCCGGTTGCCCGTCCGGCGGCCACACGCGTGCCTGAAATGGCCAAGGCTCCCGTCGTCGCCGGCCAGACTGCGTTTCAAACTCTGGAAGTGCTGCGGGATTTCTCCGGCGTGCTCACGCATTCGCTGTGCGCGGAGGCGTTGCTCAAAAAATTTCTGCTTTTGCTGCGCGAGATCATCGGCGTGAACCGCGCCGCCGTGTTCCTGCGCCAGCCGGTCACGTTGTTCGCGGGCACGCCGGCGTTGGAGGACAGCCGCCGGTTCCGTTCCGCGTGCGCGATTGGTTTGTCACCGGGGTTGCTGGAACACTTCGAGTTGTCTTTTGAGGCGGGCATTGGCGGATTCCTGTTTCGCCAGGGCCGCATCCTGCGGCGGGACAGCCTGGAGGCGCAGGATGATCTGGAGATGCAGAAGGAGTTTGAGTTGCTGGGCGCGCAGGTGGCCATTCCGATGCTCGACCGGGAGACACTCGTGGGCGTCGCCGTTTTTGACGGGCGCTTGACCGGCGAGCCGCTGGCCAACGGTGAGTTGGAGTTGATATTTCATCTGCTCGAGGAGTTGGGCCTGGCCGTGAAAAACATCTGGTTGCACGACCAGTTGGCGGCGAACCACGAGATGATGGCGGACATTCTGCGCCAGTTGAGCAGCGCCTGTGTCGTGGTCAGCCGCGATCTGGCGATTCTGCATGCGAACAAGGCGGCCCGCGCGTGCTTCAGCCGTCCTGGCCGGCGCGCGGCGGATTTGGAGTTCAGCGATCTGCCCCAGTTGCTCGGCAGCAAAGTGTATCAAGTGCTCAAGACCGGCGCAGGCATCGCCACGTTCAAGTATCAGCCCGCCGAAACGCCGGAGGCCGTTTACACCGTGACCATCGTGCCGTTCCAGCGCCAGAACTCGACTGTGCCGAACGCCGTGCTGTTGATCGTCGAGGACCAGACCAAAACCGAGCAATTGCAACGCCTGGAAATCGAAGCGGCCAATCTGCGCCTGGTCAAGTCCATGGCGGATCGGCTGGCGCACGAAATCGGCAACGCGCTCGTCCCGCTCTCCACCCATCAGCAATTGCTCGCGGACAAATACCGGGATCCGGAGTTTCGCGCTTCCCTGGACGTGGCGCTGGCGGACGGTGTGAAGCGGATTTCCCGTTTGATAAATCAGATGCGGTTCCTCGCTCGCGACGAAGTTGCTTCCAAGGAGGCGTTTCCGCTGGGCCAGTTGATCGAGGATGCCTACCAGGAGGCGAAAAAGCACCTCCCCGCCAAGTCGGCTCACCTGAAGTATGAGAATGGCAAGCAGCCGATCATCGTTGCGGGTGATCGTGCGGCGCTCAAACACGCGTTGTCCGAGGTCATGCTCAACGCGCTTCAGGCCAACCCGTCCGATGCCACCGTGGAGGTGCGCACCGAGTCAGATCCCTGTGTCAACGGCGCGTCCGGTGTGCGCATCGAGGTTCAGGACCACGGCAGCGGCTTTACCGCCGAGGCGGCGCTGCGTGTTCCGTCCCCGTTTTACACCACGCGAAACGTCGGTCTGGGTCTGGGGCTGACGGTGACGCGCAAGATTATCGAAACCCATCATGGGCAGCTTCACATTGTCACGCCGGAAGCCGGCAAAGCGGGGGTCGTCCAAATTTCCCTGCCGCCGGATACGGGGGCGTGAAGGCAATCCGTCAACCGGCTGTCAGGAACCGGTGGGCAACCGGCTGATGGTTGGTGAATAACTTTTGAATAATTCTGCTTGTGGCGTGATGCGATGTCCTTAGCATCCATCCCGTCCAGTTTGGCGGTTCTTTTTGAATGCGGTTTGTTGTTGCTGGTCGAAGAGCGGGCGGATGGATGGCCCCGCGACAGCCGGGATGGCACTGGGGCTTAGAGTGTCGGCAGTGGGGTTGTGGCCGCAATGGCGGCGGCAATCTTGGTTTGGATTCGGTGAAACTTGCGAACGATGGCGGCGGGATGCGCCTGGCGAATAGCCTGGTTCCCGCAGCAGAACTCAGAAGTTTACAACACGGTATGGACCATGACGGTCCTAAATTCTAATTGAACATGCTGGCCACACTTCCTCTGGAACTCAGTTTCAACGGCAACGGCCATGGCAAGCCCGCTCTCCAACCGCGCCGTGGCACCCTGTTAATCGTGGATGACGAGGAAGGCGCGCGCCAATCACTGCGCGTCATCTTCAAGGATGATTACCATCTATTGTTGGCCAGCGACGGGGCTGCGGCCATCCAACTTGCTGATCAAAACCGGGTGGATGTTGCCGTGCTCGACATTCGCATGGCTGGCATGTCAGGCATCGAGGTGCTGGAGCGCCTCAAGTTCGTGGATCCCACCATCGAGGTGGTGATGATGACTGCTTTCGAGACTCCGGACACCATGAAGCAAGCGCTCCGGTTGCGCGCCTGTGATTATCTCAACAAACCCTTCGACATCTCGACCATGCGCGCCGCCGTCGCCACCGCGATGGAACGGCGCACGCTGGCTGGGGAAATTCGTAATAACACGATCAAACTCCAGCAATTGCAGTCCGAGTTGCAGCAGCAAAAGCTCGAAGAGGAAATCGTCCGCGCCCGGGGTGAGATTTACGCCAGCATCATCCATGACATCAACGGTCCGCTCACCATCATCTCCGGCTTGATCCAGATCCTTAACCAGCGCATCAGCGAAGAGGCGCAGATCGAAGGAGAAGATCTGGAAATGGTGAAGGACCGGCTCAAGCGCATTACCCGTCAGGTGACCGCTTGCATCGAGATATCGCGTCGTTACCTCAGCTTTCTCCGGCAGAATCCGGGTGAGAACGCCCGCGTGTGGGTGAACCAGATTCTGAGCGATTTACGCGAGTTATTGCGGGTGCATCCCAGCGCCAAGCACAATCAACTCCTCATCCACCCCCTGGCGGAAGACATGACCGTGTTGATCAATGGCACGGATCTGATTCAGATTTTGCTCAACCTGACGCTCAACGCCCTTCAATGTTCGCCGCACCACCATCGCGTGGAAGTCCGGGCTCAACTGCAGGCCCATCCGCTCGACCTGGCCCATTTTCAGGACGGCCCTCAGGATCGATTCATCAATCGCGAAGGGTTTCATAACCTGGCCCCCCTCGTCGCGTTGTCGGTGCAGGACAATGGTCCTGGCATTTCGCCGGAAGTGATGTCGAAAGTATTTGAGCCATACTTCACCACTCAACCCCGATCCCACGGCACCGGTCTGGGTCTGTGCATCGTGAATCGTCTGTTAAAAGAAGCCCACGGCGCGGTGCATCTTCACAGCAACGTGGGGCAGGGAACGGTTTTCACCCTTTACCTCCCGGCGCGGGCGACCAGCGATCAGGCATTTATCATTTAGCAGCCGTCGGCGAAGTTTTCGCCGACATGAATCTGTTGAAAACAAGCGGTTCCGTTCGCTTCATTTCCCAAGATTGCCCGGAACCAGCGGCGGCGTTGGCGACCCCACGCCGGATGCCGTCGGGTCCAGCGTCGCAATCGCCGCCATGATTTCGACGGCCACCTCGGCGTAGATTTCCTTGAGGCGCGGCTTGGAACACGTCTTCGCCTCGGCGCGAAGCTTCTCGAAATTCATCGGCGATCCGTACCAGACCGTCAGCCGGCGCGGGCGCGGCCAGCGATGGTGCCGCCCATACGCGTCGAACGTGCCGCACACCCGTACGGGCACGACGGGCGCGGTGGATTTGATGACGATCAGGCCGACGCCGGAACGGGCGGGTTGCAACCGGCCGTCGCTCGTGCGCGTGCCTTCGGGGAAAAGCAGAATCACCACGCCGGACAGCAGGCGTTCGAGGATGTTCCGCAGGCCGGTCGCGCCACCCTCACGGTCCACCGGCACCACACGCCACGCGCGCAGCCACCAACCGACCACCGGGACGGGGAAAAGCGTGTCGCGCGCGAGGAAATTCACCATGCGTCGCAGACCCGAACCAATCAGCGGCGGGTCAAAAAAACTCGCGTGGTTCGCGGCGAGAATCACCGGCCCGCACGCCGGCACCCGTTCCGCATGATGAAAGCGCGCCCGGAAAAAAACTCCGAAGCACACCCGGAAGAAACACCAGGCGAGGAAATACGGAACATTCATCGCGGCGAAGCCGAAGGAGCAAACGTCCCCTCACCACCGGGGCTTGTGCCCCGCCACCAGCTCACGCGCCTCGCGATCCGCGAGCAACTTCTTCATCTCCGCGAGGATCAGCCCGCTGGTCTCCGCCGAGGTCATCTGCGAGTTGTTGATGACCTTCGCGCCGAGGGCGATCATCAGCGGCGCGGCGGCGCGCTGGCTGTCGCGCTGGTCGCGGGCGGCGAGATTTTCGGTGACGCCCTCCGCTTCGCGGCGTTTGGTGCGCTCGTCGAGATGCGCGTCGAGGTAGAATTTGAAATCCGTTTCGGGAAAGACGTTGGTGCCGATGTCGCGGCCTTCCATGACCAGGTTGCCGAACTGGATGCACTCGCGCTGCTTCTTCTTCATCCATTCGCGCACCTTCGGCACGGCGGCGGCGTGCGAGACGGCGGCGCTGGTTTCGGCGGTGCGCATTTCCTTTTCCGGGAAATAGCCGTCCACAAGCAGGCGCACGCACCCCTCCACGCACACGAGTTCGGTCTTCCACCGGCGGCAGAGGCCGGCAACGGCACGGGCGTCGTGCGGGTCCACCTGTTTCTTGAGGCAGTACCAGGCGAGCGTGCGGTACATCGCGCCGGTGTCCACGTACACGTAGCCCAGCGCCTGGGCGACGAGCTTCGCGTTCGTGCTCTTGCCGCTGGCGCTCGTGCCGTCAATGGCGATGACAATGGGGTGCTTCACTGGATTAGCCGCGCGCTGCGCGTAACGTTCGCCGACCTCGCCGAGTTCGATTTTCACAGGAGTCATAATTCAATTCCGGCGCGGGGGTTTTCAATCCGCGAACAATTCGTCGGCCGCGAGCTTGCGGCCCGTGCCATCCAGGATCACCGCGCCCAATCCGCGCGGCGGCGGCGCGGCGAGCTTCTGGAAAAAGTTCGGGAACGTTTTCTTCGCGCACGCGGGATTCTTGATTTTAATGCCGGGGATTTTCAATCCGAGAATCGCGAAGCACATCGCCATGCGGTGGTCGTTATACGTTTCAATCTCCGCACCATGCAGCCGCGACGGGAAAACCTCCAGCGTGTCGCCCGTCTCCACCACCCGCGCGCCGCACTTCGTCAGTTCCGCGCGTAACGCGGCCACCCGCTCGCATTCCTGCACGCGCAGACGGCCCAGATCGGTGAACTTCACCGGCGCGGTGTGCAGCGGCGCGAGCACGATGGCGGTCATGATGCTGTCGCCCAGTTGGCCCTCGCGCGAAATCGTCGCCGGCAGCGGCAGGAAGTCCACGAACGCCGCGTCAATCTGCCAGCCGGGCACGGGCCAGTCGTTCACCATGATGGTGCGCTCGCCCGCAGCGCGCAACAACCAGCCGGCGGCCCAGAAGTAACTGCCACTCGACGCGTCCGGCTCGATCTGGAATTCCCGGGCCCCCGACTTCATGCCGGCGATCTCGCACTCCGCCTCGAACTGTTCGATCAGCCGGCTCGTCAGCACCACGTAGGGCGCTTCCTCGGCCTGCTCGCCGTCCACCTCCACGCGCCAGCCGCCGACACGCGTGCACAGAAGCAACGCGGATGCGAACTGCGAACTCTCCTCCACGGTCACGCGGCAACGGCCCGCGCGCGGCCCGGCACCGTGAATCAACACCGGCAGTTTGTCGTTCGGCGACTCCACGCGATAGCCCAGCTCGCGCAACGCCCGGAACAGCGCCGTCTGCGGACGCTCGTGCATCCGCGGCACGCCGTGCAGGCGGTAAACCCCTTCGCCCAGGCAGACCAGTGCCGCCAGAAACCGCGCCGCCGTGCCCGCGTTGCCCACGAACAAGCCCAGCGGCTGCGCGTCCGTCCCGCCGCGCGGCACGCGCCCGCCCTGCCCATAGACGGTGATCGCGCGGTTGCCCGGCTCGTGCGCGTCCGGCGCCACGGTCACCATGAAGCCCAGCTCCTGCAAACACTCCACCATCACCTGCGTGTCCTCGCTCCACAGCGCCCCCAGCAACGTCGTCTCGCCCTCGGCCAGCGCCGCCAGCACCAGCAGGCGGTTCGTGATGCTCTTGGAGCCGGGCACGGTGATCTGCGCGGACACCGGCGCGGCGAGCGGAACGATCTCGATGAGTTGGGGCAGTGACACGGGAGCGGTGGTTAGGAAGGTTGAAGGTTGAAGTCTGCCAATAGCATTTCAAACCCCGTCCGACTCATCGTGCGTAACGAAGCGTCCTCGCCGCCCACCGCCTTTTGATAATTCATACTTCACACCTCATCGTTCATCCTTCCCTGCTTCCCGCCCGCACCACGCATCGCGCCGCTGCTTGCCCTCGTGGAAAAATTCCTCCACGGCCTTCACGTTCTCCTTTTCCAGCGCGAGCTGGAACTCCTGCAAATCCTCGATGAACACGCCCAGCACCCGCGCGAGATTCCTGCGGTTCGCCAGGCAGATGTCCCGCCACATCTCCGGCGAGCCCGACGCGATGCGCGTGGTGTCGCGAAAGCCCGTCGCGCACAGCTTCCCCTGCTCCGGCGGATGGATCGGGCTGAGAACGTAATTGGCCAGCTCCGCCGCGATGACATGCGGCAGGTGGCTCGAACGGCTCACCAGTTCGTCGTGCAACTCCGGCGACAGCTTCAACGGCCGCGCCCCGACCGTGCGCCAGAAACCCTCCAGCTTGTGAACCATCTCCGGATGCGAATTGCTCGTCGGCGTGATCGCGCAGATGGCGTTCACGAACAAATCCTCGCGCGCCGCCGCCGGCCCCGTCTTCTCCGCGCCGGCCATCGGGTGGCTGCCGATGAAATGCCCGCCCGCGCCCGCCACCAGCTCCTCCAGTTCCCGCACCACGCTGGCCTTCACGCTGCCCACGTCCGTGACGAGCGCGCCGGCCTGCAATCCCGGCAACAGCTCCTCGGCCATCCCGCGCATCTGCGCCAGCGGCGTGCAGAACACCACCAGCTCCGCGCCGTCCACCACGGCCCGCGCATCGAGACTGGCGTGGTCCACCACGCCCAGCGCCTCGCACTCGGCGAGGCTCGCGGGCCGCCGCACGCAACCCTCGACACGCCCGGCCAGCCGCCGCTGTTTGACGGCCAGCCCCAACGAGCCGCCCAACAAACCGACGCCGATGAGCGCGATTTTTTGCCAGTGCATGGCGCGATTAAAGGCGCAAAGCGGCGCGGGGAAAAGGGAAAAAGCTCAAAGCATCAAATGAATGCTCGTTGCCCGACACCGGTTGAATCCGAAATCCGAACTCCGAATTCCCGAAATCCGAAAGAAGCCCGAAGGCCGAACTCCGAAGGCTGATATCGAGCGCATCGGTCCGTGGGAAAAACCGTTCCGCGCACACCCGCAGGAACGCGGCCTTTCGATCTTCGGCCTTCGGCCTTCGGATTTATTTCGGGCGTCGGATTTCGGCCTTCGGATTTCGGGTTGAAGCGACTTTGAACTATGAACTTCCCCGCCTCCGCTACGCCACCACCACCGTCTTGACCGCACTGGTCACCGTGCCGTAGTGGGGCAGGCGCCCTCGCCTGCCGCAGTCCGACGGGCGCCCCGCCCGTCGAACCTCCTGCGGGCGGGGCGCCCGCTGGACTTTCGCTGGCGGGGCGCCAGCGCCACTACGCCACCACCACCGTCTTGACCGCGCTCGTCACCGTGCCGGGCGTGGAGTTGGCCACGCGCGTGCGGAAATTCACCGTCGCGCCCGCACTGAGCGGCCCGACGATCATCTGCGCGCCCGTGATCGGCGTGGTGTGGCCGAACTCGGTCTCGCCGGGCAACTGGTATTGCAACTCCTTCGTCGTCGCGTGCGCACCGCCACCCGCCGCGAAGTTCACGCGCACCGTGTGATCGGGCAACGGCGTCAGGGTCGCGATCTCCAGCGCCGTCGGCGGCGGGGTGCCCTGCTCGGTGGGGATTTGGGAGAGCGCCGCGTCGCCCTCGGGCGTGCCGGCGGGATACGCTTTGAGCCAGCCCTTGTAAAAGCGTTTGTTGCCGCGATCGGTTTTGCGGTCGGCGGTGCGCAAGGCGCTCTTGGCGTTGGTCACGTCGCGCGACCGGTCGGCCTCGGTCTTCTGCGTGCCAATGGCCGACGAGATCAACGAGGCGAATTCGCCCACGCCCACGGCGGTTCCCTGGTAATCAATCGTGACGGCCGCCTGCGGCGGCGCGGCGGTGGCGCGGGCGGCATTCACATCCGTCCAGAAGGGCAGCACCAGCCGGCAGCGGCGCAGCGTGTGATTCTCGGAGATGCCCGCATCAATGGCAAAGATGGGGTCCAGTTGATCCTGGAGCTCGTCTTCCTCATCCAACATGGCCTGGAGCAGCCCCGGCACGCGGACGGCCACATTGGCGAGCTTGTCAAAAACGGTGTGTTTGGCGGCCAGTGCTTCGGTGAGATCATTCTCCTTGTTGTCGCGCAATTGAGCCAGCACGGGCAGACTGTCGGAAAGCGCGCCGTGCTGCGTGCGATTAAGTTTGTTGAGCGCAAAGGTCGGTTGCATGGCCCAGACGGCCTGGGTCTTGACGGCGCGGTCGTGTGTGATTTCCCAATATTCGTCCATGTCCTTGAATGATGTTGATGTTTGCGTTTCCCGAACGCCGGTCCATCCAACAGGGACCGTAACCGCGCCCGGAATGTTGGCCGCAGGCTGCGCCGATTCGCCGGTGGGTGCAAGCGGGAAAATAGAGCGAGCAAACTGGAACACCCCGTGCCATGCGCCAGCCGTCCAGTGGGCACGTATGGCCGGCCAGTTTGCGCCGCCGACCGTCCAGTTTGACCAATCAGCCGCCCAGTTTGGACAGGCGGGCGTCCAGTTCGGGCATTCAGCCGTCCAGTTTGACCAGCCGGGCGTCCAGTATGGTGGTGCAGCCGTCCAGTTGAGTCAGCCGACCGTCCAGTTGCACCATCCAGCCGCCCAGTTGGGTCAGCCGACCGCCAAGTATGGCCAGCCGACCGTCCAGTTTGGACGTTACCAAACCGGGGATGATGCGGGACAGAACCTTGAATGACAGCGAGTTGCGTGGAAAGTGGCGGCGAATGTCCGCAGGGCCAAAGGCCCGACCCATGCCAGCCTGGGCCAACGGCCCAGGTCGCCGGCCAACCAGCCGCCAAGGGCTGAAAGCCCGCGCCAACGGGGGCGTCCATCGCGGGATTTGGATCGGGCCTTCAGCCCTCCCGCCCGGTCGCCGGTTTACCTGGGCCGTTGGCCCAGGCTGGCATGGCCCGCGCCGTTGGCGCTCCGGTGTGGAGCCGCCGGATGTGTCGGCACGGCGGGCCGGCGCGCGGGCGGGAAAAGGGCCTCGACAACGGCGGCGGGGAAATTCAATTTCGCAGCGCGAGCCGAGATGGATACGGCCCAAAGTCCGCACGAATATGTTGAAACGCCAAAAACACCGGATGAAACGACAACCCCTTCGCCGCTTACTAGTGTTCACCGCGCTGGTGCTATCAATGGCGGGCAACGAATTGGCGGCTGAAGGAGCGTCACCGAACGTTGCACCCGTCGCATTGGCGAGTCTTCGGCACGGCCTCACACAACACCAGGTGGCAGAGCTACTCAAAGCTCGTGGCGACCACCAGTTTACTGCCGTACTTTCAAACGGCATCACACGGTGCGTCAGCTATTATCGCAACGACGTGTACGGACACTATCACCTTGTTTTCACCAACGATCATCTGGCAGGAATTTGCGAGCCACCTCCATCTGAACAGCGAAAGGAACCCTATAAAGGAACGTGGGCCATTTACCGTGTAATGACCGATCCTGAAGCTCGGCTTGCGGCAGTCCTTCGATCCGAAGACATGATCGGTCCACGGTTGACTGCGGCACTCAAACCGAAGACTCCCCCCAAACGTTCGGTGGACCCCGGCCTTACGGCCGCATTCCTACTGGCTCAGAAATTAGCGGGTGCAGGTTCACAGAGCGCGCGCGAGCGAAAATTCTCGGTTCTTGTCAAACAGTTTGATCCGTACGAGGTCGCGCTCGGTTCCCCTCTGACGCTGGTAGAACGCCGCTTAGGGCGACCACACATCACTGAGCCGTTGGGTGCAGGTCGCGAGATTCGCTATTACGGATCTATCGAATTTGGCATGACGGGCAGCAAAGAACTCATGTGGCTTTCTGTCGTTTACGCGGACGGCAAAGTGATCCGTGTGTTCAGTCGCGATTTTATTGATAAGGATAAAATTCGGCCCCTTGAGGAAAAGAGTTTGCGAAAGACGAACCATTGAGTCTCCCGATAAGCTGGAGGGGAAGTTTATTAAGCGGGAACCAGTTTAAGGCCCAGCCGGGCTAACACCACGCCGCAGTGTTGCCCCGCTCCGCTCCCTCACCCGCTCCGCCCGCGGGCCAAATCCTCCAGGCACCGGGCGGCCAGCGCCGTCCAGCCGGTTTGATGGCTCGCGCCCAGGCCGCGGCCGGTGTCGCCGTGGAAGTATTCGTGGAACAGCAGCAGGTCGCGCCAGTGCGGGTCGCGCGCGTATCGCTCATCCCCGCCGTGGCACGGGCGGCGTCCGTGCGCGTCCGGGAGAAAGAGCGAGGCGAGGCGGCGGGAGATTTCAGCGGCCACTTCGCGCAGGTTCAGCAGCCGCCCGGAGCCGACGGGGCATTCCACGCGCAGGGTGTCGCCGTAGAAATGGTGGAAGCGTTCGAGCGCCTCGATGAGGAGATAGTTCACCGGCAGCCAGACCGGTCCGCGCCAGTTGGAGTTGCCGCCAAAGAGGCCGGTGGTGGATTCGCCGGGGGCGTAGTCCACGCGGTGTTCGTCGCCGTTGGCGTGGAGGACGTAGGGGTGGCGCTCGTGGGCCTTGGAGAGGGAGCGCACGCCGTGCGGGGAGAGGAATTCGGACTCGTCGCACAGGTAGCGGAGAACGCGTTCGAGGCGTTCGCGCGAGGGGATGGCCAGCAGGCGGTGGGTGTGTTGATCGTCGGCGCTGGGGTTCATGCAGGAGATGTGGCGCGCGAGGTCTTTGCGGTTTTCCAGGAACCAGTTCATCCGGCGAGTGAAGCCGGGGAGTTTGTTGATCACGTTGGCCTCAAGAATTTCACAGGCGAAGAGCGGGATGAGGCCGACCATCGAGCGGACGCGCAGCGGGACGCTGTGGCCGTCGAGGTGAAGCTGGTCGTAGTAGAAGCCGTCCTGCTCGTCCCACAGGCCGGTGCCGCCAAGGGTGTTGATGGCGTCGGAAATGGCGATGAAGTGCTCGAAGAATTTGCTGGCCATGTCCTCGTAGGCCGGCTCGCGCTCGGCAAGCTTGAGGGCGATGGCGAGCATGGTGGTGCAGTAAAAGGCCATCCACGCGGTGCCATCGGCCTGTTCGAGGTGGCCGCCGGTGGGCAGCGGCTTGGAGCGGTCGAACACGCCGATGTTGTCGAGCCCGAGGAAGCCGCCGGAGAAAAGGTTGTTGCCGCGAAGGTCCTTGCGGTTGACCCACCAGGTGAAGTTGATGAGGAGCTTTTGGAAAACGCGCGCGAGGTAGTGGCGGTCGCGCTGGCCCTTGGCGCCGGTGATTTTATAGACGCGCCAGGCGGCCCAGGCGTGGACGGGGGGGTTCACGTCGGCGAGGGCGAACTCGTAGGCGGGGATCTGGCCGTTGGGGTGCATGTACCATTCGCGCAGGAAGAGGACGAGTTGCTCCTTGGCGAAGTGCGGGTCCACGCGCGCGAAGGCGACGGTGTGGAAGGCGAGGTCCCACGCGGCATACCAGGGGTATTCCCATTTGTCGGGCATGGAGATGACGTCGCGGTTGAAGAGGTGCGGCCAGTCGTGGTTGCGGCCTTGTTTGCGCGCGGCGGGCGGTGGCGGCGCGGCGGGGTCGCCGTCGAGCCAGTCTTTGACGACGTAGTGGTAGAACTGTTTGGAGTGGAGCAAGCCGGCGTAAACCTGGCGGACGGCGCTGGCCTCGGTGCCGGTGGTGTGGTCGGGCAGTCGCGCGGCGTAGAATTCGTCGGCCTCACGGACACGCTCGACGAAGCATTGATCGAAGGCGGGGCCGAAGGAGACGTCGTCGAGTTCCGCGTCGGGGCAGAGCCGGAGCTGGACGGTGACTTCGCCGCGCGCGGGCACGGTGAGCGGGTAGTGGGCGGCGACCTTGGTGCCGAAGTTTTTCGGGTTCACCGCGTCGGCGCGCTGGTGGATGAGGCAGTCGTGGAAGGCGTCTTTGACGAAGCGCCCGTGGCTTTCACCGCCGAAGATTTTTTGCGCGTTGGTTTCGTTGTCGGTGAAGAGCCAGCGGGGCGCAGTGCCGTCGGAGGCGGCGCCCGCCGCGAAGCGGGAGCGGCCGAGTGTCTCGTGGTCGGCCACGAGGGTGCCGTTGCCGGCGAGGGCGATGCGGGGCTTGAGGGAACAGCCTTCATGGGTGCAACCCCACGTCCAGGTGTTACGGAACCAGAGCGTGGGCAGCAGGTGCAGGGTGGCGGCCTCGGGGCCGCGATTGGCGACGGTGACGCGGATGAAAATGTCATCGGGCGAGTTCTTCGCGTATTCGGCGAACACGTCGAAGTAGCGGCTCTCGTCGAACACGCCGGTGTCCGCGAGTTCAAACTCCGCTTCGCCACGCCCACGCCGGCGGTTTTCCTCGACGAGCCGGGCGTAGGGGAATTCCGCCTGCGGATACTTGTAGAGCGATTTGAGGTAGGAATGCGTGGGCGTGGAGTCGAGGTAGTAATAACATTCCTTCACGTCCTCACCGTGGTTGCCCTCCGGGCCGGTGAGGCCGAAGAGGCGCTCCTTGAGAATCGGATCGCGCCCGTTCCACAACGCGAGGGCGAAACAAAGCCGGCACTCGCGATCCGTCAGGCCGAGCAAGCCATCCTCGCCCCAGCGATACGCGCGGCTGCGCGCGTGGTCGTGGGGGAAGTAGTCCCAGCACTCGCCGGTGGCGGAGTAGTCCTCGCGGACGGTGCCCCACTGACGCTCGGCGAGGTACGGTCCCCAGCGTTTCCAGTTTTTCACGCGCGCGGCGTCTTCAGCCAGACGGCGCGCTTCAGCAGGTTGGATCACAGCAGGCACAGCGACCGTAGTGTGGGTTGCGGCGCCGGGCGCAGCGAGATTCTTTTTGGGACGGTAGAACCGCGCACTACCGAGGCTTCATTACTTTAATTTCAAAAACATCGAGATGGTGTCTACTTTCCATGCGCGCGAGCCAGCAAGCACTCCAACGTGACGAGAAAGTTGACAGTTGCGGGACATGTAAGCGATCGAGTGTCCCGGTAGTGGACGGTATGGCGGCATAACTGTCATGATTTGAGACACGCTGAAGACTGGCCCTCGCCGATGTCGTTCCCATCGCGCGCCAATTTTGCGGTGGCCAAGAAATTTTTTTAAGGCTGCATCATCATTGCTTTTCGCGCCAGCCGACACGACTCATCCAGAAGATTTCGCCATGCTGGCAAAGGGTTTTGTTGTCATCGCAGGAGATCCTGCGGCGACTGTCTCATCTTCAAAAACACCCACCGACAACCAAATCCAGACGCCTCCGCGCGCACAAGAACATGGGCTGGCAGACCGCCTGCTAAAGGTAAGTCTGCGCGGTTCAAGTGAAGAGAAAAATATGAAACAGACCAAAGAAAAAAATTCTACCAGACGGAGATCGTCCACCACCACAGTCAGCGCGGGCACCCGCATCCGACGGCAGCGGGTCCGGCACAATCTCCCGGCTGTTTCCGGCTCCGATACGCGACGGGCGCCTGTCAGTGTCGTTCCAGCCGATGTAACAACCGCGCACAAGCAAACGAACATCCCCTCCAGAGTCTGCGCCCCGGAAACGCCGGCCCGGCGCAACGTCGAGGTGAAGCCAAACGTGTTGTGGCCGCAAAACCGCCGCGTGATTCCGGGCAGTTCCCGCGAGGAATCGCTGGTTCAACACTACCTGCCACTGGTCAGGACCGTGGTGAGCCGGCTCGCGATGAACTTGCCGCCGCACGTGGACAGCGAGGAACTATACAGCGCCGGCCTGACCGGCCTGCTCAATGCCGTGCGGAACTACAATCCCAAAGCCGGCACCGCGTTTGAAACGTACGCCCGGCTGCGCATCCGTGGCGCGGTGTTCGATGAATTGCGGAAAATGGATTGGGTGCCGCGCTCGGTTCACACCAAAGCGCGCAAGCTGCAAGCCGCCACGCAGGCACTGGAACAGCACAAAGGCCGCGCCCCTACGGACGAGGAAATGGCCCGACACCTGAAAGTGTCGGTAAAGGACTATCAAAGATGGGTTGAAGAAGCGCGCCCGATCACGTTTGTGTGCCTCGACGCGGCATTTAACAACGATTACGACGACTCATCCTCACAGCACGACAGCCTGGCTGATCCACGGCAGGAAGATCCCGTGGATGGCACGTTCCGCCGCGAGTTGGCGCGTTTACTCGCCGACCGCATGAAACTGTTGCCAACCATGCAACGCAAAGTGCTCGCGCTTTACTACTTTGAAGACATGCGGCTGCGGGAAATCGCCGAGGCGTTTGGACTCACCGAGTCGCGCATCTGCCAAATCCACGCCCAGGCCATCACCGCGATTCGCGGCCATTTGCAGGAATACGATTCATATTTCGAGTCAAAAAACTGTGAAGCGAACCAGTAACATACCCGGAGCGGGGCGGAAAAAGATTCTTCGCCCCGACCGCTGAACGATGGAATGTTCCTACCGTGTCGAAATTTGAATAATGAAAACCGCCAGTAAAGTCGCAATAAAATCCGATGGCATAGGCATTGCTCGGAAGGCACGTAATGAGTGCGTGTTTGATAATGTCTGCGGCCAAACCGAGAAACCATTTTCTTCAGGCGAACCGTTGCGGTACCGACCGCTCGACACACTGTCTTTCCCTGCCACGGATCGTTCACAGCCGGATGGCCCGCGTCCGCGCCGCAGCACACAGACCATGATGCCGATACTAAAAAAAGTGATCGAATCACTGCGGGATGAATTGCAGCAGTATGGTGAAATGCTTGCCCTGCTCGATCAGCAACAGGATATATTCACACAACGCGGAACCGAAAACATCTGGCACTCCATCTCGGCGATCAACCATCAGGGCATCACCATTCATGCGGCGCGCGAGTGCCGGCATTCGTTCCGGCGACAACTGGCGCGAACACTCAAGCAGCCGGAAGATTGCACCTTCGGCAAGCTGCTGCCGCTGCTGCCTGATCACTACCGACCGCTAGTGTCGGCCTTGGTGCAGGAAAACAACGAACTGCTTCAGCGCGTGAGTCAACGCGCCGAACAAAACCATCTGCTGCTCCGGCGTTCGCTCGATCTGATGCAAAACTTCCTGACCACGTTGGCGCAACCCGGTCAGGCCATGCCCTTGCTCAAGGGGTGGGCGAATCCCACCGGCCCATCAGATCCGTCGCTCTACGAAGCCATCGTCTAAATCATTTCGCTACTGCCGCCACCCATGCTCATCCTCTCCCGCAAATTAAACGAAAGCATCGTGATCGAGGGAAGGATCATCATAAAAGTGCTCCGTATCGACAAGGACACGGTCAAACTCGGCATCCAGGCTCCGTCCGATGTGGCAGTTCACCGGGAGGAGGTTTATCAGGTAATTCAGCGCAACAAACAGAGCGCTGCCGGCGGCGAAAGTTCGCCGCCTGACAACGTGGCCTCCGATCCGCCACACCGTCCGGGAGAGTGATCGGACTAATCCGCCCGATTCGGCTCATTCAGACACTTCTTCAACCAGGGCGCTGGCCGGTCGCGTCCGGCGGCCATGCTTGATTTCAGGAATCAACATAAGCGTCGCCACGACGATCAGTCCGCTGCTGATAAAGACCAGCGTCCCCAGCAACAGATGGTTTACCAAGTAAAACGCGCAAAGCGGCGCGAGCACACCACGCACCCCGGTCAGAAATGTATGCACGGACATGTAGTCCGCCACGCGCTCCGGAGGCGCGAACTTCGTAACCCACAAACTCCACGCCACATCGCCGCCCGCATTGGAGATACCGTAGATCACCGCGCCAAGAGCCATGCCAGTCATGCTGTCACTCATGAAAAAAGTCAGGATGCCGATGGCAAACCCGGCGTTGAGTGTTACGCGCAGGGCAAAGAAGTTCATCCGGTCAAACAAATGTCCCCAGATCGGGCTCAAGACGAGCCGTGCCAGGTTGGGAATGACGCCGGTCAATAACGCTATCAACCCCACGCTCGCCGCCTGGTGATATTTGGGGTTGGCAAGATATTCCACCCGCAGTGGCAGCATCATCAGATTCGCGAACCCCATGAACATCCAGCAAACCAACGTGCGCCGAAACAGCCGATCCTGACGGGCAAACCTCAGCGCCCGCAACGGATGCCCGCCGCCATCGGGCACCAGCGCCCGCGTGGGACAGCGCGACAAACAGTAGCCGGCAAATCCCATTGCCCCGCCAAACACAAGCAACAGCACCGGGAAACCTCCTAGATGACCCGATAGCGCGTCGCCGGCAACCTTGCTGAACAACGCCGCCGCCGCGATGCGGACCATGACCGTGCGTGAGAATCGGCGCCCGCGTTCCGCCTCCGGGTAGTTCTCCTGATACATCTGGGTCAATAACGGAATGACCGCTGCCGAGGCGGCCATGCCAACGACACTACACAAGATGAAAACCGGCAAGCCGGGCAAGGCTGCGGCGAACCGGGTCAATCCATGATCAACCCCCATCACGGCTCCCAGTGCCAAAGGCGCGCCGAGATACCCGCCCGCGAGTAGAAAGCTGACGCTGCCCACGGCGAAAATCCGGGCGGCGGCCCGCGAGGTCGGCCAACCTGCATTGGTGACCCATGAAACAACCGCGGGCGAGAGCAACAGACCCAGGCTACCCGATCCGGCGACCATCGCCTTGGCCAGCGAACCCGCTTCGTACCATTGCACGGCGATGACGAGCAGAAAAGTGCTGCCGGCTGTCTCCAAAACACCGGCCGCGCCGGCACGCCACAGTTCGCAACGGTAGGTGCGTTCGGTGCGATTTAGATCCGGCATGAGGCGGAAAGATAAACGCAAGCCTCCACCATGGGCAAAACAAACCGGGACTCCGACCCGGCATTCGAATCCGGGCACCCCCGCAGCTTCTTCTTCTCACCGGTTGAAAGCGTGTCAGCGAAAACTTCGTGCTTTCAACATATTCATTGACATCGGCCGCGAACTCCCTAATATCACGCTCACCGCTGTTAAGCTTTTAGCTGCCAACCCAGCCAAGACTCACTGACATGGATGTTAGTGAGTTTTTTTGTGCCTGCGCCTTTCCGTTCCCGCTCCGCGCGGAACGCTCCGCCTACCACTTCATCCCCTTGACCGTTCCGTAATTCGCGCTCGCCTGGCCGTACTGCCCCTTCACCGCCGCCTTGACCGACTGGAACCGCTCCGCCAATCCGTCCTCGCTGTAATAAAGGATCAACCGCTTCTGCTGCGCGGTCGTCAACTGCGCGTCCAGCTCGGAGAGAAATTCATTGGTCGAGCGCAGTTGCGACAACAGCCCGTTGAGCGTGGGCAGCGTGATCTCCGGCGCGGGCGGCCCGTAACCCGCCGACCCGGCGCACGCGGCGATGAACTTGCCGAAATGCCCCGCCAGTTCCGCATACGCCTGCTCGCCCTGATTGCGCTTCTTCGTCTCGGCGGGCGTGGGTGCGCCCCCGGGCGGCGGCGCCGGCGGCTTGGGCTTGGGCGGGCGGATGCCGCGCAACTTGTCCGCCGCCATCTTCGCCGCCTTGCAGTTGCTCTTCCACGCCTTGTTGCTCGTGAGATACGACAGCGCCTGCGTCACCGCCGCCTTGATCGCCTTGATCGCCTCGGCGCGCGCGTCCGCGTTGGTGGTGTATTGGCCGGAGAGCGTCTCGACGCTGTTATTGAGCGCCTCGGCCTGCCCGACCAGCGCGGTGAACGAGACGACGCTCAGGTCCGCGTCCGCCGGGGCGAAGGCGGGCGTGAACCCCTCGATGGCATTGCCCAAATCGCGCGCCTTGCCCTCGCGGTCCCTAAATGAACGTTCTGAATCAGCCATAACAAATGTCCGTTGAGGTTAACCAAGTGACCGTTACCGTTAATCAAGCGTCCGTGGCGACGAACCTGTCCGTAATTCCGCCGACGCAACCGGCTTCTGCAAGGAAACAAACCACATAATGGTGGAAACGCAAGTCATTTCTGTGGACACAAATGTCATTATGCAAAACTCAAATTACAATATGCAGGACACTGATGTCATTATGTAAAACGCAAATTGGATTATGCAAAACACAAATTGAATTCGCATGGACACAAATCACATTATGCAAAACACATACGTCATTATGTAAAACTCAAATGCAATTTACAACTCTGAGACGCCTTATGTGCCAGGCAGATGTGAGAGTAAACAACGGATTACACGGATGACATTGATAAATATAAAGCCGGACTTGCATTGGCAAAGATTGGTTTGTTAAAAAGTGCAATTAATAAAACCAATTCCTATCCGTGTCATCCATGAAATCTGTGGTTTCAACTTCGATGTTCCGAGTGTGACTTTGGTTTGCACGATGGCTTTCACTGGAAAATGGCGTGAGACGGGAAACCTGTCAAGGACGCCTCAGCGGGAACGAAGCGGGCGGAGGAGGTTGTCGATCTTCTCCTGCGCTTGCGCCGGTGCGTCGCCCATTTCCATGAGAAGGGCGCGATAGTTGTTTGTCGCGCGGTCAAGATGCGGATGCGGGTGCCCGGTGGCGCGTGTGAAGTTCACGAAAATCTCCAGATGCCGGCGCATCAGCGGCTCGGCCTCGACCATGCGGTTGGTGGCCCGGAGCAACAGCGCGAGGTTGTTGAGGTGGATGGCGACTTTGGGATGGTCCTTGCCGTAGGCGGCTTCATTGATGGCCAAAGCGCGGCACATCAGCGGCTCGGCCTCGGCCAGGAGGTTCGCTGCCTGGAGCAACTGCGCGAGATTGTTGAGGCCGATGGCGACGTTGGGATGGTCCTTGCCGTAGGCGGCTTCATCAATGGCCCGGGCGCGGCGCATCAACGGCTCGGCCTCGGCCATGCGGTTCGTGGCCTGGAGCAACGCAGCGAGGTTGTTGAGGCGAGTGGCGACTTTGGGACGGTCCTTGCCGTAGGCGGCTTCATCAATGGCCAGGGCGCGGCGCATCAGCGGCTCGGCCTCGGCCAGGCGGTTCGTGGCTTGGAGCAACGCAGCGAGGTTGTTGAGGCGGATGGCGACTTTGGGCTGATCCTTGCCGTAGGCGGCTTCATCAATGGCTAGGGCGCGGCGCATCAGCGGCTCGGCCTCCGTCAGGCGGTTCGTGTCCTGGAGCAAATGCGCTAGGTTGTTGAGGCAAACGGCGACATTGAGATGATCGTTGCCGAAGGTGGACTCCGTCCACGCCAGAGCCTGCCGGAGGCAGTGCTCCGCCTCGGAGAAACGGTTGGCGTGCTGATATAAGTGGGCCAACTCGTAGCTCCAGGTGAGGACATGGGGCAAGAGTTCGGCGGGCGGTTGCGCGCCGGCTTCGCGGAGGCGGCGCTCGAGTTCGGTGACGCGGAAGGCTTTTTCCTCGAAGGGGAGGGCGTCCACCATGGCGAAGCCGGTGAAGGATTCCCGTGCGGCTGTGCCAAGGGCAACGGCCTCGGGAATGAACTCGAATTGGTGGCTGCGGTAGCGCCAGAAGTCGGGGGCGCGGGCGGTGAGGCGGGTGACGGCGTATTCCGCCAGCCAAAAGACGACGGGGCAGGCGAGGCGCTCCCATGCCTCGCGGGAACTGTTGAGCGCGCGGAGAGAAGGCTGGGCGTCGTCCTCAAAAGGGATGCTCGCTTCGAGATCCACGATGAACACGGCGGCGGGAGGCGAGGCGGGGAGTTGGCGGCGGACGGTGTCATGGACATCGCCGACGTTCGGCGGAAGGCGGACGACGAGGACGCCGGGGAACTCGGCGCAGAGGCGCTTGATCAATGAGTCGCGCAATGTGCGGTCATCGCACACGGCGAAGCTGAGGGAGAAGGTGCCGCGCGAGGCGAGCATCATGCGGCGGAACGCGGCGAGGTCGGCGGCCTGACGGGCGGAGTCGGGCGCGGGCGGTTCAGCGACGGGGCTGGTGTTGCGCGGACGGCTCACGGGCTAGACGGTGGAGGGCGGTGGAGCGGGCGCGGTCAGGCCGTCCAAGGCCGGGTTCACGCCGTACCACTCGTCGTCGTTCATGTAGAGGAGAAGGGCGCGGCTGTCGAGGAGTTCGCGAAAGGCGGATTCGTTGTCGAGGGTGCGGACGATCTGGCCGGTGCGGCGGGCTTCTTCGACGAGCGGCCAGTGGTCTTTGCGCAACTGGCGGCGGTAACTGCGCATGGCCTCGATGCGGCTGCGTTTGACGCCTTTGCCGGTGATGGGCAGCCCCTCGGTGACGATGGCCTCGCGGATGAGGGTCATCAATTCGGTGGGCTGACCGCCTGTGAGGCGAATGAGGTCGTCGCGGACGGCATCGGACTGAAAGAGGTCGGGATCACTGGCTTCGGCTTTGGCGAGGCGGACGCTGATCATTTCGCGGAACTTGGCCATGCCTTCAGCGTAGTCCTTGGGGTTGGGCGGCTGCGTCTTAACCTTGGTCATGGGCACCACGGGAAGGTGGCCGCCATAAAGGCGTTTGATGGTCGGCTCGTGATGGGAGTACGCCAGCTCGATGGGGAGAGTATAGACGAGATGGCACTTGAAGTCGGTGAGTTGGGCGGAGCGGTGGACGAAAAGATACTCGGTGGTGGAGCACCCGGCCTTCTCGTGTGGACGGGTGATCATCTTGTCGAGGTCATCCACGATGACGACGAGACCGCGGAACTGGAGCTTTTGCAGTTCGAGCAAGGCCTGCCCAATGATGTCATTGGCGGCGGTAAGCCAGTTGTTGGTGTCCGGCTCAAGTGCGGCGCGGACTTTCTGGCGCGCTTCGGGGCTGCTGCGGATGGTGGCAGAGAGTTTGGCCATGCCGGCTTCGAGTTCGAGCTGGTTGAAGTCAACCTCGCTCAAGGCGAGGTCTTTGAGGCGCTGCCAGCGGTCGGTGAAGTAGCCGGGCTTGAGATTGATCTGCGCCCGCTCGCGAAGCTGCTGGGCGATCTGGCGGACGATGGCGATAAGGACTTCGGGGAAATCAATGTCGTTGCGGTCGAGTTCGTCGTCGGCCTGAACCTGGACGACGAAGAAGCGGTCAGCGGCGTTGGTGTCGGGGTTTTCGAGGGCCTGGCGGAGTTGCCATAGTTCGGTGGACTTGCCGCTGCCACGATGGCCGGTGAGAACCTGACAGGAGGGCTTGTCCGCCAGAAGTATCTTCTTCTTCATGCGGGCGACGATGCTGCTGTGGCCGCGCACGGCGTCGAGGTCAACATACAAGTCGCCCTCCCCTTTCTTAAGGGGCGCGGGATCGAAGGCAGCGTAGATTTTTTCAAGGGACGCACTCATGCAATTCAAGACGGTCGCCGATTCTCAATGTTCTCTTCATCAAGATGCGCGGAAAGGGGAACTGCGGGCAAGCTGAAAGGGGCGCTGGTGCAGGGCGCTGTCTCACACCGCGATTTGCCCACCGTGATTCCGCTTGCGCGACGGGCGGTTCAGCCGCACAGTGCGCACACTTCCACCTCCTCGCCCGGTCGGCGGGAGGGTGTTCACGAACTGCTCGCCACGGACGGCAGAGAAATTTGCATGTCTGTGGCAATGCCTTTTGAAAACTTGTCGAATGGCTGGCGCTGGCCAGCCAGGTGGCTGGCTTGGTGGCTGGCCGTCGTTGGCTTGGGCGGGTTGTCGTCCCGCGCGGCGGCGCAAACGGTTCTGTCCCAGACCAACTTTTTCACCACGCCGGGACTTTACACGGGTTACAGCGTTCAGGGTTATCAAAACGTCCTGCTCACCCGGCCGACGAACTGCGTGGTCGAAGCCGCCGACCTTCAGGGCGTCAACTCCATCCACCTCGTCTCGAACGACACGGCGCAGATCAAGAATGGCTACGAGGTCGCCACCTGGGTCACGGTGTCGGAACCGGCGTTGCGCCTGACCAATGGCGGCGCGCGGATTGCGCTGCGGTTTGAGAACCTTTCACCGGGCCTGTATTTCGTGCGGCTCGTTGGGCGCGTCAGCACGCCGAACCTGCCGCGCATCCGCCGGCCGCTCTACTTGCATTTGCGCATCAACGACGGACTGAACGGCGCGACGAACGATTACCGGATGCGGGTGTTATACGCGAATGTCCTGGAAGAAACGGGGCGGTTTTTCTTCCACGCGCTGAACGTGACGAACACGCTGGAGGCGGAACTGTTTGTCGGCCCTGGCAGCGAGGAGGCGCTGTTGCTGCACCGGTTGGAGTTTTACGACGCGCTGGCGGGGACGACGCGGCAGGCTTACAAGACGGCCCCCGGCACGTTCACCTTTGCCGAGCGCGCTTACGAGCGGCAACAGGTCGCGGAAATCGCGGCGCACGCCGGGAATGAACTGGCCCCGGATGGCCGCCTCTACCTGGACAACACGTATTGGAAATGGCTGAACCAAAACGTGCCGTTCTTCCCGACCAACGTGATCGGCCAGGCGCGGATCAATCGCGACGACGCGCTCTGGAACACACTGCCTCCGCTCAACGTGATGCACTCCGGTGGCGATGGCGGCACTGACGTGGGTTATTACACACCGCCGCCAACGAATGCCGGCGTGTGGACCCTGCATCCCGTGCCGGGCGTCGGCCAGCCGCTCATCAAGTATTACGACCACGAATTCGCGCTCACCAACGCGACGTTGCAAACGAATTACACGCTGGCCGACCTGGCCGCGCACAAGCCGTTGCCCGGCGCTTACCCCGACGATGGGCTGGGAGTTTACGTGCCGGGTGCGGACGGCACCTACGGCAGTCCGGGGAATTACTATCTGCTCATCGGCCCGCTGGCGTTTTCAAAGATGTACGAACAGGCCTACGAAGTGATTTCCGGTGAACACGCCAACGAGGCTTACGTGCTGCCCTGGCGCTACCATCTGACCGGCGACACCAACGTGGCGCACGATGCGGCGCTGTTGCTGGTGCGCTTTGCCTTGCAGTGGCCAGCGATGCAGATCGAATCGCAGGACCTTTTGCTCAACAGCGCGGATCCAGAATTGGATCACAACGCCGCGTGGCGCTGGGAGGGCCGGCGCGTGGGCAAACTTGTCTATAGCGGGTGGTCGGACGCGATGGCTACTTATCTGTTCACCGCCTATGATCGGCTGTTCGACTACCTCCAGAACAATCAGGACTTCGCCGACACTGTTCACCGCTACGTGCCCTGGGTGCAAACGCCGCAAGACGTGACTACGTTGCTGGACACCTGGCTGTTGCAGGCGGGCATCATGGACTCGCGCACCCTGCCGCAGCAGCGTATCCGCAGTTCGCAGCCGTTGCTGCTGGGACTCATCCTGGGCGCAAGTCCTGTCGCGGCGGAACAGATGGACATCTCCCGCGTCGAAACGAGCCTGCTGCCGCTGGGGCAAAAATCACTGAAAAACCATTACCGCAACTCCTTCACGCAGGATGGCACGATGTTCATCGGCTCGACGTTTTACATTGGCGAGTCGCTGGTCTTCCTCGACGCGGCGGCGTCCATGGCGCGCTTCAAGGCGCTGGGCGGCGCGGTGCCGTACGATCTCACGGACCTCACCGCCTATCCGAAGATTCGCGCGCTTGCCGATTTCCTGCTCGATTCAACGGTGGCGGGCGGCTACGCGATCACGGTAGGCGACGCGGCCGGCGCCATCTTCTCGCCGCGAGGCCATTTTCCCTACGTCGAACAGTCCGCGAAGAAACTGTGGCAGCGGACCGCCGACCCGCGCGCGGCGTGGTTGATTCAAAATCTGTTTGGCGGGCGCACCAGCGAGACGGACGCGGAGTGGGCCGCCCTCACCAACGCCGCCTCGCCGGTGCGCGATCCGCGGCTGGCATCGGCGTCGCGCGTCTTCGCCGGCTTTGGCCTCGGCATTCTGGAGAGCGGCGTGGAGTCGGACGACTTCCGCGCGAAACGCGCCGTGGTGTTGCGCACGGGCACGGGTTACGGCCACGACCATGCCGACGCGCTGGATCTCAATCTGTTCGCGCTCGGCTGCCGGATGGCCAATGACTTCGGCCAGCGCAACGAGTCGGCGCTCACGACTGTGCCGCCGGACAGCGCCTCCTACACGCACAACGTCGTCGAGGTGGACGGCTACCGGCATCACAGCAACGCCGCCGACGGCTGGCCCGGTGGCAGTTTCAACGCGGCTGACGCCTGGATCGAAGCTTTCAAGACCAACGCGGGCGCGCAGTTCATGGCCGGCTCCGGAAAATCCCTGGCGCACACCAACGTGGAGATCTTCCGGCGCGACGTGGCGTTGGTGGACGTGGACGCGACCAACTCCTACGTGTTCGATGTGTTCCGGGTGCGCGGCGGCAAGTGGCACACCTGGAGTTTTCACGGCGCGGACAGCGGCGTGGAGCCGGGCGGCTTTGTTGTGAACACGCCGATGAGCGCGCCGGCGGCGGACTCGGGGAGCGCCCACTATTTGCGGAAGCATTCCACCGCGAGCCTGGCGGAAGGCGTCGCGCCCGGCAAACTGGAGGCGACCTGGCGCTTGAGCCGCACCACCTCGACCAACGCGCTGAACAACGCCGACGACGCGGCGTTGACGGTGAAGACCGTCGCCGCCGAACAGTCCATGTTGGGCGGAGATTTTGACGCCGCCGCGCCGCGCAAGTTCACGAAGGTGTCGCTATTCGACCGTGCGGGCGACGTGGTGATGGCCGGGAATCTTTATTCCGCCGCCTACTCCATCAACCAGCCGATCTTCTACGCACAGTCGCGGCAGGACGGCACGAACTACAGCGCGCTCGCGGAGAAGGAGCAGGTTTACCCGGCCCTCATCGAACCCTACGCGGGCCAGCCGTTCATCACCGCCAGCGAATCGCTGCCCATCGCCAACAACGAAACCGACGCGCTCAAAGCCGTGGCGCTGCAAGTTACCACCGCCAGCGGTCACACGGACTGGCTGTTCTCGGATGGCCGGAGCGCCTTGCGCGAAGTGGCCGGCGGCCTGTTTCGTGCGCGGGGGCGCTTCGGACTTTTTTCCCAGACCAGCAATGTGTTTCGGATGCTGAACCTGGTCGGCGGCGTTGAACTCACCAAGGGGCTGATGTCGGTGAAGCCGGACGCGGAGTATCATCGCGTCACGATTCAAAGCGTGGATTACGCCGGGGGGCGGATTTACACGTCGCAGCCGCTGCCGACGGGCGCGCTCGCGGGGCAGCAGGCTCACATCTTCAACACCGATCACCATTGCAGCTATCAAATCATCGCGGTCACCAACAGCGTTGCCGGCAGCGCGCTGACGTTCAAAAACCCCGCGGACATCGGCGAGTTCGCGGTCAGGAGCGTCGCCAGCAACGTGATTACCTCGGACGACACTCTCGCGCTGGACAACGTCGCCAACCGCAATACCGGTCTGACCGCCGTGAACGAGCGCGGCGACAAAGTTTGGAAAATTAAAAAAATCTCCGACTTGAACGCCGTGGACAACAACCGCTACCGGCTGACGGGCGACACCGTGGCGGACACCGACTTCACCGATGAGGACGACGACGGCAATCGGAGCGTCGTGGTTTACGACTTCGGCGCCGGTGACACGCTGGAATTGCCAACCGCTGTTTCGCTGAGGCGTGACGGAGGCGATTACCTCCTGCAAACGGACGTGGCGTTGAACTTTACGCTGCCCGGCGCGGCTCCGATGGAGATCCGGCTGCCGGACGGGACGTGGCAGGAGATCACCGTGAGCGCGGACGCCGCGACCGTCAGCGGGCGCATCAACGTGGAGCACCTCTCGGAACACCCCCGGTTGTTGCGAGTTGCCGCCATCCCCGACGCGCCGCCGGAGATCGCCATTGCGACTGCGGATGCGAACGCGGCGGAGACCGGCCGGAAAACCGGCGCGTTTACAGTGACGCGCACGGGGCCGACGAACGCGGCGCTGACGGTGAACTTCACGGTGGGCGGAACGGCGGGCAATGGCGGGGACTTCACGGCGCTGGATGCTTCCGTGACGATTCCGGCTGGCGCTTCGTCAGCGCCGATTCTCGTGACCCCGGTGGATGATGAATTCCACGAGGGAGCGGAATCGGTGTTGGTGACGCTCGCGGCCGGCGCGGGTTACACGATTGGATTTCCCGTGAACGCCACAGTGACGATTACGGACAATGATCCGCCGCCGACAGTGACGATCACCGCCTCGGATACGAGCGCGGCGGAACCGGGCGCGGACACGGGCACGTTCACGGTGTCACGGACGGGGTCGACGAATTTCGCGTTGACGCTGAACTTCACGGTGAGGGGCACGGCGAGCAATGGAGTGGATTACGCCGCGCCAGGCGCTTCCGTAACGATTCCGCCCGGCGCTTCGTCAGCACCGATTCTCGTGACCCCCGTGGACGATGAATTCCACGAGGGAGCCGAAACCGTGCTGGTGACGCTAGCCACTGGCGCGGCCTACACCGTCGGCGCTCCCGCCAGCGCCACGGTGACGATTGCGGACAATGATCCGCCACCGACGGTGACGATCACTGCTTCGGATGAAAACGCGGCGGAGCCGGGCGCGGACGCGGGCGCGTTCACGGTGGCGCGCACGGGGCCGACGAATTTCGCGTTGACGCTGAATTTCACGGTCAACGGCACGGCGACCAGCGGCACGGATTTCTCGGCGCTGGGCGCTGTGGTAACGATCCCGGCGGGCGCTGCATCCGCGCCGATCCCCGTGAATCCGCTGGACGATGAGTTCTACGAAGGAGTCGAGTCAGTGCAGGCGACACTTGTTGACGGCGCAACCTACACGGTGGGCGTTCCCGCCAGCGCCACGGTGACGATTGCGGACAACGATCCGCCGCCGACGGTGACGATCACCGCCACGGATGCGAGCGCGGCGGAACCGGGCGCGGACACGGGCGCGTTCACGGTCACACGGACGGGGCCGACGAATTTCGCGTTGACGGTGAACTTCGCGGTAAGCGGTTCCGCGAGCAACGGAGTGGATTACTCCGCGCCGGGAACTTCAGCGACGATCCCGGCGGGTGCTTCATCCGCGCCGATCCTTGTGACTCCGCTGGATGATGAGTTTTACGAAGGAGCCGAGACAGTGCAGGTGACGCTGGTGGACGGCGCGGGCTATACGGTGGGCGTTTCCGCCAGTGCCACGGTGACGATTGCGGACAATGATCCGCCGCCGACAGTGACGATCACCGCCACGGATGCGAGCACGGCGGAACCGGGCGCGGACACGGGCACGTTCACGGTGTCACGGACGGGCCCGACGAATTTTGCGTTGCCGCTGAATTTCACGGTCAACGGCACGGCGATCAGCGGCGCGGACTTCGCGGCGCTGGGTGCTTCAGCGACGATTCCGGCGGGAGCCGCGTCGTCGCCGATCATCGTCACAGCACTTGATGACGCTCTTCCCGAGGAAGTGGAGACGGTGCTGCTGACGCTCGCCAGCGGCGCGGGTTACTCGGTCGGCTCGCCCGCCAGCGCCACAGTCACGATCACGGACAATGACGGCGGGCCGCCCCTCGCGCATTGGAAGTTCGACGAGGCGACCGGACTCGCCGCGCTCGACTCGGCAGGCCCGAATCCGGGCGCGCTGGTCAACGGGCCTCTGCGCGTCGCCGGCAAATTCAACGGCGGCCTGAGCTTCGACGGCGTCAATGATTCCGTGGACGTGCCGGACAGCAACACGCTGGATCTGACGACCAACCTGACCATCAGCCTGTGGTTCAAACCGGCGCGGCTGTTGAACGCGGCCAGCGGACGGAAAGACGTGTTGAAGAAATTCCTCTCGTACTGGGTGCTGATGAATTTCCCGACGGCCGACGGCAAAGTGGCGTTCGTGTTGAACAGCGGCACGCCGGTGGTGAAGTCCACGACCGCCGCCTGGCAGTCGAATACCTGGTATCACCTCGCTGCGACCTACGACGGCGCGCAGATGAAACTCTACGTCAACGGCGCGCTGGAAAACACGGCGGCGGCCACGGCGGCGCCGGTCGTCAACGCATACCCTCTCCAGATCGGGGGCAACATCAACCAGGGTTTTTACTTTCCCGGCCTGATGGACGACATGCGCTTTTACAACCGCTCGTTGTCCGCCGCCTCCGTGCAAGCCCTGTCCGTAGCAACGCCTCCTCCCCCGCCGCCTCTGCCCAACGCGCCGCCCAACGCGCCGCCGGCCATTTCCGACATCACCAACCGCGTGGTTTTCAAAAATCAGTTCGTGGACGCGGCTTTCACGGTGAGCGACGCTGAAACGCCCGCCGGCAGTCTGGTCGTCAGCGGGAATTCCTTGAACACAACGCTGGTGCCCAATGCGAACCTCGCGTTCATCGGTGGAGGCGCCAGCCGCACCGTGCGGGTCATCCCGGCGACGAACCAGACCGGCGTCGCGGCCATCACCGTCACCGTCAGCGACGGCACGAACAGCGTGAGCGATACGTTCACCCTGACCGTGCAGGAACCGCCGCCACCGCCACCGCCGAACACGCCGCCCGTCATCGGCGTCATCGCCAGCACGAACACGGTCGAGGACGCGCCGGTGGTTGTGCCGTTCACCGTCGGCGACGCTCAAACACCCGCCGGCAGCCTCGGAGTGGTCGCCGCTTCCGCGAACGCTGCGGTGGTTCCCAACGCGAGCATTATCCACGGCGGCAACGGTTCCAACCGTACCATGACCATCACGCCCGCCGCCAATCAATCGGGCAGCGCGGCCATCAGCATCATCGTCACCGACGCCGGCGGCCTGTCGGCGACGAACAATGTTGTGCTGACGGTCACGGCGTTCAACGACCCGCCCGGCATCTCGGACATCACGAATCGCGTGACGTTGAAGAACCAGTCCATTGACGTTCCGTTCACCGTGGCCGACGTCGAGGCCGACCCTGGCAGCCTGGCGGTCACCGGCAGTTCCGCGAACACGAACCTCGTCCGCAACACCAGCCTCGTTTTCAGCGGGAGTGGCGCCAGCCGCACCGTGCGCGTCACGCCTGTGACCAACCAAATCGGCGCCGCCGCCATCACCATCACCGTCAGCGACGGCACGAACAGCGCGAGCGATGGTTTCAACCTGACCGTGCAGGACACCGCGCCGCCGCCGCCCGTGGCTGGTTTGATCAGCCGCTGGAAGTTCGACGAGGCGACCGGCCCCAGCGCCCTCGACTCGGCGGGCGCAAATCCCGGCACGCTGGTCAACGGTCCGGCGCGCACGGCGGGCACCCTCGGCGGCGCGCTCCTGTTCAACGGCACGAACAACTACGTGAACGTGCCCGACAGCAACACGCTCGACGTGTCGAACCGTTTCTCGATCAGCCTGTGGTTCAAACCCGCGCAGCTTCTTGGCGCGGCCACGGGACGCAAAGCCCTGTTGCAGAAGTTTGCCGCCTACTGGTTGATCATGGGCTTCCCCACCAGCGACGGGAAACTGGCGTTCGTTCTGAACACCGGCGGGCAACTGGTGAAATCCACGACCGCCTCATGGAACGCCAACCAGTGGTATCACGCGGTCGCGACGTATGACGGCGCCAGCATGAAGCTGTACGTGAACGGCGTGTTGCAGGGCACGACCGCCACCGCCGTGGCGCTGACAACGAACACCTCACCGCTGCAAATCGGCGGCGACGCGCAGTTAAAATTCTGGTTCCCCGGGGCCGTTGACGATGTGCGCCTTTATGGCGTGCCGCTGTCGGCGGCGGAAGCGCTGGCCCTTTTCCAGCAACTGCCGTAGTCGGTCCTGATCCCGTGTGCTGCATCCCGGCGCCGCCGCCAGAGGCCCAGGAAATCTTCAGCGGGTTTACCAACTGTGCTGGTTGCTGGGCGGCTCGCAAGGCGACATGGCCAGCCTCACTGCGGAAGACATCGACTGGGGCCAATGCGTCGTGAGCTACCGGCGCAAGAAGACCAAGTCGGTTGCGTTGGTGCATTTCGGCGAAGAGTTGACGGAACTGTTCCGGACCTTGCCGGAGGCGGGACCTCTGTTCCCCTATTTGTGCAGCATTCGCACCACTGACCGGGCCACGGAATTCAAGCAACGCTGTCGGGGTCTGGGGATCACGGGCGTGACCCTGCACTCCTACCGCTACGCCTGGGCGGAACGGGCCAGGCAATGTGGCTACCCGGAACGTTTCACCCAGGAGGCGCTGGGCTAGAACAGCAAAGCGGTGCCTCGCGCTTACGCCAAAAATGCAGTGATGGTGCTGCCCTCGCTGGAATCCTTCGAGCAGACCGCACGGAGGCAAAAGCTGCTTGAGTTACCGAGAGGCCGGAGTCGATCATAGGTGTTACGGGCCGCGGTGCCGTCGTAGGAAGTGCCGTTTTTGATCGGAACTGAGATCGTAGCCTGGAGTGGGATTACTATCTCAGTGTGGTGAAAGCGCCGTAGGTGCCGCCCCTCTTTTTTTCTCAGACAGCCAGAAGCTGGTGGCCAATCTGCACCAGAAGATCGGTGAGCTGACGTTGGATCTGGATTACTTAAAAAAGTTCCGGCAACTGGGACTAGAACCAGCTGCGGGAACTGGTGGATGAGCAGGAGCCGATGAGCATCCGCGATCCGCACGCTTCTTTCTAAATTGTTCGAGGCGCACCGTGTCCACGGCATCGTTGGTTTGTTTTTGGAACATTGACAGGATGCGATTAAGCCGTTGCCAGATTATCTTCCAACACATTCGATTTATTCGTCGTCGGTTCAGTTTCAGTCACCGTGGATGACGGCTCCCAAACTTTGATCGGTTCGTAGAAGGTATTTCGTTGCACTGGCGTGCGGCCGGCTTCGCGGATGGCTTTGAGCATCGCGGCCTCGGTTTGCGATTGGGGCGATTTGGAGCCGGCCATGTGGAAGATGTGTTCCTCGATAATCGTTCCGTGCAGATCGTCTGCCCCGTAGCTCAACGCGACTTGCGCCAGTTTCATGCCCAGGCCCACCCAGTAGGCGGTGATGTGCTCGAAGTTGTCCAGGTAGATGCGGCTCACGGCGAGGGTGCGGAGCGCGTCGAAACCCGTGGGCGGCGTCTTCACCGGGATGTCGTTGTTCTCCGGTTGGTAGGGCAGGGGGACGAAGCCGGTAAAGCCGCGCGTCTCGTCCTGCAACGCGCGCAACTGCCGCAGGTGATCCACGCGGTCGGCCAGCGATTCGACGTGGCCGTAGAGCATCGTGCAGGTGCTGCGCCCGCCGAGGCGGTGCCAGGCGCGGTGCACGTCGAGCCATTCGTTGGCGGATTCCTTGCCCTTGGCGATGGCGGAGCGGATCTCCTTGCGGAAAATTTCCGCGCCGCCGCCGGTAAGCGAGTCGAGTCCCGCCGCTTTCAGTTCCGCCAGGACTTCCGCGAAGGGTTTCCGCGCCAGCCAGGCCAGATGCAGCACTTCGATGGCGGTGAAACACTTCAATTGCAACCGCGCGTCGAGTTGTTTCAACGCCCGCAACAGGTCGGTGTAATAACTGAACGGCAGCGACGGGTGCAGTCCGCCGACGATGTGCAACTCGGTGATGCCGAGCGCCAGGGCCTCGCGCGCCTTCTGGACAATTTCTTCGACGGTGTGCTGGAAGCCATCGGCATCGCGCTGCTTGCGGGCGAACGCGCAGAACTGGCAGGAGAGGATGCAGTAGTTGGAGTAGTTGATGTAGCGGTTGACGATGAAGCTGGCGCGGTTGCCCACCTTGCGCGCGCGGGCGAAGTCCGCGATGGCGCCCACGGCGTTGAGATCCTTGCTCTCGAAGAGTCGCAGCGCGTCGGCGTCGGAGATGCGTTCGCCGGCGACCACCTTCTCGTAGAGGTCGCGCAGGTTGCTGTGTTGCAAAAAAAAGTTCATTTCAAAACTGCGCCAGCCGTTCATCGCAGGCGGAATCCGCCGCGGAAAATCACTTCCGCCAGAGTCACCACGAAAAAAACGACACTGACCAGCGCGTTGAGCCGGAAGAAGGCGGTGTTGATCCAGTTCAGACTACGCCGTCGCGCCAGCCAGTGTTCCAGCAGCAGACTGACGAGGATCATCAGCAGCCCGCACAAGTATGCCACCCGGAACCGGCACAGCAAGCCGAAGCCCATCAGCAGTCCCCACATGATCATGTGCGCGAGGAAAGCCGCGCCGAGCGCGTTCTTCGGTCCCCACGCGACGACCAGCGAGCGCAGCCCGTGCGCGCGGTCGAACTCGTAATCTTGCAGCGCGTAGATGATGTCGAAGCCAATCAGCCAGAACATGACGGCCAGTCCGAGCAGGAGCACCGCCGCGATTTCCACCGGAGTGATCGCCGCGCCGCGCACCGCCAGCCAGCCGCCCGCTGGCGCGAGCGCGAGCGCCACGCCAAGGAAGACGTGCGTGTAGTCCGTGAACCGCTTCGTCAGCGAGTAGAAGCAAATGACCACCAGCGCGACGGGTGAAAGGTAGAAGCACAGCGGGTTCAGGAAGTAGCTGGCCGCGACCAGTCCCGCCGCGCTCCCGCCCCACAACGTCCACGCGCTTGCGAGCGAGATGCGCCCCGCCGGCAGGGCGCGGGCGGCGGTGCGGGGATTCGCCGCGTCGAAGCGCCGGTCCACGATCCGGTTGAAAGCCATCGCGCAAGTGCGGGCGCAAACCATCGCCACGAGGATCAGCCCAAACGTGCGCCAGCCGGGCCAGCCGCGCTGGTCGCGCGCCGCCACGGCCATCGCCGCCAGCGCGAAGGGGAGCGCGAAGATGGTGTGCGAGAACTTGACGAACTCAGCCCATTTACGAAGCGTGGAAAACATTTTTGAAACGAACTCAGGCGCGCGAGGGGCTTCCCTGCGTTACCAGGTTCCGGGGCATTCTTGCGCCAGGGAAAAGCAGCGGACGGTTCAAAGCAAATCTTTGAACGCCTGGGGCGTAAACCCGGCTTGCTGCGCGATGTGGCCCATCGTGAATGCATTGACTGGATTATGACGTGGAATCTGCACGGTGCGGATGCCGTTCGACATAATGATGTGTTTGCCTTGCCGGATAAGTTGGAAGCCCGCTTTTTCCAAGGCACGCACCGCGTGCAGGTGGTTGACTCCCGGAAGGCGGGGCATGGTTAAACGGTCACCACTTCCCGTTGCACTTTGACGCCGAATCGCGCCTCGATCTCCGGTTGCGCATGGAGCCATTCGCGAATGGCTTCGCGGATGTTCGTCAGCGCCTCCTCCCGATTGGCACCTTGCGAACAACAGCCGGGCAGGTCATCGCACCAAACCGCGAATCCCTCGGCCGATTCGACCATGGTAATTTGATATTCCATGCGGCAAATCTAAGCCGCAGTGACGTCGCTGGCAATCCGTTTCCCCGTCAAGTCCGGCCTTTACTCTTTCTCGTCCTGCCAGCGTTTCACCAATTGCTGCGGCACGCCGAGATGGTCGAGCACGCGCGCGACGACGGTGTCCACGACTTGCTCGATGGTCTGCGGATGCGTGTAGAAGGACGGATTGGCCGGGAGGATCGTGGCGCCGGCCAGGAGAAGCAGTTCAAGGTTCTTCACATGCACGAGACTCAGCGGAGTCTCGCGCGGCACCAGCAGGAGTTTCTTGCGCTCCTTCAACATCACGTCCGCCGCGCGCAACAGCACGTCATCGCTCAGGCCGTGCGCGATGCGGCCGAGCGTCCCCATCGTGCAGGGGATGACCACCATCGCGTCGAACGGATTGGAGCCGCTGGCGAAGGGGACGTTCATGCTTTTCAGCCCGTGCGTCTTCACGCCCGCCGGCAGCCGCAGGCCGCCCGGCAACTCCCCGGCGATGACAACTTGCGCGTAGTTGCTCAGGACGACATGCACCTCGTGTTGTTGCGGATCGAGGTTGTCGAGCAGTCGTTGGGCGTACAGGGACCCGCTGGCGCCGGTGATGGCGACGAGAATTCTCACAACGAAAGTGTTTCTGGAAAAATCTTCACGCGGCGGACTATCGCCGGTCGCAGTGTGGTCGGGCAAGCGGGAAGCGGTTGAAGGTCAGCGCCGGGAAACATTGCAGTTCAGGCGGGCAATAAAAAGGGGGCTTGAGGTGACAAAGCCTCAAGCCCCGTGAGAAGAGCAGAAGAACCTGCTGGAAAATTACAGGCGGTGCGCTTCAGTTTCGGCGAGGTCGCAGCCGACGTTTTCGTCCACCGTCTTGATGGAGTAAACGCCTTCGGC
>JANNEF010000235.1:0-3541 GCA_031378375.1 Verrucomicrobiota bacterium | reverse complement strand
CTCCGCCCGGACTCCATCGCGCCGCAAGTGGTCATCGGCTTTGATTTCCATCCGATGCGCCCCACGCTCAAGATGAACAACCGCTGGGAAGCGCTCGTGCCCATCCCGCCGAACCAGAACTCCATCATTTATCACGTCAAGGTGGACTACGAATACAACCAGATTGGCAAGAAGGGCAAAGGCAGCAAGCTTTCACCCGAGTACAAGCTGACCATCGTGGACCGCTAACGGCGCCGCCGTTCCGCGCTAGCCGCCCGTTGCGCGTTCACCGCGCGGCTCAAGGGCCGCTTCGTAGAGTTGCGCAAAATCTTCCGCCGTGACCTTGCGCGGGTTGAAGCCGGCGGTCCATTGCTTCGCGGCTTCTTCCGCCAAGATGGGGATCAGCGGGCGCTTCACTCCGCGATCCGCCAGCGAACGCGGCATCTGCGCGAGGTTCAACAATTCTTCCAGCCGCGCGATCAACGCCTCCACCGCTTCCTGCAGGCCGTCGCTCGCGCGGGCGATCTCCAGAGCGGACGCCAGCTCCGCGTACGCGCGCAATGCCTCCGGGTCGCGCGCGTTGAAGCGGACGACGTGCGGCAACATCAGCCCGACGGCCTCGCCGTGAACCACGTTGAAGTGTGCCGTGAGCGGGTTGGCCGCCGAATGGGCCGCGCCCAACATGCTGTTCTCGATGGCCAATCCGGCCAGCGCCGCGCCCAGCAACATCCGCCCGCGCGCCTCCAGATCGAGCGGGTCACGCAGGACGCGCGGCAGACCGAGCACCGTCAGCTTGAACGCTTCGCGGGAATACATTTGTGACAGCGGATTGCGGCACTTCGTCACCGCCGTTTCGACCGCGTGCGCAATGGCGTCAATGCCCGTGCAGGCGGTGACGCGCGGCGGTTGCGAGACGGTGAGGGCGGGATCGAGAATGGCGATGCGCGCGGCGGCCTTCGGATCGAGGCAGGCCATCTTCTGATGCGTGTGTTCGTCCGCGATCAGCGCGGCGCTCTGGCATTCGCTGCCGGTGCCGGCCGTGGTGGGGATGGCGATGAGCGGGAGCATCGGCAGTTTCGCCTTGCTGACGCCCCAGTAGTCCTTCATCGCGCCGCCGTTGGTGAGGAGAAAATTGCAGCCCTTCGCGGTGTCCATCGAACTGCCGCCGCCGAGGCCGACGAAAGTGTCAATGTGAGCCTCGCGCGCCACGCGCAGGCAATGATCCACGCAGCGGGTGGTGGGGTTTTCGCGCACCTGATCGAACACGACGACACCGAGGCCGGCGGCCTGGAGGGCGTGTTCGACGCGTGCCGCATGGCCGGCGGTGACGATGCCGGGATCGGTCACGACGAGCACGCGCCGCGCGCCCAGTTCCCCGGCGAGTTCGCCAATGCGCCCGACGCTGTTCACGCCGAAGACGAGGCGCGTGCGGGGTTGGTGATCAAACGCCGCGAGGTTCGGATGTGCAGACAGGTTCATCGGCAAATGTCAGACGCGGCGGGGCAGGGCACTCTTCACGCGGAACCGCCCGCAGCGTCAATCGGCGCGTTCCAGCGAACGGCGTTTGTAGAGGAACTCGAACATGTTCCCCTCGTGCGGCTGATCCCAGGAGATGTTCATCGTGGAGATGGGGCCAAGGTTCAGGCGTTCGATGTGCGGAAACTCCAGCAGTTGTTCGGTGAAGGCCGCGTCCTTCGTGATGGCGGTGACGGAGAGCGAGTAGCCAATCTGCCGCAGCATCTCGGCCTGCGGCACCGGCACCACGCTGGCGTACGGGCAGAGAAATTCGCGGTTGGCCAGCGGGTGGGCGAACGAATCGCACAGCACGATGGTCGGGCGCATGTACACGCCGCCCTCGAAATCCACCCGGCGCGGGCCGTTGCGATAACTGGCGGTCACGTCGGCGGCGCCGGGCGTCTTCAGGCCGTCCTCAATCTGCGCGTTGATGAAGTCGGCCATCTTCGGATTGGCGAAGCCGGCGAGCCGCGCGTTCGCGTCGTCCGGTCGCGTCGGGGCGACGGGGCCGAGGCGTTGCGCGAGCGCGTCGGCGATCTCGGCGGCATACTTCGGCACCACGACGGCGGAGGCGTTGATGCAACTGCGCCCGCCGTTGTCGGAGATGGACGACACGATCACATCCAGATAATCGCGCCAGTGCTCGATGCAATCGTCGCCGATGAGGATTTTGCTCCAGCCGGGGCCGTGGATCTGGATGGCCGGGTTGCTGGCGTATTGGGCCGTGGTGTTCTTGTCGCCAAAGATCAGGGCGCGCCCGCACGACTTCAAGATCTCGCCCGCGCCCTCGTGGTCGGTGGGATAAAACCCGAACGCCGCCGCCGGACAACCCGCCGCGATGAAAGCCTGGATGAGCCGGTACGGCGTCCACGGTTCTTCGCGGCCCGGCTTGAGGATGACGGGAATCTTGAGCGGAATCGCCGGCAGCCAGAGCGAATTCACCGCCGGCGAATTGCTCGGCATCACCAGGCCCAGCGCCTGCGTCGCAGCGTAGTAACTCACGCGCGTGCCGGCCTGTTCGCCAAAGCCCCGATCGAGAATGCCGAGGTCCAGCCCGCGCGTCAGGCCGTTGAGCACGGTCTTCATGTTCGTCAGCGCCTGATGAACCTTGGCCATGTTGCGCCGCACCATGACGTGCGGCAGGCCGCTGGTGGCCGAGAGCGTCTCGACGTAATCCTGCGGCGATTGCGTGTGGCCCTGGTCGCCCAGCGGCAGCGTGCCGTTGAGAAAAAGTTCGCCGGCCTTCGTGCAAATCTCGAGCAACTGCGCGACGGTGAACTTTTTCAACGCCGCGCGCCCCTCGCCGACCCGCTGGAGATCCTTGCGGACGATGCCGGCGTTGACGGTGCTGACGGTCGCCATGACGGCGCCAGTGCGATGGTCCAGGACGTTGGTCTGGTCGAGGCTGGCGTATGGCTGGCCGCGCCGGAGGACGGGGAGATGGGGAGCAGTGTTCATGTTGTTACGTTGGCGGAGACTCTATACGTTTACGTATCATTTGGAAGCAAATTGTTTCCCCCTCCCCGGAACCTCCGTGTAGGCGGCTGCTCAACTGCCGGCCAGGGCGATCCGCCTCCCGCGCCCGCCTGAAAAACAACGGGGCAGGCCCGACGCCTGCCCCGGCTGAACCAGCCTGAAACTCGAAACCTTGAACGTGCTTCGTCAGGCCGCCTGCGCCGCCGCCTGCAAGGTGATCACCTTGCTGGCCGCGCCGGTGCCGGTGCCGTTGACCGGCACGATTTGCAACTTCACCGTCGCGCCTGCGGGCACGCCCGTCAGTTCCGCCTCGCTGTCGTCCACCGTGGCCGCCAGCACGAAATCCGTGTCCGTGCCCACCACCTGCTTGAGCACCTTGTAACGCGCGGCCCGCACCGTGTCCGGCCAGTCCACCGTGATGACGCCGCCCGGCTGCGCCGTGGCCGTTACGTCCTCCACCCGCTCCGGCACGCGCGGGTCGCCCGGGATGCGGTCGAAGAACTTGAGCCAGCGCGGGTCCGCCGGGTCGAGCACGTTCTCCAGTTCCTTGCGCAAGCTGCTGATTTTCTTG
>JANNEF010000229.1:0-7389 GCA_031378375.1 Verrucomicrobiota bacterium | reverse complement strand
CGCGCCCCTTGATGCCGGTACGGGGCTAAAAGTACAAGTTACAATCGTGTGACAACACCAGCGCCCCGCTGCCAGACCGCACGCACGCCTTCG
Source organism: Verrucomicrobiota bacterium (assembly GCA_031378375.1). GTDB lineage: Bacteria > Verrucomicrobiota > Verrucomicrobiia > Limisphaerales > JANNEF01 > JANNEF01. The sequence continues at coordinate 7,296 of JANNEF010000229.1, read as the reverse complement.
CTGAACGCGGCCACACCCAGCCCCATTCTGCATAGTGAGAATTGCTGCTTGAGCACGAGCGCAGGTTGATTCGTGCCAACCGATCCGCTGAAACCCTGCGGCGGAATGCGTTTGCCGCAGCCGGAGCCAACCGACATGGCGAGGGCAAGCAGAGAGATGCGGTCTTCATTGGATTCGAGTTCCGCTCCGCTGCCGCAAAGCAAACCGCCGGTGGCAGGCCACAAGCGCGAGTGCCGAGACCAGCAATGTGCCGGCCCACATCAGCGAAATCATCAGCTTGGCCGTCTGCCAGTCGGCGGAGACGTAGCCTTGGGCGATGTAGTCGGGACCATAGACAATCCGGACGACCACGCACGCGGCGATTTTGATCAGACCCACGGCGAGCGCGCCAAGGACAATCGCCGCATACGGCTGTCGCAATCGCAGCGTGAGCCACGGCACGAGTCCGAGTGCGGGCGCGATGCCCAGGACCGCGAGCACGGGCAGTGGGATGTTCGAGGCCACGCCGGCCGACCAACCGAGCAGCGAAAACACCGCCGCGTTTGTGACCAAATAAATCAGCAGCGCGGCGATTTGTCTTCGCCATTGCGCCGCCGACTGGGGTTCGTGACCCGGGCGGAACGCCTCGGTCGCCAGCCACGCCGCGCCGAGCGCCAGATACAGCGTGGCAATGTCGGAATTGCGATTCTCGCCGGCGACCAGCATCGGCATCGGGAGCAGGAGCGAGAAGCTCCACGGCATGAACAGGCGACGCAACTCTGCGGCGAGGGATGAGTTCTTCGTGGCGTTCATGCTTACCTCACTCGAATCGTGAACGCCTCGGCCGGATTCCTGATGGTGAACTGCTGAATCTCGCTCTCGTCGAAACCGGCCTGGCGCAAATCCGGCAGCAGATGGGTGAAGAGCATCCACGGCGTGTCGGCGTTGTAGAGGAACGGCACGCCGCCCTGGTCCACCAGATGCCGGCGATTCTCGCTGACCTGGAGCGGGAACTTAGGTGCGGCGGAGTGACTCAGCAGAACCGAGAATCCATACAGCAGAGCAATGAGGGTGGTTGGCCGCATGGGGTGATTAGTTGAAACCCTTGCTTCCGGGAGCAGGATACCTCTTCGCCACATCATCCAGCACCAGCACCCAGTCGATCATCTCACCAAGATCCGGCGGCGTGAACTCGCGCACGCCTTTGCTCTCGATGGTGCCGATGGCGGTGGCTTTGCCGTCGCGCGGGTTGAACCACCACGCCTTCACCTTCGCGCCGGTGATCTTGTCCATGTTCACCGAGAACTTGCGGCCCACCGGCGCATAGACCATCGCGTAGCTGCCGCTCTCATCGCGCGTCGCCACGAAACGGTAGCGTCCCGCGCCCGGCACGCTCGTCGGCACGCGGTCGGTGACGATGATGGAGTCGTCCGGGATGCGCGTGAGGAACGGACGTGATTCGATGAGCGCGCGGCTGTGCTGCATCTGTGCGGCACCAGGTTGATCCATGGCTTCGGCCCACGGCATGAGCGGGGCGTTGATCGGATTCTTGCCCCGCGACCACATCTGCCAGACGGAGTGATGGCCATAAGTGTGGCCGAACGCGCCGCTGAAAAGATTCCAATAGAGCGGCCGGCGCACGTCGCCGGAGATCGAGTGACCCAGTTCCTTCGCTTTGAACGAGACCGGGTGGTCCTCGTAGATCGGCTCGCCGTCGAGCATGGGCTTGATCGGCGTGCGGTCGTAATCCGCGCGGGTCTTGTCATAGCGCCCGGTGAATTCCGCGACGTGCCCGTTCTGCCGCATGTTGAAATCCAGCCACGGCTCGTCGTGGAACCACTCCGCCGAGCCGCGTCCGCCGGGCGGATGGAAGGTCATCAGGTGCGCGCCGCCGTCGCCGCGACGGATGCCTTTCGCCATCGCGCGGGTGATTTCCTTGTGTTCGTCGGTGGCAATGTCCCGGTCACCGCCGAGAATCCAGATCAACCCGGAGTCCTTGTAACGCTTGCCGAGCCACTCTCCATAAACCTCCGCGTTGGCCACGGTGAAGAGCGGCTTGCGCGTCTCGCTCTGGTCGCGCCAGAAGCGACCCCACGTCGGCAGGAAGCCGAGGTAAATCCCACGCTTGTTCGCCTCGCGCACGATGAAGTCCACGTGGTCCCAGTAATCGTTCTGCGGTCCGTCCTTCACGGCGGGCTTCGTCACATCGAGGTCGACGAACGGCAGGTGGCCGTAAGGATTCGGATCCGTGTGGCCTTCCAGTTCCGCGATGGCGACGGACTGGAGCACGTTGAACTTCTTCGCCGCGCGATTGTCGAGGAACCGGATTGCCTCCCCGCGGTTCAGCCGGTGAAACAGTTCCCACGTCGTGTCGCCGAGGTAGAAGAACGGCTGGCCTTCGGCGGTGACGAGGAAGCGTTTGTTGTCGGAGACCTTCAGCGCGGGCGTTCCCGCCTCGGCCAGGCAGAGCGACAACGACAGCGTGGCGAGCAATAGTGGTGTCTTCATGATGCGCATCATGGAGACCACCATCCACACCGCCTAGGACAAGGCAGCGTGAATTGTTGGACGAAATTTACTTCACTGCCTCGGCGCGAAACTCCTTGGGCGTGCGGCCAAAGGCGCGCTTGAAGCGCTTGTCGAAATAGCTCTGATCCGAGAACCCCGAGGCATCGGCGATGTCCGCGATGGAGCGATTCGTCTCGCGCAACAGACGCGCACCGTTCGCCAGCCGGACATGGTTGAGATAAGCCACGAGGGTCATGCCCGCGACCTGCTTGAAGGTCTTCATGAACTGCGGCGCGCTCATCCCGACGAGCCGGGCCGCCGTGTTCACCGGAAGCTTTTCAGCTGGCCGCGCGGTGATGTGGTCGAACAACTTTTTCAGCCGCAGCGACCGTTCCTGCTGCCGCATGAATTCCCACTTCACCACCTCCGAGGCGCGGAAATGCCCCGCCAGATGGTAAAGCACCTGCAGGAGAAATGCCTTCGCTCCGGCTTGATAAAACGGTCGCGTTGCGCCGGCGAAATAACATTCGAGCAGCCGGGACAGGGCGTCATGCACCGCCGGTGTGGCCCCGTCGCGCGCCCGCAGGACATGCGGGCGGCGTTCGACCTTGGAATAGAACGGCAGCAGGAACGCGTAGTCGTGCGAGGGCGATCCCAGGCTGTAAACGAACTCGGGCAGGAAGCTGATCACCACCACCCGCGTGTCGAAGCCGGGAAAATCCACGACGTGATGCAGCTTGAGATTGTCCACGACCAGCAGATCCCCGCGCTGCAATTCCACCTCCTGCTCGCCCATCCGAAACCGGGCCGAACCATCCAGCGGCATGAACAGCTCCAACCGATCATGCCAGGTCGCCCCGCGCGTGTGACGTTTGGACGTGTAACGAAACAGCTTGATGAGCAGCGGAAATTCTTCGTCCAGTTCCACCGCGTAATGCCCGCGTCCGTCAAGCTGCGAGGCGATGTCATGCGGCTCGAAACGCAGGCGCGTCGTGATCCCCAGAAGTTCCTTCCATGATTTCATCATTCCAATTTGATTCGCGTCAACCCGCCGCGTGGTGAACATAACTCGGGGCGGTTACTATGATTTTCCAGTCACCTGGTGGCGTCGCCGCCGTTCACCTTTGCACTGAAATTCAGTGACTCTTTTCGCTCATCGGTTCGTTTCGGTAACGCCTATTGCCTGCCAGCCAGCCAGTGCACTCCCACCAGGACTCACCGGACTTCGGTCCCTGCAACTCTTTCCGCCACTCGGGCACCAAGTCTGGCGTGAACCGGCTTGATTGGATGTTTCACGGCTTCCGGAGTGAATTCAAGGGGATTGGCGATTTTCACGCGGCAGGTGTCTGGCAATGACAGCGCTCCGCTTGATCGCGCTGGCAACCGACGGCGGACTAAAGTGAAGCACCAGCGGCTCCTACCGTGCGGCAATGAAGATCACATTATCAAATACCACGGCGGGGTGAGGGCTGGCGTCTTGGGCGGAAGTGGCGGCGAAGCCGACAAAGGCAGTCGGTCCGAGGTCCATTTTTCCGGAGCCGGTCTCTTTCCATAGCTGTCCATCGTCGGAACGGTAGGCCGTCACGGTTTTACCGTCGCGCACCAGCCGCACCCAGTATGAACCTCCGCGCTTCTCTTCCAGACCGCGCGGAGTTACGCGGCGCAGACTGCGGCGGAGTTCCAGCGAACGACCAGAACGGTTGCCGACAAACGCCATCGGCGCGTCAGCCGTCAGGTCGCGGCGAATCGCAAGCCCCGCTTCCACTTCCGACCCTCTGGCATCGGCGACAACCCGCGCGCGGATTTCCCCGTCGCCTTCCAGACGGCGATAGACGAAATGGAATCCGTCGCCGCCAGAGTCGCGGCCTTTGGCTTTTCGTTGGCCCTTGCCGCTGCTGTTACTGCGCGGCGACCGCTGCGGACCACGGCGGGTATTGTCACTGTTGACGAGGCGGACAGTTGAGCCGTCGAAACGGGCATGAGCCCGGGAAGCGACTTCGCCCACGGTTTGCGTGAGCCACGGTTCGGGCAGCAGTGACTTTGCGAGAAAGTCCAGTCCGGACCCAAGGACGGCAAACTGTCCACCAGCCACGCTTAACAAACGCCCGTCATCGTAACGCCGCCATTCCGCATGGCCGGATTCAACTTCCAGCCGCGCCTGTTGATCGTCAGCGTGCAAGGTGAACTCAGCATTGCGCGCGCTGACTTCCCCGCCGGCTGATCGGATAATCAGGGGGATCGCCGTGTCAGCGTTGATTGACAAGCTACCGCTGGCCAGCAACAGCACATCCGGCTCGCCGGATTCGTCCAGCTTCAATCGCCCCGGCCCATCGAGCTTCACACTCATCGTACCCGCGCGATCGGCCAGACGGACGGTGCCCGTGTTGGCCAAAACCACTTCATCGCCAGGGTGCAGAGTGAAACCCGCCGGCAGGTTGGTGAAACTTCGTCCGTCCCGTAGCACCATGGCGGAACCACCATCGGCGCGAAGCACGAGCAAATGCGCGGTCGAACGAACCCAGAACCATGCGACCAGCAAGGTCAAGACAGCCGCCGCGCCCAAGGGTAGAGCATACCTGATCCCACCAGAGTGGAACCAGCCAGTCACCCGACCCCGCCAAGACTCGTTCCGCGTGAAGGCCGGCGCGATGACTTCGGCGGACTTAAACGATTTCGCCGCTGCTCGCGCCGCCGCCACCGCCACCTGCTGGCGCAACACTCCGCGAATCAGCGCGTCGAACTGAAACTCGCGCACAAGCCCGGCACGAGCTCCAGAGTTCCCCAGCAAACTATTCAGTTCGCGCAACTCGTCACCGGAGAGCAGGCCGTGCCGCCACTTGAGGAGCAGTTCTTCCAGCCGAGTCACAGGCCAAGCTCCTGAAGTTTGAGTTTCTTTTCCACGCACGTCGCCAGCCCCTGGCGCAGCCGCAGCAGCGCCTTGATCACGCTGTCAGTGGACTGCTGCACGGTCGCCGCGATGGCTTTGAGCGAAAGTTCCTTGTCGTATTTCAACTCGACCAACCGGCGCGATTTCTCCGGCAGCGTGCTCAGGCAGTCTTGTAACGCCCTTTGCCGTTCCGGTCCGGTTTCGTTCACGGACTCGTTTTCGGCATAAGCGCACTCGACGAAATCAACGAACTCCAGCAGCGTGCTGTCCACCACCACGCGGGAATTCTTCTGGGAGCGCCAATGCATCAGGATGAGATTCTTTGCCACGGTGCGACACCATGCGGGCGGGTTCTCGATGACGGCTCCTTTCTCCACGGCGGCGGCAAGTTTGAGCCACACTTCCTGGAAAATATCCTCGGCCGCCTGGGGGTCGCGCAGCAACCCCTGGATAAATGAGAGCAGCCGATGACGATCAGCGAGAAACCCTGCGGTGATCGTGGTGGTAGCGTCGTTCATGGCGGATGTGTCAGACGGCTTGTTCTGCGTCATGACGCGAGAGAAAGAAAGGGTGCTCCGCAGTCAGCCGGAGCACCCTCGGTCCGCAGTGGACTTACTTGGAGCCCTTCTTCTTTTCTCCGCCCTTGCCCCTGCCGGCAGGCATCTTGGCCTTGTCTTCGTCGCTCATCGCGGCACGCTCGGCCTTGTCGAGTTTGCCGTCACCGTTCTTGTCGTACTTCTTGACTAACTCGGCATGAGCTTCGCCCCCCTTGCCCTTGCCCTTGCCCTTCTCTTTGGCCTCGTCGGCAGCCGAGGCGGTGAGAACGAGGGCGCTGAGGCCCAGGATGATTACCAGTGTCTTGTTCATAGTTGTTCTGTTGCTTGCGTGTCCGGCATCCGTCGTTGACGGCGGGCCGCCACATGACGACCCAAAGTTAATTCCGTCTCGGCAACATGCCGGTTTCTGCTGATCTGATGCAACTGCGGGAACAAGGTGGACAAAATAGTTTCACTCCGGACCTCAAAAAAAATGTCCACGTTTCCGGATACGAGAACATCAGGAGCGTGATTGCATCTGAACCTCGCCGCCCACAACGCCGTTCAAGACCTTCCCTGCCCCACTTCCGCAGGCAGCCGGGAGCAGAGAGTCTGGCGCGATCGACCGCGCGCGGTCTCGAATAATTCAAATGTGGATTTTCGGAATAGCCTCGGTCTAACCTGCGACGTCTTCACCATATTTATGAAAAACCTGTTGCTTCATCTGTTCGCGTCGGTGTGCGTTTTCGGCGGCTCCGCGCTCGCGGCACAACGTCCGCCCAACATCGTTTATTTCCTCGTGGATGACTTGGGTCGCGCGGATTGCGGGTTCATGGGTGGAAAGGACATCCGCACGCCGCACATCGACAAACTGGCGAAGGGCGGCGCGGTGCTTGATGCGTTCTACGTGCAACCGGTCTGCTCGCCGACGCGCGCGGCGCTGCTCACGGGCCGCTATGCGACGCACACAGGCGTTTACACGGTCGTGCGGCCGGGTGCGCCGTGGGGGCTGCCACTCGCTGAACGGACCTTGCCGCAGGCGTTGCGCGAGGCGGGCTACGCGACGTTCATTTGCGGCAAGTGGCACCTCGGGGAGTTTCAGCCCGAGTACATGCCGACCCGGCGCGGCTTCGATCATCAGTATGGGCACATGTTCGGCGCGATTGATTATTTCACGCACAAGCGCGACGGGAAACACGACTGGTATCGCGACGACAAACCCTTGGTGGAGGAGGGTTACTCGACGCATCTGGTCGCGAAGGAGGCCTGCCGCATCATCCGCGCGCAGCCGGCGGAGAAGCCGCTGTTCCTTTACGTGCCGTTCAACGGGATTCATGGACCGCATCAAGTGCCGGACAGTTACAAAGAGCCGTATCAGGATTTGAA
>JANNEF010000174.1:0-7856 GCA_031378375.1 Verrucomicrobiota bacterium | reverse complement strand
GGCCGCCAGACAATGGCGTGGCCGGTAGATACTCTTCGCGGCTGACCGAGCCATCGTGGTCCACGTCACGCCGCTCGAACCACCGCGCCGCTTCGTCCGGCTGCCGGCCGGCGCTGAACTCGGCCAGCGTGAGCTTGCCATCTCTGTCCAGGTCGAGCGCCTCGAACTTGGCGGCCCGTCCGTTGTTGCCTCCCGCCGCTCCACCGCCGCCTCGCGGGCGCGCGCCGTTGAGTTCGGTTTCCAATGTGCCCTGGACGGCATCCGGCCCGGCGTTTTGAGCCCGCATGAAATACCACGCCACGCCCACGGCCACGGTGAGGCTCAGCGCCAGACCGATGGCCAGGCCGACAATCAAGGATACAGCTTTCATAAATTCAGGTTGTTCAACTCCGTGGCGCTTTCACCGCACACGCTCCAGCGTCATGACTTCGATGCCGGAGTCCGGGTGAGGTTGAGTTTCCCTTTCAACGTCCTCATGGCGGCGATGATTGCTCGATGACGAGCAGCCTGCTGTCTCCGTTCGGCAACTTCATCAGGGCGACGGGCGTGCCTTGGAGCAGGGCGAAGAGTTGTTCGTCGTTGATGTGATGAATCACAATTGGCGCAGGGTTGACCGGTGCCTGGGCGACTGGAGCCACAGCGGGCGGCTGGTGGTTCCAAACCACTGCGCCAGCGGCCACGACGATGATTGCCAGCAGCGCAGCGCTGCTGTGCCGGCGACGGCGACGCTGGCGTTCGTGGCGCAGCATGTTCAGCACATCGGCGCTGGAGGGGCCACAGCGTTCGCTGGATCCTGGCAGCACGTCATCGAGCCGCGCGCGGAGTTTTTCCGGGTCGGTTTTCATGGGCGTGGGGATTGGAGTTCTTCGGCGATGAGTTCGCGCAGCCGGTGGCGCAGCCGGGCCAGCCGGCCTTCGACCGCGCGGGCGCTGAGCGCCTGACGTGCGCCGATGGCCTCCAGCGATTCGCCGGTAAAGTAGCGGCCCTCGATGAGCGCACGTTCATCGGGAGTCAATTTGCTGAGTGCGGACTCCAAAGCGGCGGGCAGGCGATGGTCAGCTTCGGTGTCGGTGATGGCAGGCTGCCACCATTCGGTGAAACGACTGAGCGCGCGGAGATAGCGCCCGCCTTTGCGCCGCAAGTCTGACGCGGCGTGACGCGCGGCACACGCGATCCAGTTCCACAGCGCCGGCTCGTCATTCATCACACGGACATGCCGCACCAGACGCAACCACGCCGCTTGCGCGATCTCGCCTGCGAAGGTTTCATCACCGGCGGCCAGCGCGAAGCAGTAGCGATTGATGCGCCCGCTCCACTCGCCATGCAGCCAGGCAAAGGCTGCTTCATCCCCGCGCTTCAGCGCCGCCGTCAGCCGGGGCACATCGCCAAATGCGAACGCCTCCGTGACCGGAAGCGCCGCAGGCTTGAGTGGCTCCGCTTGATCCATGAGCAACCGGAACGGTGTCGCGGGGAGGGAGTCTGGTGGCTGATTTGGCAAGGTAGGTCTGCCTGGTGGGCTAAGGCTTGGCCGGGGCGGCGAGTTGGGCTGCGTTCTCTTTCAGGGCCTGAACCACCTGTTCGATGATTTCATGCTGCGCAGCGGTCGCCTTCGAAATGAGTGTGCCTGTCCTCGAATGAATGTTTAAGTCTGGATTTAGATCGAGCTTAGCCTGGTTCAGGGCTTGTTTGATCAGCTCTTCCACAGCGCGCACCTTCATTTCTTTCTCCTCGTTTGTGCCGGTCATGATGAATCCAATCGCATAGACGCGGACAAATGGGTCGTTTCCCCGAGCGGAATTGGCCAAACGAACCCTGGAAGACGCGGCGCCCGAATTGACTCCGTATGGACTGGAACCCGCGGACATGTCACCGCCGTCCGGGCCTAAATCGCCGGACATACCGTCGCTGGGATCTACCGTTCTTACCTTCGGCATCACCCCTCCCATGCCCGTGACCTTCACTGGGAGCTTCTCTCGCACCAGCGTAACGACATGCTTCGTCGGCCCCTTGTCCGAGTCGGCTCCGAACGTGATCTTCACCGGCGCGCCGGGCGCGCCACGAATCAGTTGCACCACCTGCTCCAGTTGGAGGCCGGTGACATCGACATCCGGCTGGCCTGCTTCCGCCACGCTCAGAATGCGCTGGCCGGGCTTGATGGCGGAAGAAGAAGACGCTGGCGACTCGGGAACAATCTGCCCCACCACGATGCCGCCATCTTTCTTCGCGAGCGCAAGGCCAACTCCGCTGAGGGCTTGCGCACCCGAAGCCGTAGCCCGTGTTGAAATTGCCGTATGTCGCCGATCAAGCGGCGAGGCCAGTACGATGCGGTAGCCGATGACCTTCTGTCCCGAAGCCTCCGGTGCATCCTTGGGTGCGAAGATCGTCTCCAAAGTGCAACCCGCCGCCGCCGCCGCGAACGCCACGGCCTCCAAGGGCGACACGTCCCGCAGTCGCAGATCGCCGGGCACCATTGCTTCGCTGGTATCAAGGCCATTGAAAATGTTCGGCATGGACGGCTTTCCACCACCTTCGATCGGTGTCCAATGCCCGATGCGCCGCTCAATTTCAGCCAGCACGTCAACCAATCTTCCGGACGAGAGGGTCACACTGCCGTTGGCATTCATGTTCGGGTCCTTGGCAACACCTGCTGCCTTGGGTGTTGGAAGAACGGGTTTTTCCTGTGCCTGAACCAGCAGCACCATGCCGAGCATGCCAGCCGAGATGAGAGAATGCAGTTTCATGGTGATTGAAGAGTTTCGGTTAAATGTCATTTTAACCCGTATCACGACAGCGAAGGCGCAAACCCACGAAGTTTATCACTTTTTTTCTTTCGTCTCCCCATCTTCGGCGAACTCTCTGATTGCCTTGGAAAGCATCTGGTTGGAAACGACGGCCGGCCATCAAGTCGTTGCGATTCATGCGTGCATCCAAGAGTTCATGTCGTGGTGCTCATCAATGCGGCTTGCTGGGTTGCAATGCCTGTCTTGCCTCGGCGGTGACGGCGGCGGAATCGCTGGCGCGGGCCACGATTTGCGGAAATGTGAGGTGCTGGTTGTCGATGAGATGGCGCACCATCTGGCGGTACTCGAAGTAGCGATAGGCTGAGGAGGGATGGACTTCGGCGGCGGCGAAACGACGCAACCCCTCCGCTTCGGGAAAGCTGCTCTCCCGCGCGACATATTCGCAGTAGCCTTCGTCCACCCAGTCGGGCAGCAACGTGCCGCGCCACAAACCCAGTCGGTGGCGGATGAGTCCGTGGGTGAATTCGTGCGCCATCACGGATGAAAGTTTCCGAGTGTTGAACTCCGGCGAAGACCGGCGCGCGGTGTCGCTTTGAAAATCTGCGTCCGCGACGAACACATGGCCGGTCAGGGAAACCCGCACCGCGAACGCGCCGGGCGAGCGCGGGTTGAACAGCCGGAACAGCCACGGAGAATTGCAGACGAACACGCGCTCGCGACGGCCGGGCACGGCCAGTTCGGATTGCTGAACCAGAGCCGCCGCCCGCGCGGCACACGCGGCGGCTGCAGGCGGCAGCGGCGAACGCGAGTAAATGGAGATGCCATTCGCGGTGACACTGTGCGCGAAGAGAACCTGGGGAAAAGCTTGAAGTCCTGCGTAGAGCAGCGCCAGCACCGTCAGCGTCCGCTCCGCCCGGCGCACCGCGCGACCCAGAGGCGTCTTGGGCGCGGGCCGCCGCAAGCCGAGGCCACGGAGCAGGAGGGCGAGGGGTTTGTTCATCGGGGATTTGGAAAGAGGTCACTCAAGGCGCGACCTGCTCGCGCTTCACCCGCAGGAGCAACTAAAAACTCCAGCCATCCGGGTGCCGCACCTCACCGAGGATGGGCGCGCTGTCGGCAAAGAGTTTTTTGTAGGCGTCGCGCTGGGCGAACAGATCCTTCTCCAACTGCGCCGCCGCGCGCCGCGCGTCGTTGGCAGTGAAGGGCGGGGGCAGCGTCCAATTTAACGTCCGCGTGTCGCGGGAGCCGACCCACTGCGTGCGTTGCAAAACGTCCACCGGAAATGCCGGCACCCGGTCGCCGCGCACGGCCTGCCACGCTTCGAGGCCAAGGCCGGGGTTCGCGTCGCGCTCGAAGTGGACGAGCAGCGTGCGCGTGCCCGGCGGGTTCTCGACGCGCTGGACTTTGAACTGGATGTGGGACGCCGGTTGACCGGCGAGCAGCTTCGCCAGAGCCTCCGGATCACGCGCCACCGTGAGAGGTGGGGACAGCTTCAACTGCTCCGCCGTGCCGTCATCGCGCAGCACAAACACGCGGCCTTTCTGTAGATCGTAGCGAGCGCCGTTCACGGTCAATTCGTCCGGGTAGAGGGCTTGGCGACGATAACCAAACGTGCGTCCGTTCTTCAGTTTCACCGAGCCTTCATCCACCCAGGAGCGCGTCTTGGCATTCTGCGATCCGGACGAGGACGAGTTGAAATCACCTGCGTAGTAAAAGACGTAGTGCAGATTCGCAGTGTCGTGCGTGACCAGCACCGACTGGCCATTTCGACCGATGTGCGCACCGGTGGGGAAGTCGCCAGTCGCCAACTGACGCTCACGCTTTTGCAACTCGGTCGTGGAGGCTTGCCATGCGACCGTCTCGGCCCGGCTCGCTTTTTCACGACGAATGTTCGCATACACAAAAATGAGTCCAGCCACGAGGAGGAACAGGAGCAACGCCACGATGCCCAGGACGGCCAGAACCTTGACGGCAGTTGAACTGCGCTTGCGGAACAACGCGACCAAGAGCAAGACGCCACCGCCCGCCACGCCGAAGAAGATGAGAATGGCCAGCACGATGGCGAACCACCGAACACCGAACGCGAACTTCGTCGGCACTGCGTAGGTGACCGTGGACGATCCGTCAGGCCGCGCGTCAACGCTGAGAACGCGGGGCGGATTCGCCGGGGATGGGGCGATCGTGGCGGGAAAGTCCTGATTCAGCCCGAGGCTCGACCGCCAATTCTGTCCGGTGTGAACGACAACACCACGTTGGGCCGGAACAAAACCGGCGGGCAGCGCGAACAAGCTGAACTTGAGCCGGATGGTCGCGCGACTGTTCGGATCGTTGCGCTTCACGCCCTCAAAAATCGCGACCTGGTTCGTGTCGTTCAAATGCCATTCGCCGGAGCCGACCCAATACGACCGGTCCTGTGGAGCGGCCTGCCACGAGAAATCATTCAACCAGTCAACGGGGCGGTGCTGTTCAACAAACCGATTGCCGTGCGCTTTGACGCTCAGGTCAAAACTCGTCAAGCCATCCGCACGCGTGTTGGCGGTCCAATGCGCCAGCACCGGAAGCGGCGCACCCTCATCCAGGGCGACCGCCCAAAAGCCCAACTCGGGTACTTCGCCCCGGCCCTGCGCCGTTTCCGCTTCAAACGTCCACACGCCAACATGCCGGAGTTTCGTGATCGTCGTCACCGAACGGAATTCATTGGTGCCCATGCCTTCACCGACCATGGGTGAGAACAGGGCGAGGCCATCGGCCGCCCTCGCCGCGGCCATGGCCTCCTGTTCTGCGTTCGTCGCTTGCTGTGCGCGCGCGGCCAAATACCAGACCAGGCTGACGGCCAGGATCACGACCGGCACGCTGGCGAGCAGAAGAACCACTTTGAAGGTGGAGCCTGCTTTGCCGACCGGGCTGGCCCCGCCCTGCTTCCTGCGCGCGAGGAAGAAGATGCCGGCCACGAGCGCCACCAAGACCAACAGGCCCAAGCCCACCGCTGCGCCCACCTTGAGTCGGTAGGTGCTCGGGGAATCGGTGACATGCACCTGGACGGTGAAGGGCTTCCCTTGAATCCGGCACAACTCGAAGAGCGTGCCACTCGTGCCCTTCGCGCTGAAGTTGGCGGTGCGGCGCAGCTCGTCGGCGAGTTCGCGAAAATCGCCGGGCAGTTCCTCCGGAATGGCATCCCCGCCGATGTGCCGGACGAGTTGGACGCGATTGGTGCCGGTCCTGGTGAGTTCGAGCCGGGCGGTGACGCCGTAAAGCTTCGTCTGCGGATTGGGTTGCACCACGAGGATGGGGCTGCCCGCGCGGGAGAATTGCGCCAAGCCGCTCCCGGCCGCGAGCACTTCCCAAGTCAAGGTCACGGCGGACGCGTCATGCTGGCTCTGGCCGAAGACGGAAACCCAGTCCTGGTCGGCGGAGGTGAAGGGCAGCGTTACTTGCAGCCTGGCGCTGTATGTTTCGCCGCCGGATCGGCCCAATTCGAAGAGAATACCCGCGTGCGTACGCCCTGCCACGGCGGGTAGGTGGCCGATGGGTTGGAGATTCTTGAAGGCTTCCTTCGCGAGCGCGGCGTCCGGCAGCACGAAGCCCAGCCGCCACGTTTGCCGGCCCGGCGACAGGATGCGCCACGAGCGGTTGCCCGCGTGTGAAGTGGGCTTGACGAACGTCCCGGAGAACGAGGGGAAAAACGCGTCTTGCAAGGCCGCCTCGGTCCCGGCGGGCAGTTGTGGCCCGTCCAGCACGGCGCGCAATTCGGCCATCCCGCGCCCGACCTCGGTGGTCACATCCACGATGACGACGTTGTTGCTCACGCCCACCGGAATGCAGATGAAGCTCGAAACGCCCGAAGCCGGCTTGGAGCGAATAGCGTAGATCAGTGCCGACAGGCTGAAAAGCACCGCGAGAAGCACAAGCACGCCGAACGCAGTCCGCCACGGACTGCGCGCCCGAGCGGAACCGGGAGGAGATTTCGCCCGACGTCGTTGCAGGAACATCAGGAATAAACCGACTGCGGCCATCCCGAAGATGAACAGGCTCATGAAACCGATATTGTGGCGCGAGGCCCCCGGTGAACTCAGCACGGTCAGGCAGGTCAAGAATACTCCCACCGGCACCACCGCCATGAGGAACATCTTGAGGAGCACGACATGACTGCCGGGCACGCCCAGTTGTTCCGAGGGCATCGTCGTGGGCGCGCGCCCCGTGGCCCCGGTAGCGGCCTCCCGGATGGCGGTGGCCCATTCGGCGACGCGGGCGTCCCAAGTGCCGGGCATGGCGAAGTAGCCTTCCATCGGCGAGAGCAGGACTTGCTTGCGCTGCCCGTCTTCCTCGTAAGTCACACTGAGCAGGTCAATGCCCAGCGGGTTCATGGAGCGCGGATACTGACCGATGCTCACATCACGGATGGCGGCGAGCGGAATAATTCCGCCGCGCGAGTGCGTGATTTGGCGGTCGTCGAGGATGAGTTGCCCGCGCGTGCGATAGGCGAACAACTGTCCACTGACGGTAGCGAGCTGTGCCGGCGTGGTAAGGGTGCTGGTGCCGACTTTGAGGAAGCGCGGCGGGGTGGCTGAAGTATGAGCCTCCTCACGTCGGCTGCCACCGGGGGTTGCAACCACCGTCTCCACCTGCGTCCGCATCTCGCCCGCCGTCTGGTAACGAAGCTCCGGGGTCTGCTCCAGGGCGCGCAGGACAATCTCGTCGAGGCGCACATCGATCTGAACCTTGCGCGAAGGCGGCTGAAGTATCGCGCCGGGCAGTTCGCCGGTGAGCATTTCGTAGAAGACCACGCCAAGCGACTAGATGTCCGCGCGCGCGTCCACCGTCTGCGGCGCGGAGGATTGCTCGGGGGCCATGTAGCCGGGCGTGCCGACGGTGGACGCGGCGGACACCGCCGTCCCGGTGGGGTGAGACTCCGTCGAACCCGGACTGCCCCGACTCCGAGTCGGGGCGCGAGCCGAGCGAGCATCCTGCCCCGCCCCGGAGATGCTCGCTCCGCTCGCGCCTCCTTCGTCGGCAGATGGTGGCTCGACGGAGTCTCGCCCCACCGTACTCGCCAGCATCTTCGCGATGCCGAAGTCGGCGACCTTCACTCGGCCCTCTTTATCCAGCAGCAGGTTC
>JANNEF010000136.1:0-5365 GCA_031378375.1 Verrucomicrobiota bacterium | reverse complement strand
CTACAACACCAGCGAGGTGTCCTTTGGCGTGGCGGTGTCGGGGAACTACGCCTACGTCGCGGACGACGAGGGGGGCTTGGTGGTGATTGACGTGCGTAACCCGACCAATTGCGTGCGCGTGGGCGGCTATTACACCGGCGCGGACACCGAGTCCGTGGCGGTGTCGGGGAACTACGCCTACCTGACGGATGGCTTTGCTGGCTTGCAGGTGATTGACGTGAGCAACCCCACCAACTGCGTGCGCGTGGGCGGCTATGACACCCGCGGGTATGCCTGGTGCGTCGCGGTGGTCGCCGGACGCATTTATGTGACCGAAGAGCGATCGGGCGGCCTGCTGGTGTTGCCCACTATACAAAACGTGCAGTTCACCGTGCGGGTGGAGGCCACGCCCGGCGTGCCCTTCACCCTCGAAGCCGCCACGCACCTCAACGCCCCCATTCCCTGGGCGCCAATCTTCACCACCAACGTCCCCGCCATGCCCTTCGACTACGTGGACTTCGACGTGAAGCTCTCCGAGAAGCCCCACAAGTTCTACCGCGTCCGCCAGCCGTAATCCTCGCCTGACGAAACGCGAACAACATTATGAAACAACGCCATCACGCCGGCATCTCGGATCGAACTCACGCGGGATCTCAGGGAAAACACCAAATCACCCGCGCATTCCGATTCCCCCGAACCTTCCTCGCCGTGCTCGCCGTCTGTTTCGCCGCCGACCTGGCGCCGACTCACGCCGAGCCAGCCAGCCTGCAACCGCTCGTTCATCCGGGCAAATGGCCCCCAGTGCCACCAAATGCCGCGCGCGCCGTCCAGGGGACGGGTAACTACGCCTACGTTGTCCTCGGTCTAGGCGGGTTGGCGGTGATTGACGTGAGCCACCCTGCCAATCCGGTGCGGGTGGGCGGCTACGACACTAGCGGAGTGGCCCGCAGCGTGGCGGTGTCGGGGAACTACGCCTACGTGGCGGATGGCCCTGCGGGTTTGCAGGTGATTGACGTGAGCGACCCGACCCACTGCGTGCGCGTCGGCGGCTACGACACCGTTGGGGAACCCTACGGCGTGGCCCTGTCGGGGAACTTTGCCTACGTGGCGGATGGCTCATCGGGCTTGCAGGTGATTGACGTGAGCAACCCGACCAACTGCGTATGGGTGGGCGGCTATGACACCCGCGGGTATGCCGCAGGCGTGGCGGTGGTCGCCGGCCGCATCTATGTGGCCGACGGGCCAGAGGGCCTGGTGGTGCTGCCTACGCTGCCCAACGTGCAGTTCACCGTGCGGGTGAATGCCGCCCCCGGCGTGCCCTTCACCCTCCAAGCCGCCCCGCACCTCAACGCCCCCATCCCCTGGACCACGCTCGTGACCACCAACGTCCCCGCCATGCCCTTCGACTACGTGGACTTCGACGTCAAGCTCTCCGAAAAGCCCCAGAAGTACTATCGCGTCCGCCAGCCGTGAAGCGCCGGTCCCGGTGTCGTTCGCCCGTCCGCCGCCGGAATTGGGCGACCGGTGTTAGGAAGCAGGCGGGTTGAACACGGTCACGGCGTTTTGCGCGAGTTGCATTTCCGCCAGCGAGAGGAGGAAGGCCAGCGTGGATTCCGCTCCCTGGTTCTGGTTCATGCGATCAACGTGGAGCGCGTCGCGACAGCCGCCGGTGGACGGCGAGTAAACTTCCAGGCCGAGATCGTTCCAGCCGAGGAACCAGTCGAAGACGCGCTGGGCGTGCTCGTACCACCAGATGTCCGAGGTGGCGCGGTAAGCTTCGAGGCAGGCGGAGACCATCGAGTGCGCCTCGATGGGCTGCTGGTCGAAGGTCGCGCGGGCGCCGCCGCGCGGATAAAATCCGTTGCTGCCGATGGGGCGGAAATCGCCGCTCTCCGCAGTTTGCAATTCCGCCAGCCAGCGCAAGGCCTGCAAGCCGCGCTCGAAGACCGGCGCCTGTCCCATTGCGCGTCCGCTCAGGATCAGGGCGTGCGCGAGCTTCGCGTTGTCGTAGGAAAGCACGTCTTCGAACCACGGCCAGTCGGGCTGCGTGGTCCGGTCGAAGAGTTCCATGAGCCGCGTCGTGAGCGCGTCCCGCATCTGGTGGGCGAAGCGATCCCCGTTCAGCCGCTGGAGGTACTCATGAATCCCCAGGAGGCTGAAGGCCCACGCGCGCGGCGAGGAAAAAGTGGTCACTGCAGGCAGGGCTTGCGCGAAGACCTGCCCGGACATGACCTGGAAACTGCGATACGGCGAACGTCCCACGCCCATGCCCAGCGCCCAGAGCGCCCGGCCATGCGAATCTTCCGAGCCTTGTTCATCCAGCCAGCGCCGGTCGAAGCTGAGGTGGTTGTGAAAGCGCTTTGTCTTGGGATCAAACGCGTGATGTAGAAACGCCGCGTAGGTCGTGGCCAGCGTCCGCACGCTCTCCGGCTCCTCCTCCATCTCGTCCAGCAGCACGGCGAGGATGAACGCGCGGGCGTTGTCGTCCGTGCAGTAGCCTTCGGAAAAATTCGGCACGGTGAAGATGGCGTGCTGGAAGAGGCCGCTGGAATCGGTCATCCGCGAAAGATGATCCAGCTTCAACTCCGGCAATTCGCGCGGCGCCTGGTCGAGCGTCTTCGTGGCGAATGTTTTTCGCGACAGCACCGCGCCTTCGATCCGCGCCTGCTCGAAGGAACGCATGTAGAGCCGGGCCGTGTTGCTCCAGATCATTTCGCGGCCCAGCTTGTAGGCGGTCTTGCGCATCGCGTGCCGGCGCGTGTCGTCACGCAGCAGGCCGGTGACTTCCCGCGCGATGGCCTGGGAATCGCCGAACGGCACGAGCACGCCGCGGTCGTCCGCGAGCAGCTCCGCCGCGTGCCAGTAGGGAGTGGAGATGACCGCCTTGCCCGCGCCAAACGCGTAGGCCAGCGTGCCGGAAGTGATCTGCGCCTCGTTCAGATACGGCGTGATGTAGAGATCCGCCGCGCCGATGAACTCCTTCAGCTCCTCGAGTTCGACGAAACGATTGTAGAAGATGACGTGCTTCTGGACCTGGTTCTTCTTGGCGAGCCGTTCGAGGCTCAGGCGGTAGGTCTCGCCGTGTTCGCGCACCAGATTGGGATGCGTCGCGCCGAGCACGATGTACACGACGTTGGGGAACTCCGCGAGGATGGCGGGCAGCGCGTTGAGCACATTCTCGATGCCCTTGTTCGGCGAGAGCAGGCCGAAGGTGAGCAGCACGAGCCGGCCTTCCACGCCGAACTGGTCCTTGTAGTAATTTGGGTCAACGAACGGCATGTCGGGAATGCCGTGGGGGATGAGATCGATTTCCGCAGGCGGCGCCTGGTAGATTTCCTGAAGCATCTGCCGTCCGCGCTCCGTCATCGTTACCAGCCGCGTCGAGCGCGCGATCAACTCCTGCATCACGCGGCGCTGGTCGGAACTTGGCTCGCGCAGAATCGTGTGGAGCGTGGTGACGACCGGCATCCGCAATTCGCGCAGCAACGCCAGCAGGTGGCTGCCCGCCGGCCCGCCGTAAATGCCGAACTCATGCTGCACGCAAACGACATCCGGGTTGCTGATGTTGAGAAAATCCGCCGCGCGCTGGTACGAGGACAGATCCTGTTCCTCAATCTCGAAGCGCACTTCCCCCGAATACTCGTAGCCGCCCTTCAGGTCGTTCACCGGCACCGCGAAGCACTGAGTCTGGGGGTGCTCCGACGCCACCGCCGAAAGCACGTCGGCGGTGAACGTGGCGATGCCGCATTTGCGGGGCAGGTAGTCGCCGAGAAAGGCGATCTTTCGGATTTCAGAAGGTGTTTCCACAAAGCGTGCCTTTCAGTTTCCGCACCGCGACGGTCTTTTTCAAGAGACTTGCAAAAGAAAACGCACCGGCGGACTTTTCCGGCGGTGCGGCTGAGGCAACAACGGCTTAGAAACCGAGGCGCAAGCCCACTCGTGCGAGACCGTAATTCTTTGTGCCATCGGTAAACACGTAGCGGGCATCCACGAAGGCGCCCAGTCTCCGCGTGAAACGATATTCCAAACCGGCACCCGCATGGAGGTAGTTCAATTCAATGGGATCAAACTGGCGTCCGGCACCGCCATAGACGTAGGGAGCGAACCCGCCTTTGCCCAGCGGGAGCCGCCCAATCAAGCTGACCGAGGCGTTGTCCACGAAGCTGTGGCCGGTGTTTTCCGAATAGCCTTCCGCACCCAGGCCGATGTTACGGGTGAGAAAGTAATTCACTCCGACTCCCGCGCCCAGTCGGAGGTCACGGCTGACCTTCGCGCGGGTGACATTATTGATGGTCTGCTGCCCGACCGATCCGGAGCCGAACAGATCCAGGGTGGTTTCCCTGGCCCGATACAATTCATTGTCGTCATATTTCATCCCGTGCGCGCCAAAAGCCGGCCCTGCAGCCAGCATCAGGATGGTTCCTCCGATAAGTATTCCGTGTTTCATAAGTTTTTTCATGGGCTCCACCCTACGTGCTGCAGTGGTTCCGGCTATGGGGTAAAACCCGACCGTGAATCATGGGAAGCTTCTCTTGAAAACTGGACCAGCCGCCCGGATTAAGGGCGGCTGGAGGTTGCCGGCTGGGTTGCTTACGCGGGCGCTGGCTCTGGGCTGGCTCAATGAGTCCGCCCGTGCCGGCGGTGGGTTAAGAGCAGCAGGAGGAACAGGATTCCTTGACCGCCTTTTCGACGGCTTCGCGGGCTTCGCCCGTGCGCTTCTGAATCCGGCCCAGCAGTTCGTCCTGCTGGCCTTCGACGTATTGGAGATCGTCATCCGTGAGCGAGGCCCATTTCTGTTTCAGCTTGCCCTTGGTGATGTTCCAGTCGCCTTTGATTTCGAGTGTGGTCATAATGTTTTGTTTTTTGTTTATGTTTGCTTTCGTTTGCCGCCGACGTGACGGCAAAAGTGTTTCCGCGGAGGGCGGGTTTCCGGGGGGCAGCAGATCGCCAGCGCCTTGACGCCGAAGGACCGGCTCGGGTTGGGGAGGGCGCCTATTCATGGGGCATCCACCTGAAGGGACAGGTTCTTGCGCGTGCGCTCATCCGGCGTTTCGACCCAGATTAATAATCCCTTGACGATATCCATGAATCCTAGGAATGCGTGTTGTTCCTGTTCCAGTGCGAGGACGGCTTTCCGGTATTCTTGCTGATAAAATTCCGCGCTCATTTCATCCGCTGGCGGCCGGCGCGGGAGTTTGGAGAGGAAGTCCTGAACGAGGTGATCGACTTGCTGCTTGGGTTGCCTTCTTATTCTAATTCGCTTTCAAGATGAGACGAAACATGGCAGAGTCTCGGCATGGCAAGACCACGTCGGATGGATCCACTCCTCGTGAAGCGAGCGCAACTCACTGCCGCCACCTCAACCTCGGTCGAGTCCCTGCGCCAA
>JANNEF010000134.1:0-3912 GCA_031378375.1 Verrucomicrobiota bacterium | reverse complement strand
TTGGCGCAGGGACTCGACCGAGGTTGAGGTGGCGGCAGTGAGTTGCGCTCGCTTCACGAGGAGTGGATCCATCCGACGTGGTCTTGCCATGCCGAGACTCTGCCATGTTTCGTCTCATCTTGAAAGCGAATTAGAATAAGCGCCGATCAAACTCAGGAAGGCGGCCTTCTTTGCTTCCGTGACGCCCAGGGCGGCAGCGTGTCCGTTCAGGTAATCGCCGTAGGTGGTCAGCAAGGCGTCATAGGCGGCTTCGTCATCAGGCATCCAGTCAGGCATAGGCTTTGGGGGTGTTTGTTAATCGTTTATCTTGTGAGGGTTATGTCAATCCCCCTCGGGGGTTTTTGCTTTCCACCGGGGGGTAATGCGAATCCCTTTGAGGGGAATCCCAATCCGTACTGGGGGCGTCGGACGCCCTTTCGGGGTGGTGCCGCGCCCCCGCGGGGTGACCGCCGGCGCTGCGGGGGGCATGAGCCGCGCCCGGAGGTGGAGCGGAGGCGCTTCGGGGGTGGTGCGACGGCTCCGCGAGGGGACGGTGTGCCTCCGCAAGGGAACCGCACGTCACCGCTGGGCGGCGGGCGGATCGTTCAACGGCGCAACGAATCATGGGGCGAGGCTACGCCCGCGCGCGGAGCGGGCAAGGATTTTTTTGCGCGCCGAAACGGCCCCGGCCCGCCCGGAAAAATTCCCTTGACGCGCCTCCGCAAGTGTATTACAACACTAATACACTTTGGGCGTGAGGCCGGGGCGCTTCACCAGTCCAAACTGTCGTGAACAATGCAACTGCACATCACCCCCAACGACGGCGTGCCGATCTATCTGCAAATCGTCAGCCAGGTGAAGCACCTCGTCGCCGCCGGCCGGCTGGCGGCGGGCGAGGAATTGCCCGCCATCCGCGCGCTAGCCGAGCAACTCGTCGTCAACCCCAACACCATCGCGCGGGCGTATCTGGAGTTGGAGAAGGCCGGCCTGGTCGTCAAGCGCCACGGCTCGGGCACCTACGTCTCGGACGAAGGTTCGCCGCTGGCCCGGCGCGAACGGATCAAAATACTGGCCCAGCGCGGCGACGCCCTGCTCGCCGAGGCCCGCCACTTGGGCATCGAACTGGACGATGTCATCAAGCTCTTGAAGCAACGCCACGAAAACCTCCCGTCCCCCGAAGACCATGAAAAATAATCCCCCGGCCCAGCCTGAAAACGTCATCGCCATCACCGCGCTCACGCGGCGCTTCGGCGCGAAGCCCGCCGTGGACAACGTCTCGCTCACCGTGCCGCGCGGGCGCGTGTTCGGACTGGTGGGCGAAAACGGCGCGGGCAAGACGACGCTCATCAAGCACCTGCTGGGGTTGCTCAAGGCCGAGCGCGGCGCGGTGCGCGTCTTCGGTCTGGACCCGGTGGCCGATCCCGTCGGCGTGCTGGGCCGTATCGGGTATCTCTCGGAGAACCGCGATTTGCCGGGATGGATGCGCGTGGACGAATTGCTGCATTACTCGCAGGCATTCTACCCGCAATGGGACGCGGCGTACGCGGAGCAATTGCGTGGTCAGTTTGGCCTGGTAGCGGCGGCGCGCATCAAGCACCTCTCGCGCGGCGAACTGGCCCGGGCGGGTTTGCTGGTGGCCCTGGCCTACCGGCCCGAATTGCTCCTGCTGGACGAGCCGAGTTCTGGTCTCGACCCCGTCGTGCGCCGCGACATTCTGGAGGCGATCATCCGCACCGTGGCCGACGAGGGCCGGACGGTATTCTTTTCGTCGCACCTGCTGGAGGAAGTCGAGCGCGTCGCCGACGACGTGGCGATGATGGTCGAGGGGAAAATCGTGCTGGCCGGCCCGCTGGAGGAAATCAAGGCGAGCCATCATCAACTGACGCTGCGCTTCGACACGCCGCCGCCACGACCGCCCACGCTGGCGGGGGCGTTGAGCGTCGCCGGCAGCGGACGCGAGTGGACGGTGCTCTGCAACGGCGCGCGGCCCGAACTGGCCACCGCCGCCGAACGACTGGGCGCTCGCATCGTGGCCGAGCGGCATCCGTCGTTGGACGAAATTTTTGTCGCCCGCGCGGGCGCGAAAGCTTCCGTGTCATAACGCGCTTTGAAATCCGCAACTCAACGCATCGCATGAAAAAACTTCTCATCACTCTGTCGCTCGTCGCCGTTGTGGCCGCGAGCTATTACGCCGTTCAGCACCAGCGCCGCCGGGCCGAAGACGCGCGCCAACTCGCCGCCGTTTCGGAACAAAAACTCCGCGAGGCCGAGGCTGAGGCGACGCGCCAGCAGGAGCGCGCAGGCCGCGAACGAACGCGGCTCCTCGACGTGAACGCGGGGCTGGCGGAAAAAATCAACGCCCCCGCTCCGCCGCCGTCGCCGCCCGCCCCGCGCGCCGGTGAAACGCCGGACGATCCCCGTGCGCCGCTCGCGAAGGTGCTCAAGGATCCGGACATGAAGGAGGTGCTGCGCAAGCAGGGCAGGGAAGCCGCCGCGCGCAACGTGAAGCAGCTCGTCACGACAAATTTGATTCAACAACTCGGCTTGAACGACGAGCAGGCAACGGAGTTGAAGAACTTGCTCACGAAGAAAGCCGCGCTGGGGTTCGACTTCATGCTGCCGATCATGACCGGCGAACTGGACGACGCCGCGCTGTCGGAACTGGGCCGGCAAACGAAAACCAGCTTCACCGCGCTGGACGGGGAATTGAAAAGTTTCCTCGGCGAGGAGCGTTTCCAAACGCTCCGCCAGTTTGAACTGACGCAGCCGGAACGCGATCGCGTCAGCAAGTTCGCCGCGAAGCAGGCCGAGGGCGGGCAGCCGCTGGCTCCCGGACAGCGGGAGCAGTTACTCGCGGCGCTGGCCGAGGAGCGTCGCAATTTCCAGTTCGCCGTGGACTACAACGACACGGACAACATTGATTACGAACACTTCCACGACTATTACGCCGACGCGCGGCTCACCACTTACTTCGGCGAACTCGACCAGTTGAACCAGCGATTCAATCTGCGCGCGGAGGCCATTCTGCCGCCGGAGCAGGCCGTGGAGTTCAAAGCCGCGCTCAAGGAGCATTTGCAAAAGAGCAAATACGTCGTGAAGACCACCAATGCCCTCTTCGGCAAACGCCCCGCCAAATGACGCGCCTGCCACCAATGCGCCTGACCGCGCCCGCCCTCGCCCTCGCCTGGGAAATCTGGCGCAAGAACCGCGCGGGCAACTTCGCGCTGCTCGCTGGCATTCCCGCGTGCCTGCTGCTCGCGCTTCCGTTCGCCCTGTGGATGCCGTCGTGGCGGGACGATACGGGCTATGACGAAGGTTTGTGGACCGCGCTGCTCTTTCCGCTCGTCGCGTCGCTCATCTGGGTCTTCGGCATCTTCGCGCACACCGAGGGCGACGCGAAGCGCGGGTTCTCCGGCATCCCCGGCCGCCTGTTCAGCCTGCCAGTGCGGACGAGTTTCCTGGTCGGCTGTCTGATGCTCTATGGCGTCGCCTGCGTCATCGCGGTGTACCTCGCTTGGGTCGGTGTCGTATTCTGGCCGCTGGGAATCTCAATGCCAGTGCGCTGGCCGCTGCTCGTGCTGGCGACCGGCATGGTTTGCTTTCAAGCGGTGGTGTGGGTGCTGGCGAGCTTTCCGTGGATTCGCATGGTGACAATCGCGGCGGGTGCCTTCGGTCTCATCGCGGCGTTCGCGGTGCCGTACGCGGATCATCCACCGGTCTGGGCCAGCGAGCGCGCGTTCACGGTGGTGCTGCTGGCGGCGCTGCCGCTGGCTTATCTCGGCGCGGTGTGCGGTGTGAACGCGGAGCGACGCGGCGGCTGGCAGGCGTGGGCGTGGCTGCGGCCCGTGCTGCGAAAAATAGCCGACGCGCTGCCGCGCTGGCGCGGGCCGTTCGCGTCGCTCCGCGTTCACACCGCACACCGCGCCGAGATAA
>JANNEF010000133.1:0-25967 GCA_031378375.1 Verrucomicrobiota bacterium | reverse complement strand
GTTGAGGACGGAGTGGATCAGGCTCTCCTTCTTCAGCAGGCGCGAGAGCTGTTCGCTGGTTTCGACGGACACGGTGCCGACCAGAATCGGCCGGCCCAGGCCGTGGACTTGTTTGATCTCGCCGAGGACGGCGTTGAACTTCTCGCGCTTGGTTTTGTAAACCGAGTCGTTCTTGTCCTTGCGCGCGATCGGGCGGTTGGTCGGGATGACGAGCACGCCGAGCTTGTAAATGTCGTGAAATTCCTGGGCTTCCGTTTCGGCGGTGCCGGTCATGCCGGCGAGCTTGTGGTAAAGGCGGAAGTAATTCTGAATGGTGATGGTCGCGTAGGTCTGGGTCTCGCGCTCGACGGCGACGCCTTCCTTGGCTTCGACGGCCTGGTGGAGTCCGTCGCTCCAGCGGCGGCCCGTCATCAAGCGGCCGGTGTTTTCGTCCACGATGATGACCTTGTTGTCCTGGACGACATACTGCACGTCTTTCAAGTAGAGGCAGTAGGCTTTGAGAAGTTGGGAGATGCAGTGAATCTGCTGCGCCTTGGCCTCGAACTCGGCCTGGAGTTTGGCTTTCTTCTCGGCGCGCTTTTTGACGTCCGCCTCGGGGCCGGCGTCAATGTCGTGATAGGCGGAGATCAGGTCGGGCAGCACGAAGGCGTCAGGATCCTTGGGGCTGAGAAAAGTGCGGCCCTTCTCCGTGAGATCGGCGTCGTGGCTCTTCTCGTCCATCGCAAAGAAGAGTTCCTCCTTCTGCGCGTAGAGGTCTTTCTTGGACTGATCCGCGTGGAGCTGCAACTCCGCGTCTTGCATCAACTTGAGGTTTTCCGGTTTCTCCAGGATGCGCATCAGCCCCTCGGAACGGGGCTGGCCCATCTTGACGCGGTAGAGCAGCAGACCGATTTCCTGGACGAGTGTGTCCGGGTTGGCGGGATTGCTGCCGTCCTCGGGGCGGAGCTTCTTGATGTGGGTTTCCGCCTCGGACAGGAAGCGGTTGCAGAGCCGATCCTGGGTGCGGACGATGTTTTCGATCTGCGGTTTGTACTTGTCGTACTCGTTGCTGTCGCTGGCGATGACCGACGGGCCGCTGATGATGAGCGGCGTGCGCGCTTCATCAATGAGGATGGAGTCCACCTCGTCCACGATGGCGTAGTGATAGCCGCGCTGCACCTGTTCCTCGGCGCGGGTGGCCATGCCGTTGTCGCGCAGATAATCGAAGCCGAACTCGGAGTTCGTGCCGTAGGTGACATCGCAGGCGTACTGTTCGCGTCGCTCGCTTGGCGATTGGTCGTGGAGAATGCAGCCGACCGTGAGGCCGAGAAACTTATAGACCGCGCCCATCCACTCGCTGTCCCGCGCGGCGAGATAATCGTTCACCGTCACGACGTGGACGCCGCGGCCCGCGAGCGCGTTGAGATACACGGGCAGCGTGGCGACGAGCGTCTTGCCCTCGCCGGTGGCCATTTCCGCGATGCGCCCGCTGTGCAGCGCGTAACCGCCGATGAGCTGCACGTCGAACGGGACCATCTCCCATTTGAGCGGATGGCCGCGCACGATGATTTCCTGGCCGCAGAGCCGGCGGCAGGCGTTCTTCACCACGGCGAAGGCTTCGGGCAGGATTTCCTCCAGTGCCCGCTTGAGTTCGGCGTGGTCCGTGATGCCGGAGAGCCGCTGCTTCCAGTCGGCGGTTTTCTGGCGGAGCACGTCGTCGGGCTGCGACTGGAGCGCCTGTTCAAACTGGTTGATCTTGGCGACCATCGGCCGGAGCCGCTTCACCTCGCGTTCGTTTTTGGAACCGAGGATCTTTTTGATGATGAATCCTAGCATGACTTAAAAAACAGTGGCGGCAACGCTACGGGAACCGCCGGGGAGCGTCAAAAGGAATTGCGGAGGGTGCGACACGCCCATCGCTTCTGCTGCGGTTTCCGCTATTGAAGGTTTTGCCGCCGGCGCATAAACAGGGCGCATGAAATCCGCCAGACTCCCGGGTCGCACGCTCGTTTGCCTCACCCTCATCACGACCGCCATGACTTCGCACAGCGCCGATTCCAAACTCGTCCTTCACCTGCGCTCGCGCGTTGGGGGCGTCAATGGGAAGACCGTGCAAGCTTCCGAAAAGCGCAGCGAGTGGGATGCGAAGAAAACAGCGCTCATCGTCTGCGACATGTGGGACGACCACTGGTGCAAGTCTGCGGCGCGGCGCGTCGTCGAGATGGCGGGGCCGCTCAACGAGACCGTGAAAGCCGCGCGCGAGCGGGGCGTGTTCGTCATCCACGCGCCGAGCACCTGCGTGGATTTCTACAAGGACACGCCGCAACGCCGCCGCGCGCAACAGGCGAAGTTCAGTCCCACGCCCGCGCCGCTCGCCGCGTCGCCGCGCTGGGGCACCGCGTGGTGCTGGCCGGATGGCGGACGCGAGGGCGTGCTGCCGGTTGACGATTCGGACATGGGCTGCGATTGCGCGGTGAAATGCCCGATCCGCGAGGCGTGGACGCGGCAGATTGACGTCATCACCCTCGCGCCGGAGGACGCCATTACGGACAACGGGCAGGAGACGTGGAATCTGCTGGCCGAACGCGGCATCGAGAACGTCATCCTGTGCGGCGTGCATTTGAACATGTGCGTGCTGGGCCGGCCCTTCGGCATCCGCCAGATGCGCCACCTCGGCAAGAACGTGGCGCTCCTGCGCGACCTGACCGACACGATGTACAACCCCGAACGCCCGCCTGCCGTCAGCCACTTCGCCGGCACGGACCTCGTGGTGCAGCACGTCGAGAAATATTGGTGCCCCACGTTCACCAGCACGGACATCACCGGGCGCGCGGCGTTCAAGTTCAAGGGCGCGAAGTGAACGCGGCGGATTTTCAAATGCGACCGCCACACTTGACTCTCGTTTGGGAAGTGGCGCTGGCGCCCTCGCCAGCAAAAGTTCTGCGGGCGCCCCGCCCGCAGCACGACGGCGGGCGAGGCGCCCGCCGGACCCAGGCAGGCGCGGGCGCCTGCCCCACCACCCATTTCCCAACCGGCTATTAACCTCAAACCACCCATGAACCAACACCTCACCCGCCGTCAGTTCACCCGCCGCCTGTTCGCCGCCACCGGCGCGATCACCGCCGCGCCCGCGTTTCTGCGCGGAGCCAATCTCAACAGCAAACTCAACCTCGCCATCATCGGCGCGGGCGGACGCGGCGGCAGCAACCTGGGCAGTGTCGCGTCCGAAAACATCGTCGCGCTCTGCGACGTGAACGCGCGCAACCTCGACGCGGCGGCGGCGAAGCATCCGGGCGCGCGGAAGTTCGCCGACTTCCGCAAAGTCTTCGACCGCGCGAAGGAATTCGACGCCGTGGTGGTGAGCACCTGCGAGCACACGCACGCCTTCGCCACCATGCTGGCGCTGCGGCAGGGCAAGCACGTCTATTGCGAGAAGCCGCTCACGCACAACATCTGGGAAGCGCGCCGCATCCGCGAAGCGGCGGCGCAGGCGAAAGTCGCCACGCAGATGGGCGTGCAGATTCATGCCACGGAGAATTACCGGCGGGTCGTGGAACTCGTGCAGGCCGGCGCCATCGGCCCCGTGCGCGAGGCGCATGTTTGGGTGGGACGCGCCTGGGGCTGGCAGAGCGAGGAGGACGCGAAGCGGCACAAGGACATCGTGTGGGTTACGGAACGCCCGAAGGAAACGCAGCCCGTGCCCGCCGGACTCGACTGGGATCGCTGGCTCGGGCCCGCGCCGGAGCGGCCGTTTCACTCCGTCTATTTCCCCGGCCCCAAGTGGTATCGCTGGTGGGATTTTGGCAACGGCACGATGAGCGACCTCGGTTCGCACTGGAACGATCTGCCGTTCTGGGCGCTCAAGCTCCAGGCCCCGCTCACCGTCGAGGCGAGCGGCCCGCCGCCGCATCCCGAAATCGCCCCCGCCTCGATGAGCGCAACCTACGAATACGGCGCGCGCGGCGAGCTCCCGCCCGTGAAGCTGACGTGGCATCAGGGCGAGAACAAACCGGAGCAGTGGAAAAACGGCGACATCCCCAAGTGGGACAGCGGCTGCCTCTTCATCGGGAGCAAGGGAATGTTGCTCGCGTCCTACGACAAATATCTTCTGCTGCCGGAAAAGGACTTCGCCGATTACCAGCGTCCTGAGCCGACAATTCCCCGCTCGCCCGGCCATCACGCCGAATGGATTGCCGCGTGCAAGGGCGGCCCGCCCGCGAGCGCGGACTTTGAATACTCCGGCTGGCTCACCGAGGCGAACCACCTGGGCAACGTCGCCTACCGCGCCGGCAAGAAACTGCATTGGGACGCGAAGAACCTGCGCGCCACCAACGCGCCGGAAGCCGATCCGTTCATCCGCCGCGAATATCGCCAGGGCTGGGTGCTGTAGGCGTCCGCCATTGAGAACCGCGCTTATGATTAGACGCCTTGTTCTGTGTTTGCTATTCCTCGCGCATGTCCCCGCCGTGTGGGCAGCGGTGAAGCCGAACATCATCTTCATCCTCACCGACGATCAGGGTTACGGTGAACTCGGCTGCCACGGGAACAAGATCATCCAGACGCCGTACCTCGACCGGCTCCACGCGGAGAGCGTGCGCTTCACCGACTTTCACGTCAGCCCAACGTGCGCGCCGACGCGCTCGGCGCTGCTGTCGGGGCGACACGAGTTCCGCTCCGGCGTCACGCACACCATCAACGAGCGCGAACGCATGAGCCTCAAGGCGACCACGCTCGCGCAAGTGCTCAAGAGCGCCGGCTACACGACGGGCATTTTCGGGAAGTGGCATCTGGGCGACGAAGCGGCGTATCAGCCGGGGCGGCGCGGCTTCGATGAAGTGTTCATCCACGGCGCGGGCGGCATCGGGCAGACGTTTCCGGGCAGTTGCGGCGACGCGCCGGGCAACACGTATTTCAATCCCGCCATCCTGCACAACGGCAGGTTCGAGAAGACGCGCGGCTTTTGCACGGATGTGTTCTTCGCGCAGGCGCAGAAGTGGATTGGCGCGCGACGCCGCAGCAAGGCGCCGTTCCTCGCGTGGATTTCGCCCAATGCTCCGCACGCGCCCTACCTCTGCCCGCCCGAATACGCGAAGCTCTACGCGCCCGCCGGCCTGAACACCAACGCCACTGCCTACTACGGGATGATTTCCAACATTGACGACAACGTGGGCCGCCTGCTCGCGCGGCTCAAGGAATGGAAGCTGGAGCGCAACACCCTCGTCATCTTCATGACCGATAACGGCCATTCCATCGCCAACCTCTACAACGCCGGGATGCGCGGCGCGAAGGTGACGCCGTATCAGGGCGGCACGCGCGTGCCGTCCTTCTGGCGCTGGCCCGGCACGCTGCCCGCGGGCGTGGACGTGGCGAAGCTCGCGGGGCATGTGGATTTCCTCCCGACGCTCGCGGAACTGGCCGGCGCGAAAATCCCCGACGGCCTGCGTCTCGACGGGCGCAGCCTGGTGCCGCTGTTGAAGGACGCGAACGCGCCGTGGCCCGACCGCTTTCTCTTCACGCATGTCGGACGTTGGCAAAAAGGCCGGGCCGCCGAGTCGAAGTTCGCCCGTTGCGCCGTGCGCAACGCGCGCTTCCGCCTCGTGAACAACACCGAGTTGCACGACATCCAAAACGACCCCGGTGAAACGACCAACGTAATTGACCAGCACCCGCAAGCCGTCGCCGAAATGCGCGCCGCCTACGATCAATGGTGGAGCGAAGTGCTGCCCGCGCTGGAGAACGAAGACGCCACCGGCCCGGCGGTGAATCCCTTCAAGGAACTTTACTGGAAACAATTCGGTGGCGGGCCGGCGGTCAGTAGGTCAGTGGGTCAGTAATCAGTAGGTCAGTGAACCAGTGCTGTGCGTTCCTTCGACGCACTGACTTACTGATTACTGACCTACTGATTCACTCCCTGACCTCGCGGTTTCAGACTTCGACTGACTTCCCCGGCGCGGGCTGGATGACTTTGATCTTGGGGTGCCGCGTGCGGATTTGATCCTCGAACCAGAGGCGTGACTCTTCCTCGCCGTGGCCCAGCAACACCGTACGGGGCGAGACCTGCCCGACGAAGTCGAGCAGCTCATCGCGATTGGCGTGAGCCGTGAGATCGAAGTCGCTCACTTCGCAGCGTTTGGTGACCTGCCCGGCGCTGGGGCTGAGGACGAATTGCTCGCCGTGCTTGGCGGCTTTGAGACGTCCGCCGGGGGTTCCGGGATCCGCATAGCCAACGAAAAATATGGCCTGACGTTCGTCGCCGATCATGCGCGCGCCGAGGTCGTGAGCGGCGGTTTTTTCGCTCATCATGCCGGCGGTGATGACGAAGATGCGGCCGCCGGTGAGTTTCATCTTCTCCGCCTGGCCTTTCTCCAGCACCACGAGGTTCAGCGCTTCGTGCAGTTGCAGGTTGCTGTGCTGGCGATGGGTGCGGTGGGCTTCGAGGTCGTAGATTTCCGTGAAGACGCGGCCCAGTCCGCCGATGTAGATGGGCTGGCGCTTGAGCTTGCCGGCGCGCATGAGCAGCGCGAGCAGCGCGAGGATTTCCTGCGTGCGCCCCAGCGCGAAGGTGGGGATGAGCACGCAGCCCTTGCGTTTGAGGACGCGATCAATCGCGGCGGTGAGGCGGTCGATTTCTGTTTCGCGGGTGTAGTTGGGCGGTACGGCGCGGTTGCCGCGGGTTGTTTCCATGATGAGCACGTCGGCCTTCACGTCCTCGAAGCGCGCGCCTTTGAGGATGGTCTGGTCGCGAAAGGAAACATCGCCGGTGTAGAAGACGGTTTCCTTTTGCCCGCGCACCATGATCCCGGCGGAACCCAGCGCGTGGCCGGCGTCAAAAAATTCGAGCGTGGGCGAGGGGAAGCCGGCGCGGGATTTGTGGTGGGCGGCCCATTCGATTTCGCGGTTGTAGCGGAAGCCCTGGAAGGACGGCGCGATGTCGTCCACCTCGTCGTGCGAGTAGAGCGGGTATTCCTTGATGCCCAACTCGTCGCGCTGGCGGGTCATGACGTTGACGGAATTGTGCAGCACGCGCTCGACGATGAAATAGCTCAACTCGGTGAGCATCACATGGGCTTTGGGAAAATGCCGCAGCGCCACCGGCAGCGAGCCGACGTGGTCGTGGTGGCAGTGGGAGATCGCGATGGCGTCCACTTCCTCTTTCGCGATGAGTTTGTAGAGCGGCAGGCTGTCGCGGCCCTCCAGTTTGGGATGGGTGCCCGCGTCCATGAGCAGGCGGTGGCCTTCGATTTCGAGGAACCACGCGCTGGCGCCGATGCCGGCGTCGGGATTCAGATTCACAATTCGCATGAACCGACGGTAGCCGCCGGGAGCGCGCCTGAACACACAAAACCACGCCCCAAAATGGCGGCGCGAAAACGCCGGGGAAAATCTTTGAAGAAACGGTTTTCGATTGCGTCAGTAATTTCGGTGCGACGGAAGAGGTTCTGGCGACCGGGGAATCAATGCACTCTCCGCAGGCCGGGCGAACGCCGCGCCGGATTTTCCGAAAGGGAAAAGGAGGTTCCGTTTGGTTGTTTGGGTCAAGCGGGCGCGTCACTGCGCCCGCTTATTTTTTGCGCCGGGGCGATTTCCGCGCCGGTGTCCCGCGCGTCACGGCTGGCTGGTGATGTGGCGCCAGTTGAGGCCCTGCGCCTCGGCGTAGCGGGCGAAGGCTTTTTCGTTCTGGATCAACGCGGCCCGCACCACGCTCGAATCATCCGCGCGGCCCATGCTCAACAGCAAGTCGGGGATCACATCCACCTTCTTGTGCGCGTAGGTCAGCGCGAAGACCGCCTGGGCCACGGCGAAATAGGGCAGATCCTTGTAGGCGCCTTCCGCGAAGTCCTCGACGGCGTCGGCCAGGAATTCGAGCTGGTCCACCAGATGCGGGAACTTGGGCGCGTTGATCTGGGTGAACTCGACTTTCCAAAATGGCAATTGCCGCAAGACCTGTTCGACCACGCGCGGGGTGATCAACGACGCGCCGTGGTTCACATAGGAAACAAATTCAGACATGCGCGGACACTAGCAAGCGCCGGCTGGCGAAGTAAATCGCAAAGAACGGTTGTTCCAGAAAGTCGTTCCCCCCCCCGCTCTTGGCCAAGCCTTTGCTATGCACTAACCGGTGATGCGTGGAACGGCGTCGTCTCGTGCCTGGAGTCGGGGCGGGAGTATCGAGTGCGTGTGCGGATGATGTCGCAGGGGGTAGGCGGGCAAGCCCTCGGACAACCGTCCCATGCAGGCCAGAATGAACTTATGAATCGAAATAGAAATCAACTCCGATGGCTGCAGCGGTGGATGACCACCATGTTTTCGCTGGCGCTGCTGGCACAGGTTTGCCCGGTTATGGCGGCAGAATTTACCGTCACGAACGTCAACGACGCCGGTCTCGGCACCCTACGCCAGGCAATAATCGACGCGAATGTGTCCAATGACGTTGATACCATCGTGTTCGACATTGAAGGCAGTGGCCCGCACACCATCGCTCCCACTTCCGCTTTGCCCACCATCACCGAACCGCTGATCATTGATGGTTCGCAGCTCCCCGCCACACGCAATACGCTGATTATCGGCAACAACGCGGTGATTCTAATCCGGCTCTCGGGCACGAACGCCGGAGCCGGAGCCGTTGGTCTGCGTTTCAACAGTGCTGGCTGCTTTGTGTATGGTCTGGCAATTGTGGGCTTCGACAGCCACGGGATATTTCTAAATGGTTCGAGCGACACGGTTATACAGGGAAACTTCATCGGACTGGACGTGGATGGAGTCACTGCTGGCGGCAATGGCGGCGCGGGCATCCGCACGGCCGCCGGGGGTGCGGTGATCGGCGGCATTGATCCGGGGGAGCGCAACTTGATTTCAAACAACGGTAGCGACGGAATTCAGATTCAGAACTCCGCCTTCAACGCCGTGCAGGGAAATTACATCGGGACTGACCGCTCCGGCACGCTGGCGCGCGGCAATCGGAAGCATGGCATCGCGCTGATCAATCCAAACTCCATGCTCAACATCATCGGCGGCACCAGCATCAACGAACGCAACCTGATCTCAGGCAACGGCAGCGGCTTCATCACCAATCACGCCGTTTACATCGAGAATGCGGACATGAACGTTATTCAGGGCAACTTCATCGGCACCGATGTCAGCGGCACGGTTGCGCTCCCCAATTCCGGCAGCGGCGTGTACCTCAGCGTCGCCAACGGAAACAGCATCGGTGGCGTCACCGAGGGAGCGGGAAACGTGATCGCGTTCAATGCGGACGCCGGCGTGCGCCTCGCCTCTGGCACCAACAACCCGGTGCTCGGCAACTCGATCTTTTCCAACAGCTGGCTGGGCATTGCGCTGCAAACCAACACGGTCACCAGCAATGACGTGGGCGACACCGACAGCGGAGCCAATGAACGGCAGAACTATCCGGTGGTGACCGCGGCGACGAACCTTGGCGGATCGATCCATATCGAGGGAACCCTCGACAGTCATGCGGACACGACTTACTCGGTCGAATTCTTTACCAGTCCGGAGTGCGATCCGTCGGGTTTCGGAGAGGGAAAAACCTTTCTGGGTTCAACGATTGTAATCACGGACAACACCGGGTCCGCGAGTTTCTCACTCGACTTCACCACCGCCGAGCCTATCATCAAAGTTGTCACCGCGACCGCCACGGATCAATTCAACAACACCTCCGAATTCTCGGCGTGCCATCCCGTTGTAGACGCCCGGCCGGCGGCCATCACCGCCCAGCCGCAAAGTCAGATTGTGGCGGACGGGAAAAGCACGACCCTGTCTGTTACCGCCACCGGTGGGACGCCGCTAATCTACCGATGGTTCCTGAACGGCGCCATCGTCAATGACGCCACCAACAGCGCGCTGGTCTTCACCAACGTGCAGACGGCCAATGCGGGCGCGTACTCCGTCGTGGTGAGCAACGCCTTTGGCTCCGTCACCAGCGCCCGGCCGGCGGTGCTGACTGTCATGGGCGCGATCGCCGATCGAACCGCCTACGTGCTCATGCGCTTGCTGGCCACCAATGTCATTTCCGAACCCGGCCAGCCCGCCAACCGGTGGAGCTTCCGGCTGGACGCGGGTGCTCCGGCCGGCGCGCGCATCAGCACCAACCGGGGAGTGTTTTTCTGGGTGCCCGCGCGCAACCAGGCGCCCAGCACCAACACGATCGCGATCATCGCCACCGACAACTCCGTCCCGCCCGTGACCGGGACCAATACGTTCAAAGTCGTCGTCACTGATTACCTGGAATTGATGCTCGGCCAGACCGAGCTGCGCGCCGGCACGACCGGTGCCGTGCCGGTGACGGTCTTCGCCAGCAAGGGCGTGACGAATGTGAGCTTTATTTTGGAGGCGCTGGAGACGCGGTTGACCAATCTGTGGGTCGAATCGCTTCAGCCGGCGGTCGCGCCCGGTTCGCTGCAACCTGCCGGAGCCGACCGCTCCGCCGTGACGTTCGGGACATTGGGCAACCAATTTCTCGCCGGCACACAACCGCTGGCGCGGCTCCATTTTCTGGCGAACACGAACTACGGCTCCGCCTTCGTGGGGTTGGCCGCCACCAGTGTGAGCGCCACCCAAACCAACGGGGCGACGATGCCCAGGCTGCTCGTCAATAATGGTCGCGCGGTGGTGATTGAAGACGAGTCGCTGCTGGAGATTTTGCCAGAGACAACGAACCAGCACACCCTGGTGCTCTACGGTAAAATGGGGACCAATTACGCCGTCAGCACCGCAGTCAACTTGGCGGAGCCGATCAACTGGATGCCCGCGTGGCAGGTTACTCTTACCAACTTGTTCTACAAATTCGACGGACTCACCAACGCCGCCGGCGCACGCTTCTACCGCGCCAACGAGCAATGATCTGCGCCATCGGCGCATTCCTCCGCCCGTGTCCCGACCGTGCGGCCTTTCCCATTGGCCGTCAGTCCGATTCGCTCGACAAACCCTGTCGCAGCCGCTAAGAACACCGCACACCAATGAACAAAATTGATCTGCAAGGAAAGAACGCGGTGGTCACCGGTGGCGCTCGCGGCATCGGCCTGGCCATCGCGCAGCGGTTGCTGGCCTCCGGCGCGCGCGTCAGCCTGTGGGACATGAACCCCGCCGGTCTCGCCGAAACCGCCAAAGCCTTGAACGCCCCCGGCACCGTCCACACGGCCACCGTGGACATCAGCCAACCCGACTCCGTGAAGGCCGCCGCGGGCGTGACCTTCCAACAGTTTGGCGGCGTGGATATCCTCGTGAACAACGCGGGCATCGCCGGCGTGACGAAAAAGACGTGGGAGATGACGCCCGCCGAGTGGCAGGAAGTGGTGCAGGTGAATCTCACCGGAGTGTTCCTGGTCTGCCACGCCATCGTGCCGCAGATGATTGAGCGTGGCTACGGGCGCATCGTGAACATCGCCTCCATCGCCGGCAAGGAGGGCAATCCGAACGCCGCGCATTACAGCGCCGCCAAGTCCGGCGTTATCGCGCTGACCAAATCGCTGGGCAAGGAACTGGCGAAGACAGGCGTGCTCGTGAACTGCATCACGCCCGCCGTGATCGAGACGGACATTCTCAAACAGGTCACCCAGCAGCACATTGACTACATGCTCGCGAAAATCCCGATGGGCCGCTTCGGCTTGAAGGAGGAGGCGGCGGCGATGGTGGCGTGGCTGTGCTCGGCGGACTGTTCGTTCAGCACGGGAGCGGTGTTCGACCTGTCCGGCGGGCGGGCGACGTATTGAAATGCCGAATGTTGAATGCCGAATGCCGGATGCGGAGTCCCACCGTCCTCGCGCGCGTGGGCGATGGTTGTCGCTGTTACTCGCCGGGTTCTTCGCTGCGCCGCTGACGCTCCCGTCGCAGGTCGTGATTTCTGGCCGGGTGCTGGCACCGCGCTTTGCCGGCGCGTCGGAGATGATGCCGCTTGCCACGATCCTCTGCTTCGCCAGTCTGAACGGCTCCGGCAGTGAGGCCTGCTCGTTCCGCACTTGGGAGACGGAGCCGGCGGGGTGGTACCGCGTTTCCGGCAGCGCGGGCAACTACACCCTCGCGTTCACGCAACCCGCGCACTTCGTCCGGCCCGTCGTGCTGAACAATTTCTTCACGCGCGACGGCGAAGTGGTGGATGGGCTGAACATCATGCCGCAGTTCGACTTTGCCTGCTTCTCCGAACGGGAGTGGGATTCCAAAGGCGCCACGGATTATTTCCAGACGTTTGTCGCGCGGGGCAAGAGCGTCACGCATGTCGGTTTCCGCCTCGCGCATGACGGTGTGGATGGTTTCGGGCCGGGCAAACAGAATCTGCTCGTGTCCATCCATCGCCGCGCCGCCGGCACGCCCGACACCTGGCCGCAGATTGGCCCGACCGCGCCGGTGCTGGATGTGGACTCCGGCGGCGGCAAGAACTACGTGTGGTCCGCCGGTTGGAACTCCGGCGAAGCGCCATTGCAGCCGGGCGAAACCTATGCCGTGCATTTGCGTGCCGAGACCGCGGGCAAAACGTTCCAACCGTTCTGGCGCACCGACGATGACTTGACCGCTGATTGTTACCGCATCGGCACGACGAACACCGGTTTTCAAAAGCGCGACCTCTGGCTCGCCGTCGGCACCGACCGCGACGGCCTGCTGGTGCCCTACAACAAAAGGGTTCACAAATCATTTGGCGCATTTGCCGGCTTCGCTTCCAAGTGGTCGCAAACCTACGTCGCCCAGGGGCGCAGCCTCGCGTCGGCGCTGCTCTACGCTGCGGTCGGTGGCGCGCAACCGCCGTTGAGCCGGCAACGTTGCGCCGTGCGCGTGCGGCGCGGCGGGCCGGGGGGCGCAGTGGTCGGTCTGGAGAAAACCGCCATCGGCAACGGAAATTACACCGGGGACGCGTCGTGGGGCGTGTTCGGTGTGGCGTTCGCGCCGGGGGAAGCGCCACTCACGCCCGGCGAGACTTATGCCATTGAGTTCGAGAGCATCGAAAACCACGAGACGTTGCACGGCTTTGTGAACATCAAGGGACAGGTGAGCGACGCCCGCCCCGGCTTCAATCCCTACCGCAAGTTCGCGCCGGACGATTACCCGCGTGGCAAGGCTTTCAAGTCCGGCCAGGACGAGGTGGACTTCGACCTCGACCTACAGATCACTGAATACGAATTCGCCGCGCGCGACGGGTTGTTCGCATTCGATGATGAAAACCTGATCCGCAATGGCGACATGGAAACGGGCGAGCCGGCGGCGTGGAAAAAGTTCGCGACCGACCCGGCGACGGCCTGCGCCTGGCTCGCCGACCAGGCGGAAACCACCAACCGCTTCCTGCGCGTCACCGGCGGCGGCGCGCAGGAGAAGGTTGGCAACGGCTGGCGTTTTGGCGGCGCAAAAACGGTGGACGGCGGCTGCGTGCAGCGTGTGGCCGGCCTGAGCCGGTTGGAAACGTATCGTCTCACTGGCCGGCTCCGGGCGTCGTGGTCGCTGGATCGGGAGCATCAATCTTTCATTGGCCACGATCCGACTGGGCAGGAGGCTGACGCGAAGGCGGCGACGATTGTCTGGACGCCGCTGCCCGCCCTGCACGGCGTGTTCGTCCCGTATGCGAGCGATCCGATTCGTCCCGCAACCAACGCTTTGAGCATCTGGCTCCGCGCCCGGACTACTTCCACGACCGACGCGCCATTCCACGTGGACTTCGACGACTTCAGTCTGCGCCGTGTGCGCACCCGCACGCCGCTTTCCTCGTCCGATTAATCCGCGCGAACTCAGTCGGGATTTTCCACAGATAGGATTTCCACTTGCCGGTCCCGCAGGGGGAGGCAATTCTCGGACTTCGGATACGCCAGCATTTGTTGCCTTGGCGAATCAATAAACTACAACTACCAACAATAGAAACCCAATGAAGAACAGTCTGTATCACGTCACGTTTACGGCCCTACTGTCCATGTCGGCCCTAATGCCCGCTTCCACGGTGGCCGGGGAACCCAAGTTAAACTGCAAGGGCCTGCCCACGCACGCCGAATTGTCCACCGCACTCAAGGCCGTCGTGACTGGCGGCAACAATGCTGGTTTCGGCTTGAACATGTGGGCCACCATTGTCAACCGCGACGGCGAAGTCTGCGCGATCGCCTTCTCCGGCACGAATCGCGGGGATCAATGGCCGGGCAGCCGCGTCATTTCCGCACAAAAGGCCAACACTGCAAACGCCTTCAGCCTGCCGAATCTGCCGCTTTCGACTGCCAACCTCTACAGCGCCACTCAACCGGGCGGTTCGCTCTTCGGCTTGCAGCATAGCAATCCGGTGGACACGGGCGCAGCTTACAAAGGCCCGTCGGAAAACTTCGGCAAGCCGAACGATCCATTGACAGGCAAGAAATGCGGCGGGGTGAATGTTTTCGGCGGCGGCCTCGCCCTCTACGCTGCCGACGGCTCGCTGCTCGGAGCGATCGGTGTCAGCGGCGACACTTCCTGCACCGACCACATCATCGCCTGGAAGATTCGTAACGCGCTGAACCTGGACAGCGTGCCTGGCGGCGTCAGCGCGACTGGTGACGATAATATTGTGCATGATATTTTCATCAATGGCACCGGCCATTCCCAAAGCGCAGGCGGCTGGGGCCATCCCAGTTGCGGCCCGGCGGAAGTAGCCATTTCAGCGGCGCTTCCCGTCACGCATCCGGTCGGTCCGGCGCAGTAGGCAGCCGGGAATTTACCCAGGCGCGTCCAAGGAGTTCTTTCTTGGGCGCGCCTGACCGGATCGGGCTTGGATCCCCGCGTCCTTTACGCGCGGCGGTCCGGCTGTTAGAACGCCGCCGTGTCCGTGACTTTTCTCCTCGGCCCCGCTGGCAGCGGCAAGACCTGGCGTTGCCTGGCGGAGATCCGCGCCGCGCTCGCCGCGCCGGGTGACGCGCCGCTGCTCCTGCTCGCGCCCCGGCAGGCGACGTTCCAACTGGAGCGGCAGTTGTTGGCGGATGGTTCGCTGCCGGGCTACACGCGGCTGCAAATTCTCTCCTTCGACCGGCTTGCGGATTTTCTCGTGACGGAACTCGCCGTCGCGCCGCCGAACCTGCTGGGCGAGGAAGGCCGCCTGATGGTGCTGCGCGCGCTGCTGCTGCAACAGCAGGCGCAGTTGAAAATCTTTCGGTCCACCGCGCGCCTGCCCGGTTTCGCTCAACAACTCAGCCGGCTGCTGCGCGAATTCCAGCGGAATCAGGTGTCCCCGCAAACCCTTGCCGATCTGTCGCTGCGCACCGGCTTGGCGCCCGAGTTGAAGGCGAAACTCGCCGACCTCGCGTTGATGCTGGGCGCCTACCGCGACTGGCTGCAAGCACGCCAGCTTCAAGACGCCGATTCCCTCCTCGACGTGGCGACTGCGGCGCTCAGCTCTGCAATTGGCACTCGGCCATCACCAATCCGTCTCGCCGGCCTGTGGCTCGATGGCTTTGCCGAGATGACACCGCAGGAGCTGGATTTGCTGGCCGCGCTGCTGCCGTTTTGCGACCGCGCGACACTGGCTTTCTGTCTCGACCACGCGCCGGTGGAAGACGCCGCCTGGATTTCGACCTGGTCGGTGGTAAGCCAGACTTTTCGCCGATGCTACCAGAAGATCGCGCGTGTCACCGATGACGAGCCGGTGGTCGAAGTAATGAAGCGCGAGCCAGGTCGCGGACGGTTCGCTGGCAATTCGTCGCTCGCCCATCTGGAGCGATCCTGGATCAGCCCCAACTCCCAGCTCCCAACTCCCAGCTCCCAAGTCCGCCTCTGTCTTTGCGCCGATCCGGAAGCCGAGGCGGTGCTGGCCGCGCGCGAAGTGCTCCGGCATGTGCATGCCGGCGGCCGCTTCCGCGACGTGGCGGTGCTGGTCCGTTCGCTGGCTGGCTACGACCATGTGTTGCGCCGCGTGTTCGCCCGTTACGACATCCCGTTCTTTCTCGACCGTCGCGAGCCGGTCGCGCATCACCCGCTCGCCGAGTTGACGCGCTCGGCGTTGCGCCTGGCCGCGTTTGGTTGGGAGCATGACGACTGGTTCAGCGCGTTGAAAAGCGGACTGGTGAGCGATGACGAAGGCACCATTGACCGCTTGGAAAACGAAGCCCTCAAGCGCGGTTGGAAGGGCGGCGCCTGGTTCGAGCCGCTTGCGATTCCCGACGACCTGATGCTCGAACAATCCGTCGCGCGCTGGCTGGTGCCCATCCTGCCTTCATTTCGCCAGTGGCTGGCCACACTGAGCCAGCTTCAACGCCGGCCCACCGGCGCGGAACTCGCCGCCGCGTTCCGCGCACTCTGGAGTGATATGAAAGTGGAGCAGCGTCTCGAAGACTGGAGCGCGGCCAAGGCTCGGGAATTCGCAAATCGCAAATCGCAAATCGCAAATCCCCCGCATCGCACCGTCTGGGAGCAGATGCAATCATGGCTCGACAATTTAGAACTCGCCTTCCCCGACGAGGCGCTCCCGCTTGTCGAGTGGCTGCCGATCCTCGAAGCGGGTCTGGCCAACCTGAGTGTCGGCGTCATTCCGCCCGCGCTCGACGAAGTTTTGATCGGCGCGATTGACCGGTCGCGCAATCCGGAGTTGCAACTGGTTGTGCTGCCCGGCTGGAACGAGGGCGTTTTCCCCGCGCCACCGCCGCGCGCGCCGCTGCTCACCGAGGCGGATCGCGCCGCGCTTGCCGCGCACGACGTGCCGCTCGGCCCCGGCCTGCTGCGGCAGATTGGACACGAGCGTTACCTCGGCTACATCGCCTGCACCCGCGCGAGTCAGCGGGTGGTGGTCACCTCGGCGGCGCGCAATGCGGGGGGACAGCCGTTGAATCCCTCGCCGTTTCTTGCGCACCTGCGGCGAAGCTTTCCCGGGTTGGAAGTGGAAACCGATGCGCCACACTCCGGCTGGCGCGTGGCGGAACACCCCGGCGAACTGGTCACGCCCGTTCTGTTGAGCGTCGTCGGGGACGATGCCCTGTCCGCTTCGCAAGTGGAGCGAGGCGCAGCGGAGGTGGATGCGGTCATCCCCGCCAACGCGCTCGCGGTGCTTGAAACGCTCCCTGTCTTCGCCCCGGTGCTGGTCAAGTGGCGGCAACTGACCGCCGCCCGCGCCGAATCCAACCTTCCGCCCGCCCTGGCCGGACAACTCTATCGAGCCGAGCTGCGCACCTCCGTCAGCGCGCTTGAAAAGTTCGCCGCGTGCCCGTTCAAATTTTTCGCCGCGCACGGGCTGCGGGCGGAGGAGCGCATCGAATTCGAAGTGGACCGCCGGGATCGCGGCAGTTTCCAGCATGAAATCCTGCAAGAGTTCCATCGCGAGGTGCGGGCCGCCGGCAAACAATGGCGCGATTATTCACCCGCCGACGCGCGGGCGCTGGTCGGGCGCATCGGCGAGGATTTACTGCCACGCTACCGCGACGGCCTTTTCGCCGCGAACGACGTGAGCCGTTTCACCGCGCGCGTGCTCATCGCCGGCGCGCAGCAGTTGATTCAGTCGCTGATCGAATGGATGCCGCAGTACGGCTTTGACCCGCACGCGGTCGAATTGAGCTTTGGCTTCGACGCCGACGGCCTGCCCGGCTGGCGGCTGGAACTCGACGCGAGCCACGCGATGTTGTTGCGCGGGCGGATTGACCGCGTGGACTTGCGCCGCGATCCCGGCGGCGACGGGGCGCTGGGCGTGGTGATTGATTACAAGTCCAGTCTTCGCAAGCTCGACCCAGTGAAGCTGCATTACGGGCTTGAACTGCAACTGCTCTCCTATCTGGGCGTGTTACGGAACCTGACTGAACCACAGCGCGTGTTCGGTGTGACAAAACTTTTTCCGGCGGGGGTGTTCTACGTGAGCCTCAAACCCGCCTACGGTTCCGCGCCGACGCGCCACGAGGCGTTCGCCGACGGCGGCGCGAAACGCCGGAGCGGGTATCAACACGCCGGCCGTTTCAATGCGGAGTTCCGGTCGTTCTTTGACAATCGCGGCGAGTCCAAAGGGGACCAGTTCAAGTACAGCATCAAGAAGGACGGCGAGCTGTCCAAAACGGGCAACGACGCGCTGACGCCCGTCGCCTTTGCCCAATTGCTCGGCGATGTGGAGGAACATCTGCGCCGCATCGGTCGCGCCATTTACGGCGGCGACGTCGGTGTGTCGCCCTTTCGCAAAGGCGGCGAGACGGCGTGCGAGTACTGCGACTTCCGACCAGTCTGTCGGTTTGACCCGTGGACGGACCTTTACCGTGTGTTGCGCCTGCCGCCCAAGCCGGCCTCCTGAAATGAACTTCACCGACTCTCAACGCGCCGCGCTCGCCGCCCCGGGCAACGTGCTCGTCATCGCTGGCGCCGGTGCGGGCAAGACCCGCACGCTGGTCGAGCGGTGCCTGACGCGCGTGCTTGATGAGCGCGATCCGGCCGGGTTCGACGAAATCCTGATGGTCACCTTTACCGAGGCCGCCGCCACGGAGATGCGCCAGCGCATCCGTGCGCGGCTGGCGGATGAACTGGCGAAGCAGCCCGGCCAGGCGCGCATCGAGGAACAACTCGCGTTGCTCGACACCGCGCACATCAGCACGCTGCACGGTTTTTGTCTGGAACTCGTGCGGCAGCACTTCCACGAACTGGGACTCGACCCGCAGGTGATCGTGCTCGCCGAGAGCCAGACGCGCCCGCTGGCGCTGGCGACGCTCGACGCGCTGTTGCAACGCCACTACGCTGGCGCGACCCCGCCAAGTCTCGCCGTGCAATCGCTCATCCGCGAGCAGGGGCGCGGCTCGGACGAGGGGATTCGCGGCCTGGTGGTGAAGCTTCACCGTCATACCCAGACGTTGCCCAATCCGGCGGCGTGGCTGGACGCGCAACTCGCGCGCTTCCGTGATCCTGACCCGACGCTCTGGCGTGACTGGTTGATTGAGGGCTTCAACGTGTGGCGTCGCGAGTGGTTGCCTGCGCTCGAAGCGGTCGCGGCGGATGCGCCCAATGTCGCCGCGTGTGTGAAGGCGCTGGACGGTTTGGAAATGCCTGCCGCGCTGCAAGCCATCCTGGATGCCGATGCGGTCGAGTGGCCGCGCGGCACGAAGGGGAAGGTGCGAAAGCCGATTGAAGATTTTTTCGATGACGTGCGCTTTCTTCAATCGCTCACGAGCGGTGGCGACGGGAAGGATCCGCTCTCCGAGGATTGGTCGTGGGTGCGGCAGCCCATGGCGGCGTTACTCGAACTGGCGCGCGAGTTCACCGCCGAGTTCACCCGCGCCAAGCGCGATCTCGGCGGCGTGGACTTCGCCGACCTGGAGCAACTCGCCTTGCGCCTCCTGCGCGACCCGGCGACGGGCTTGCCCACCGCCACCGCGCAGCAGTGGCGGCGGCAACTGCGCTTCGTGTTCGTGGACGAATATCAGGACATCAACGCGGCTCAGGACGCGATTCTCACCGCCTTGAGCCGTGACGACGCGGAAGGCAACCGGTTCCTCGTCGGCGACATCAAGCAGAGCATCTATCGCTTTCGCCTGGCCGACCCGCGCATCTTCCGCGATTACGAGCAACGCTGGCGCGGGCCGGATGCGGGCGGTTGTTGCATCGCGCTGTCGGATAATTTCCGCAGCCGCGAGGCTCTGTTGGAGTTCGTCAATCCGTTGTTCGCCGCGCTCATGCGACCCGGCGTTGGCGGCGTGGCGTATGATGACGCGGCGCGACTGCGGTTTGGCGATCGCGCGGGTCGAAGCCAGTTGAGTTGCGCGCTGGCTGATGCCGGAGGCGATCCGGTCATGCCGCGAGTGGAACTCCATCTCCTGCCCAAGCCCGGCCAGAATTCCAGCCCTGGCAACGACGACGAAGGCGAGGGCGACGCGGGCGAGTGGGCGGACCTCGACGCGGTGGAGAAGGAGGCTCGGCTGGTCGCGCGGCGGTTGCGCGAGTTGCGCGAACAGGGCCATCCGGTCTGGGATGACGCGGGGAAACAGTTTCGCGCCGTCGAGTGGCGGGACATGGTGGTGTTGATGCGGTCCGTCGGCAGCCGGGCGGAAAGTTATGCCAAGGAGTTCCATCGGGCCGGGGTGCCGTTGCTGGCCGAGCGCGCCGGTTTCTACGACGCGCTGGAGGTGATGGACCTGCTGAACCTGCTGCGGCTGCTGGATAATCCGCTTCAGGATGTGCCGCTGCTGGCGGTGTTGCGTTCACCGCTCGTCGGCCTGTCGCTGGCGGAACTTGCGGAGATTCGCGTGGGCAGTGCGGCGAAGCCGTTCTGGACGGCGGTGCAACAAGTTGCGAATGCAGCGGCACACGACCCGGTGGATCTGCCGGAGGAGACGCCAACGCGCGACCTGATGTCACGCACTGCGCCACGCAATCCAGCGCTCGCGGAGAAAGTCTCCGCCTTCCTCAAATCCTTCGAGAGCTGGCGCGTGCTGCTTCGCCAGTCGTCGCTCTCGCATTGCCTGGAGGCGGTGCTGGTCGGGACGCATTACGAGGCGCTGCTGCGGGCCGGGCCGCGCGGAGCGGAGCGCGCGGCCAACGTGCGCCGGTTGCTCGATCTGGCGCGGCAGTATGATCCGTATCAGCGCCAGGGTCTGTTCCGGTTCCTGCGCTTCATCGAGGCGCAGCAGGACGCCGAACTG
This sequence comes from Verrucomicrobiota bacterium, assembly GCA_031378375.1. Lineage (GTDB taxonomy): Bacteria > Verrucomicrobiota > Verrucomicrobiia > Limisphaerales > JANNEF01 > JANNEF01. The sequence continues at coordinate 5,442 of JANNEF010000133.1, read as the reverse complement.
GACCACGAGTCCGCGCCGCCGCCGACCGAGAACGCGGTGCGGCTGATGACGATTCACAAGAGCAAGGGTCTGGAGTTTCCCGTCGTGGTGCTCGCCGGGTTGGGCGTGAAGTTCAATTTCAAGGATCTGCGCGAGGACATTTTGCTCGATGAAGTACATGGGCTCTGCCCCAGAGTCACGCCGCCCGGCGCGGACCTGCGTTACCCCAGCCTGCCGTACTGGCTCGCGAAGAACCGGGGCCGCCGCGAGCTGCTGGGCGAGGAGTTGCGGCTGCTCTACGTGGCACTGACGCGCGCGCGCGACACGCTGATCCTGGCAGGCACGATGGGAAACAAGTCGGACGCCAAAATGTGGGCGGGCGCGGAAGTTGCCGCGATCAGCGAGCGGCAGATTGTCGGCGCGAACAGTTTTCTCGACTGGCTGCGCCTTTGCCTGCCGCAATTTCCCGCGGCGTTGTTTCACGCGACCGTTTACGACGAGCAGGACGCGCGCTGGTCGTCGCCGGGCGCCGAAACACCGTCGTCGCCGGGCAAACCGCCCGTCGCCGCTGAACCGAGCTCAGGTGAATTGGACGAGCTGATCGCGCGCATCACCTGGCAGTACCCGTTCCCGGCCGCGACGGTGGAACCCGCCAAGACAAGCGTCTCGGCGCTGCGACGACGGAGTGCGGAAGCGGACGAGGAGGCCCGGCCGCTGTTTCAATCCGGGATTCGCAGCTCGACGTTCAAGCTGCACACTTCAGCGGGCGGTTCGTCGCGCAAGCTGTCGGCGGCGCAAATCGGGACGGCACACCATCTTTTCCTGCAGTTCGTCGAGTTGACGAAAACGGCGACCGAATTGGATTTGAGAAACGAAGCGACGCGGATGGGGCAGGGGGGGATTCTTTCCGAGGACGAAGTGGTCGCGCTGGACTTCGCGGCGCTGGCGGCGTTCTGGCAATCGGAACTGGGCCGGCGTCTCCGCGCGATGCCGAAGGGACAGATTCACCGCGAGATGCCTTTCACCGCGCGCCTGTCCCCGGCGGATTTGACGGAGGCGGGCCTGCGTCCGCACGCGGGCTTGCCGCCCGACGAGTTTGTCGTGGTGCAAGGCGTGGCGGATCTGGTGGTGATTCGCCCCGAAGAAATCTGGCTGGTGGACTTCAAGACCGACGAAGTCGCGGAGCAGGATCTGGCGGGCAAGGTGAATTTCTATTCGCCGCAACTGAAACTCTACGCGCTGGCGCTGGGCCGGATTTACCAGCGGCCGGTGAAGGAGCGCTGGCTGCACTTCCTGGCCACGGGTCAGGCAGCGGCAGTTTGATCCGGATGCCCGGCCGGCGGGCGCCCTACTTCTTCCGAAAGACGATGATGTGCTGGCGCGGCAGAACTTTGATCGTGTCTGTCCATTCCAACGGCTGAACGGACATTTCCCGGCGCACCTGCGCCTCGGTCATTTTGTGCAGCAGCTTGATCGGCACCTTCGGGTCTTCGCCGCGAAACTCTACGAACACGACGCGCCCGCCGGGTTTCAACGACCGGCAGATCGCCCGCATCATCTCGTAGGGATGATCAAACTCGTGATACACGTCCACCATGAGCACCAGATCCACGGCGGCAGGCGGCAACTTGGGATCGGTGATGGTGCCGAGGACGGGTTCGACATTGGTGATTTTCAAGCCCGCCATTGTTTTGGTGAGCAAGTCGATCATCTCTGGCTGAATGTCCACCGCCAGGATCTTTCCCTTCGCACCGACTTTCTTCGCCAGCCGACGGCTGAAATAACCCGTGCCCGCGCCAATGTCGGCCACGACATCGCCGGGCTTCACCGGGAGCGCTTCGACGAGTCGCTCCGTGTGTTCCTCCTCGTCGCGCTCCGGGCGCTCCAGCCAGTCGGCGGCCTGGTGGCCCATCACATGGGCGATCTCCCGGCCCAGGTAAAACTTCCCGATGCCGTCGCGGCTGTGTTCGGCGCGGAACTCGTAGCGGTTGGTGGCGGACGCGCCTTCCGCCGCGCGCCCGTCGCCGGTTTGCAACCGGAACGCGAGGATCATCAGCACCAGCACGCGGAACAGTCGGAGGAAGCATCGGGCATCACGCATAGGATCGTGGTGCGAGTCTGGGAGCCGGCGTGGGTTTTGCAAGCGGCATTTGCCCCGGCCGCACCGGCTCAAGCAGGTAGCGGCGATTACCTTCGCCCAGTCACGAGGCCGGATGGCCGGCGTTATTTGAAGGCTGCCATGGGCGGTGACTGCGGGGCCGCTGGTCGCAAAGAACCGCAAAGACTTTTACCACGGATGCACACCGACGGGCACGGGCGGGCTTTTCCTCCTCGTGCTGCTCGCGGGGGCCATTCGATGATTCAGCCTGCCGTCCCTCGACCGGAGAGGGAGCGGCAGGCTGGCAATGGCTGGGTCGAGAAACGGTCAGAGCCTACGCGAGGTCGAAGCGATCCAAGTTCATCACCTTGGTCCACGCGGCGATGAAGTCGCGGATGAACTTCTTCTCCGCGTCGGAGCTTCCGTAAACTTCCGCCAGTGCGCGGAGTTGGGAGCTGGAACCGAAGACCAGGTCAACACGCGTGCCGGTCCACTTGACCATCCCCGTCTTGCGATCGCGGCCTTCAAACAAGTCCGCGTCCTTCGAGATCGGCTTCCACTCCGTGCCCATGTCCAGCAGGTTCACGAAGAAGTCGTTCGTCAGCGCTTCCGGTCGCTGGGTGAAGACACCGTGTTGCATGCCGCTGAAGTTGGTCTTCAGCACGCGCAGGCCGCCGACGAGCACCGTCATTTCGGGCGCGGTCAGGGACAGCAACTGTGCCTTGTCAATCAGCAGCGCTTCCGCCGGCACGGTGTAGTTGCCCTTGAGGTAATTGCGGAAACCGTCCGCGATGGGTTCGAGCACCGCGAAGGATTCAGCATCCGTCTGCTTCTGCGAAGCGTCCATGCGTCCGGGCGTGAACGGAACCTTCACGGTGTGGCCGGCGTTCTTCGCCGCCTGTTCGATGCCGGCGCAACCGCCGAGCACGATCAGGTCGGCCAGCGAAACCTTCTTGCCGCCCTTGGCCGTTTTGTTGAACGCGCTCTGGACGCCCGTGAGCGTCTTCAGCACTTTCGCCAGTTGGGCTGGCTGGTTGACTTCCCAATCCTTCTGCGGCGCCAGGCGCAGGCGCGCACCGTTCGCGCCGCCGCGCTTGTCCGAGCCGCGGAACGTGGACGCCGACGCCCACGCGGTGGAAACCAGTTGCGCGACGGATAAACCCGACGCGAGGATCTTTCCCTTCAGCGAGGCGATTTCTTTTTCGCCGATCAATTTGTGATTCACCGCGGGGATCGGGTCCTGCCAGATGAGATCCTGCTGGGGAACCTCCGGCCCGAGATAACACGCGCGCGGTCCCATGTCGCGATGCGTCAGCTTGAACCACGCGCGCGCGAACGCGTCGGCGAATTGCTTCGGGTTGTTCAGGAAGCGCCGCGAGATTTTCTCGTAAGCCGGGTCGAACCGCAGGGCGAGGTCGGTGGTCAGCATGGAAGGCGCGATCTGCTTCGACGCATCGTGCGCATGCGGCACGGTGCCTTCTCCGGCACCATTCTTCGGTCGCCACTGCTGCGCACCAGCGGGGCTCTTCGTGAGTTCCCAGTCGTAGCCGAACAGGTTTTCAAAAAAGTTATTGCTCCACTTCGTCGGCGTGGTGGTCCAGGTGACTTCCAGGCCGCTGGTGATGGCGTCGCTACCTTTACCCGTGCCGAAACTGTTCTTCCAACCCCGGCCTTGTTCTTCGAGTCCGGCCGCCTCGGGTTCAGGCCCAACATTGGACGCCGGGCCGGCACCGTGGGTCTTGCCAAAGGTATGGCCGCCGGCGATCAGCGCGACCGTCTCCTCGTCGTTCATCGCCATGCGGGCGAAGGTCTCCCGGATGTCGCGCGCCGCGGCAATCGGATCGGGGTTGCCGTTCGGGCCTTCCGGTTTGACGTAGATCAGCCCCATCTGCACCGCCGCGAGCGGGTTCTCCAGATTCCGGTCGCCGGAGTAGCGCTTGTCTCCCAGCCAGGTCGTTTCCGGACCCCAATACACATCCTGATCCGGTTCCCAGACGTCCTCGCGACCGCCGCCGAAACCGAACGTTTTGAAGCCCATCGTTTCCAGCGCGACGTTGCCGGTGAGGATCATCAGGTCGGCCCAGGAAATCTTGCGGCCATACTTCTTTTTGATCGGCCAGAGGAGGTGACGCGCCTTGTCCAGGCTGACGTTGTCCGGCCAGCTATTGAGCGGGGCGAAGCGTTGCTGCCCCCGGCCGCCGCCGCCGCGACCGTCCCCGGTGCGATAGGTGCCGGCGCTGTGCCAGGCCATGCGGATGAACAACGGCCCGTAATGGCCGAAGTCCGCCGGCCACCAGTCCTGCGAGTCGGTCATCAGCGCCGCGAGATCCTTCTTCACCGCCGCCAGGTCGAGGCTCTTGAATTCCTTGGCGTAGTCGAAGTCCGCGCCCATGGGATTGGACTTGGAGGAATGCTGCTGCAGCAGCTCGAGCTTCAACTGTTTCGGCCACCAGTTGTGGTTGGTGGTGCCGCCGGCTGCGGCACCGTGGTTGAACGGGCATTTGGCTTCGGTTGACATGAGTGTTTTCTGTTTGTTCGGTTAAACTGTAAGAAATTTTCTTTTCACCGCGCCGCGCCGGCGACTGGCCGGGCGTCGGAACTTTCGGGAACGAGGATGCATGGGACCGCTCCGCTGCGCAAGGGCGTTGAGCGCATAGTACAGGGCAAACGCGTCAAAATTTTGCCTGAAGCTGGGCCAGTGAGGTGGGGACATCGCGCCGCGATGTCCCCGCCCGCGTTCAGCGGGCGGACGAATCGTCCGAGCGCCAGCCATGGCTGGCCCGCCTTGCGCCGCTGGACGCGGCGCGGACGGCGCAGCGCGCGTCCCTACCAATAAACAGGTAGCGCCGGCCACCCTCGCCCGGTCACGGGTCCGGATGGCCAGCGCCATTTGATATATGCTGCCAGCGGTGGTGTTTACGCCGCCTTGGCGGTTGGCTCCGCTGGTGTTTCCACCGTCGGTGCCGGCGGTGACTGCGGAGACGCGGCCGGCTGGGTTGCCGGTTGCGACGCTTCAGTTTGCTTGTGCGTCGCCGCGCGATCCACGATCACCCGGGCGTTTTGATAGTCCGCGTAGAACGTCGGGGCGCTGGCCGCAAACTGCGGCATGAGCTGATCCAGCCCATCCCGCAGCGCTGCTTCCGCCGCTTCGAACTCCGCCGCCAACTGCCCCGTGATGGTCTTGCCGGAGACGATGGCCGCGCGCGGCTTGTGGATGGACGCCTTGTAATTCTAATTCGCTTTCAAGATGAGACGAAACATGGCAGAGTCTCGGCATGGCAAGACCACGTCGGATGGATCCACTCCTCGTGAAGCGAGCGCAACTCACTGCCGCCACCTCAACCTCGGTCGAGTCCCTGCGCCAA
>JANNEF010000130.1:0-9459 GCA_031378375.1 Verrucomicrobiota bacterium | reverse complement strand
CCGGCGGCGCCGCCGCCAATCACGACGACGCGCCCCGGCAGCACGCCCGGCACGCCGCCGAGCAGGACGCCGCTGCCGCCGTAGTGTTTGGCGAGGTAGTAACCGCCGACGAGCACGGACATGCGCCCGGCAATCTCGCTCATGGGTTCGAGGAGGGGCAGGCGGCGGTTGACTTCGATGGTTTCATACGCGAGGGCGGTGACGCCGGAGCGGAGGAGGGCGTCGGTCAAGTCGCGGTTGGCGGCGAGGTGCAGGTCGGTGAAGAGGATTTGTCCGCGCTGAAGCAGCGCGTACTCGGAGGGCAGGGGTTCCTTGACCTTGACGATCAGTTCGCCCCGGGTGAAGACCTCCGCGTGATCGTCGAGCAGGGTGGCGCCGGCTTTTTCGTATTCGGCGTCGGGGTAGCCCGCGCCCGTGCCCGCGCCGCGTTCGACGAGGATCTGGTGGCCGCGCTGGATGAGTTGATAGGCGGCACTGGGCAGGAGGGCGACGCGATATTCCTGCGCTTTGATTTCCCGGGGGACGGCGATGATCATAAGGGTGGGGGCGGGAGGGTCATTTGGCTTCGTCCACCAGGGCTTGCAGCGTCACCCCCGCGGCTTCGCGTTCGGCGGCGTGGATGCGCTCCAGCTCGCCGCGCACCCGGGCGCGGGCGGGTTCGTCGCGCGTGGCGGGTTCGTGGCCCTGGCCGGCACGGAGTGACATGAGGATGTGATGGGCGGTGATCTGATCGAGCGGGCGCGCGGGGACGTAGCCGGTTTCGCCATCGAGCACTTCCACGACGAGGCGGGCGTGGAGCAGTATTTGCAGAAGCTGGCTGACTAGTTGCGAAGGCACGGCGAGGGTGTCGGCGATGGAACTGCAACCGGGCGGCTTGTGGCCGCGCGCGAAGTGCTGGGCGATGTGGGTCATCACCCGCAGCGCGACGAACTCGCGCCCGCGCGGGGTCACGCTTTCCGTCTGCTTTTCCTGCAAGTAGGCCTGGCGATTCTGGAAGGCGTAGGCGACTTGCGCGCCCAGCAGAAGAATCAGCCAGGAGAAATACAGCCCGGCGAGGAACAGCGGAATGATGCCGAGGCTTCCGTAAATTTTCCCGTAGGTGACGACATTGGAGACGTACATCACGCTGAACAGGTTGTTCAACTGCCACAGGCAGCCGCCGAAGACGCCGCCGGCCAGGGCGGCCCGCCATTTCACGGGGGTGTTCGGCATGAGCTGGTAGAACAGCGCGAAAGCCAGGCTCAACACGACGAAGGGCATCAGTTGCAGCAGCAACGCGCCGACCAGCGGCAGGCCGCCGATCAGCCGCGCCGTGGTTTTGAAATGCGCCCCGGTGGTCAACCCCAGCACCAGCACCAGCACCACCGGTCCCAACGTGATGGTCGCCCAGTATTGCACGATGCTCGCGACCCAGCCGCGCCCGCGCGTGACGCCCCAGATGTCGTTGAAGGCCGCCTCGATGGTGCGCAACAGGCCGATGGCCACAAACACGAGCGCGATCATGCCGGTGACGCCGAGGGTGCCGCTGCGGATGTTGGCGATGAAGTCGGCGATCTTGGTGACGACTTCCTGGCGCTTCATCGCCGCCGCCGTGTCGCCTTCCTTGATCTCCAGGTTGAGCGCGGGGGCGACGTTGGCGATCAGTCTGTCAATCAGCTCGCGGATGGGTTTCTCGCCTTCCTGTTGCAGCAAACTGGTGGAGACGCTGATGGCGATGGCGAGCATCGGGATGAGCGCCAGCAGGGTGGTGTAGGCCAGCGCGGAGGCGCGCACCGGACAGCGGTTGCGCACGAAACTTTTGCCGACCAGCAGCCAGAAGTGCGCGAACCTGCGGAGCGGTGAAACGCGCGACTCATCCTGCGACTCGATGCCCTTCTCCGCGATGAACGCCTGGGCCTCGGCCTGGATTTTCTTGAGCCGTGTAATGGTGTCGTTGGCCATTGGTCTCTAGTCGTGCGTCTCTTCTCCGCTTTCGCGCACCCCGCACTACGCACCGCGCGCCTCAAATCACCATCCCGTGCGGAATGCTTCCGTTCTTGGGGATGATCACCACGCCGTCGCGGATGAAATAAAGCGGGTGGTCCACGTTCTCCGGCTTGCCGGCGGGGGAGATGACGACGTTGTCGCCGATGCGCGCGTTCTTATCAATGATTGCGTTCTCGATGCGCGTGTTCTGGCCCACGCCGAGGCGCGGCTTGCCGAGCACCTCGTTTTCAAGGATGGACGCCTGTGATTCGTAATAATCGGAGCCCAGCAGGATCACGCGGTTGAGTTCGCTGCCGGAGCCGACCAGGCTGCGGATGCCGATGATCGAGTGGCTGATGTTCGCGTGGTTGATGATGCAGCCGTCGGAGATGATCGCGTGGTTGATGTGCGCGCCGTTGATCTTCGACGCGGGCAGGAAGCGCGGCCGCGTGAAGATCGGCGCGCTCATGTCAAAGAAGTTGAAGCGCGGCAGTTCGCTCGTTACGTCGAGGTTCGCGTTGAAGAACGAGCGGATGGTCCCGATGTCCTCCCAGTAGCCCTGGAACACGTAGGAAAACACGCGCTGGTTGGCAATGGCCGAGGGGATGATGTGCTTGCCGAAGTCGGTGTGCGTGTTGTCGAGCAGGCGGATGAGCACCTCGCGGTTGAAAACGTAGATGCCCATCGAGGCCAGGTAAAAATCCTCGTCGCCCTCGACGCCCAGGCGCTGGTAGGAATCGCGGTCCAGCTTCAGCGATTCCAGCACGGCGGGGTCCTTGGGCTTCTCGACGAAGCGGGTGATGCGCTTCTCCGGGTTGATCTCCATGATGCCCAGCGATTGCGCGTCGCCACCCACGACCGGGATCGTGGCGATGGTCACGTCCGCGTAGGTCTCGATGTGCTGCGCGACGATGCGGCGAAAATCCATCCGGTAAAGCTGGTCGCCGCTCAGGATGAGCATGTAGTCGAAGTCGTGGTTGAGGAAATGCGTCAGGTTCTTGCGCACGGCATCGGCGGTGCCCTGATACCAGGACGTGTCGGTAAAGGTCTGTTCCGCCGCGAGGATTTCCACGAAGCCGCCGGAGAAATGGTCGAACTTGTAACTCTGCGAGATGTGCCGGTGCAGCGAGGCGGAGTTGAATTGCGTCAGCAGGTAAACCCGCTTGAGGTTCGAGTTGATGCAGTTCGAGATCGGGATGTCCACCAGGCGATACTTGCCGGCCAGCGGCACGGCCGGCTTGGAGCGTTCCTTCGTCAGCGGGAACAACCGGGTGCCCTGCCCGCCGCCCATGATGACGGCGAGCACATTTCCGGCGTGGGGCGTCATGCGTCTGGATTGTGTCATAATCGAATCCTGTCTTGCGAACTGTTGCGCCCCATCTATACCTTGCCGTTCGGAAAATGTGCAAGCGGCATTCGGCCATTGAAGGCGGCAGCGGCGGTCGGCAAAGCGCTTTCGCGCGTCTGGCCCTTCCCTTGCTTTGCAAACCTGTGAAGTTTTTATGTGCGGCATCGTAGGCTACGTCGGCAAACAATCGGCGGTCCCCATCATCCTGGAGGGCTTGCGGCGGCTTGAATATCGCGGTTACGACAGCGCGGGCATCTCCGTCGTCCGCGACGCCCAACTCTGCACGCGCAAGAAGAAGGGCAAGATTGACGACGGCCTCGCCAAACTCCTCATCGCCGACCCGCTCGACGGCCACCTCGGCCTCGGCCACACCCGCTGGGCCACGCACGGGCCGCCGTCGGACGAAAATTCCCATCCGCACTACGACCAGAGCGGCAAAATCGCCGTCGTTCACAATGGTGTCATTGAAAACTACGAGCGCCTCCGCGAACGGCTGAAAGGCCACGCCTTCCGCTCCTCCACCGACACCGAAGTGCTCGCCCACCTGATCGGCGAGCATTACGCCCGGCTCAAAGCCGAACCGGACAAAGGTCCGGCGCCCGGCAAAAGCGAGACTCACCCGCTCGCCCAGGCCGTGATGGGCGCGCTGCGCGAAGTCATCGGCACCTTTGGCATCGCGGTCGTCTGCTCGGATTATCCCGACGTGATCGTCGGCGCGCGGCGCGGTTCGCCGCTGATCGTCGGCGTCGGTGACGGCGAGAATTTCCTCACCAGCGACGCCAACGCCATCGCCTCCCACACGCGGCAGGTGATTTACCTGAACGACTCGGACGTCGTCACGCTCACGCCGGGGAAGTTCAAGGTGTCCCGGCTGGACGCGGACACGGCACATTTCAAGATCAGCCAGTTGGAATTCAGCGCCGAGGCTTCCGAGCGCGGCAAGTTCCCGCACTTCATGCTCAAGGAAATCTTCGAGCAACCCCGCACCGTCGAGAACGCCATGCGCGGGCGCGTGGACCACGAGGAGGCCACCGCCAAGTTCGGCGGGCTGAACATGACCACCGCCGAGTTGCGTGCGGTCGAGCGGCTCGTCATCCCCGCCTGCGGCACGAGCTGGCACGCCGCGCTCATTGGCGAATATCTGATGGAGGAATTCGCCCACATCCCCACCGAGGTGGAATACGCCAGCGAGTTCCGCTATCGCAACGCGCCCATCGAAAAGCACACGCTCGTGCTCATGATCACCCAGTCCGGCGAAACCGCCGACACGCTCGCCGGCTTGCGCGAAGCCCGCCGCCGCGGCCACAAGGTGCTCGCCATCTGCAACGTCGTCGGCAGCACCATCGCGCGCGAAGCCGACGGCGGCATCTACCTGCACGCCGGCCCGGAAATCGGCGTCGCCTCCACGAAGGCCTTCACCTCGCAAACCACCGTGCTCACGCTCTTCGCGCTGCTCATGGGCCGCATCCGGATGCTTGCCTCCAGCCGCGGCCTGCAACTCATCCGCGCGCTCGAAGCCATCCCCATGCAGATGGAAGCCATCCTGGCGCAGAACGAGCGCATCAAAAAAATCGCGCTCAAGTACGCCGACGCGGAGGACTTCTTCTTCCTCGGCCGCCAGTACAATTTCCCCGTCGCACTCGAAGGCGCGCTCAAGCTCAAGGAAATTTCCTACATCCACGCCGAGGGCTACCCCGCCGCCGAGATGAAGCACGGACCCATCGCGATGATTGACGAGAAGACGCCGACCGTGTTCGTCATCCCGACCGATTCGCTCTACGAAAAGACCAGCAGCAACCTCGAGGAAATCAAGGCGCGCAAAGGCCCCGTCATCGCCATCGCCACCGAGGGGAACGACCGCATCGCCAAGAAGGTCAACGACGTGATCTACATCCCAGCCACGCTCGACCCGCTGAATCCGTTGCTCGCCGCGTTGCCGCTGCAACTGCTCGCCTACCACATCGCCGTCGCCCGCGGCTGCGACGTGGACAAGCCGCGCAACCTCGCCAAGAGCGTGACCGTGGAGTGACGTTCACCGAACGGTCCCAGCGTTTTGCCGCGCCGCCATATTGGCACGGGGATTTTGCACGTTGAACTCGCGCCGGAATTCGCCATAGTCACTTCTTTATGGGAAAAGCCAAAAAACCGGAAACCGGCGACGGGTATCTCGGCGAGATCATGGTCCACCGGACTTCCGGCACCGTGGGCATCGTGGACAACGTGCTCGGAGGCAGCGCCGGTTGGCCGCCGGAGATCACCTTGAAACTCAAGGAAGGCAGCTTCAAGAAAGGCCCGCTTCACGATTTCCGGGAGCCGCGCAGTGCGGAGCGAAACAAATTCTCCCCTTCGTAATTTCTGCGCCCGCCGTTCAATTGCTTGGGCACCTGACGGAACGGAGATCGTCCAGGCGAGTTCCCGGATGACCGTGCCGCTGTTGGTCAGCGGGCGCGGGCGTCCGAGGAGATCGGGGAAGTCGCCGGCGGGAATGCCCGCGCTCCATCATTTCACCGGGGCCGTCAGCGGCGGGCTGGCCGCCTTCTCTCCGCCGAACATCTGTTTGGCCATTTGCAATCCGAGTTTTTGCATGGAAGCCTGCTGCTCCTGAAAGCTCCGATACTGCTTTAATTGCTCTGGCGTGAGGATTTGTCCGGCGCGGTCCAGCACCCGGCGGTTATAGTCGTCCATCCACTTGAGTTGCTTGTCGAGATTTTCGGCGGTGAACATGTCCTTCTTTGGAACTTGGGTCCGGTCGTCCGGAATCACCGGTGGAATTTTTGTCTTTTCTTCGTTCATGGCCTGGAGCATCAGCGCCGTTTGCTCGTCGCGCAACGGCTGGCTGTCCCCCGTCAGTTGGTTCTTGAACTGGTCGAGTTGCATCCGCTCGCCTACGTTTTTCTGGTAATCCTCGTATTGCGCGAACCGCTCGTCGCCCAGCAGGGCCTTGATCTCCGCGTCGGTCTGTTTTTTGGAATCAGTCAACTGCTGGCCGGCGTCCGCCGCCGCACTTTCACCGCCCTCCTTGCCGGGGGCGACCAGCCCCTGCGCGGTCTGAATATTCTTCATCTGCGCGTCGGTCAGGATCTCCTTGAACCTGTCCTTCTCCTCCGGCGAGAGCTTCAACTCCTTGAACAATCCCCCGTACATCATGTTGATGACCGACTTTTGCTGGTCGCGGATCATTTCGCGCATGGCGGGGTCCTTCATCATCGTGCCCAGCATCTCGCCCATGCCCTTGCCCGGGATCCCGTCCTTGCCTTCGCCCTCCCCGCCGCCCGAATGGTTTTGCGCCGCTTGCATCCGCTGGGCCAGCGTCGCGAGGGTTTCCGCCTGCCGCGCCTCGTTGGTGCGCAACTGCGTCGTCACGACCGCGAACTTCTGCACCTGCTCATCCAGCCGCCGGTTCGTGCGCTCCAGTTCCCTGACCCGCGCGGTTTGCGTGTCACGGGCTTCGGTTTCCGCGCGCCGCGTCTCTTCCGCCGCGCGCACCTGCTCATGGCTCGCGCGAAGTTGCCTCCATTGCACGGCACACAAAACGCCGAGCGCGAGGGTGGTCATCGCCAGGATTCCAATCAGTGTTTTTTGCATGACAAAACCTTGCTCATTCAGATGTTTGGACAGTGCGGGGTCCGGCTTGTTTCGTGATGGTAGTTTTTTTCGGCGGCCATTTGTCGTGATGGGAGGGCGCTCTCCGGGCAGTTTACTTCCTCTCCTCCTCCGCAAGGGATGCACAGATTATTTCCCGGTCGTTGCGCGCATAAACGCACTTGTTGGCAAAGGCCGGGTGCGACCAGACGACGGGGCGGCCGGGATCGCGGTTGACCGGATCGAGCAGGTGCGCGCGGCTGATTTCCTCGTACTTCACCGGCGTGAGTCTGGCGATGATCAGGTCGCCCTTTTCGCTGAAGAGAAAGCTGCGTTCGCCTTGCTTCACCACGAATGCGTGGCCCCAGCGCTCGGACTTGCCGCTGGTGGGCTCGAAGGTTTCCCAGACACGCTCGCCGGTCGCCAGCTTCAGGCAGCGGAACTGGCCATAGCTGCACGGGCTGTAGATGTAGCCATTCTCGATGAGGGGCGTGGCCATGACGCTGTGCAGGCCGTCCGTATCTTTTTCGCTCACCTTCTGGCTTTGCCAGACGACGGAAGGATTGGCGGAATTGACGCGCAGCAGCAACGAGCCGTTGTAAAACGAGGTGAGGAAGAGCAGGTCGCCGGCTTGGCGCGGGCTGGGGATGGTCATGCCGGAACGAATGCTCGGCGTGGTGGGATGAGTCCAGATGACTTTGCCGGTATCCGGTTCAAGCGCGTTCACTGCCTCGGGATGCCAGAGGATCATCTGCCGTTTGCCGCCGAACTCGTAAATCATCGGCGGCGCATAGCCCGGTTCCTTCGCGCTCAAGGCGCGCCACAGTTCCTTGCCCGTGTCCTTGTCGAACGCCACGGCCACGCTGCCCTCGCCGCCCGCGAGACAAATCAGCTTCTTCCCATCCACGAGCGGATGACCGGCGAAGCCCCACACCGGGGTTTTGATGCCGAAGTCTTTCTTGAAATCGCGCGCCCAGAGCACCGCGCCCTTCTCGGCGTCCAGACAAAGGAGGTTACCTTCGGCCCCGAGTGAATACACCTTGCCGTCGTGAACGGCCGGTGTGGCCCGCGGTCCGGCGGCGTAGCTCACGGTGTAGCGGCAATCGTATTCGTGCTGCCAGCGGATTTTGCCGTCGGCTTCGTTCAGGCAGAGGACGCGCTCGGTGCCGGGGATTTCGCCGCGTCCCCACGGACTCGCCGGATTGTTCGAGTCCTTCGCAAGCCGGCGGTCCATCACATACACGCGGCCGTTTGCCACGGCGGGGCCGGTGTAGCCGGCGCCGATCGGCACCCGCCAGCGAACCTTCAAACCGTTCGCGGGAAACCGCTCGATGATACCCGTCTCGCGCCAGACGCCGTCCCGCTGTGGCCCGAGCCATTGCGGCCAGTCATCGGCGCGAAGGCCGCAAATGCCGAGGAGCACTCCGAGGACGACCGCGTGCCTGGCAACGACGTTGCCGGGCGCGAAAGATTTCTGACGAAGTCCAACGGAGCATTGGTTTTGCGGGTTCATATCCGGCTGAGTATCTCCCTCCGATACGGCGCAGCAAGGGGTTTCTCAAGGGTGTTCACCGGGCCGTTCTGGCGGACGAAGTCTCGCTTGACGCCGGGGGCGCCGGGGTGCTCAACATGTTCGCCATGACTATGAAAACTTGCTGCCTGATCAGCTCCTGTATCGCGCTGGCGTTCCCGGCTTATGCGCAACTCAACGAGACCGGTTTCGTCCCGATCTTCGACGGTAAATCGCTCGCCGGCTGGCATGTCAGCGCGAAGTCGGGGCACAGTCGCGCGAGCAAGAACGAATCGGGCGGCAAATGGGTGATTGAGGATGGCGCCATCGTGGGTTCGCAGGACCTTCCGGCGAACGGCGGCCTCGTCCTCACGGACAAGCAGTATTCGGACTTCGAGGTGAAGCTGGAGATGAAGAATGATTTCGGGCCGGACAGCGGTTTGTTCCTGCGCAGCACCGAGGAGGGCAAGGCGTGGCAGGCGATGATCGATTACCACGCGGGCGGCAATCTGATGGGCATCTACGGCGAAGGACTGGGCGGCAAACCGCATGTGCGCAATTACAGCTTCAAGGACAAGGTCACGGAGATAGACCCGAAGCAGACCGGCGTGCCACCGACGCCGCTCCCGCTGTTGCCCGACGCCTGGCCGTACTTTTGGCGGCACGGACAATGGAACGAACTGCGCGCCCGCATCGTCAACAATCCGCCGCACATCACGACTTGGATCAACGGCGTTAAGATCATGGAATGGCAGGAGGTCGAAGTTCGCCATCCCCAGCAAGGCCGGATCGCGTTGCAAGTCCATGGTGGCGGCGACCACACCAAGGAGTTCGTGCGTTACCGCAACATTCAGGTGAAGGAATTGAAGGGCGGCCAGCAACGTGAATGAGGGTGGTTCTCGCGGCAATAGGCTCTAATTCTAATTCGCTTTCAAGATGAGACGAAACATGGCAGAGTCTCGGCATGGCAAGACCACGTCGGATGGATCCACTCCTCGTGAAGCGAGCGCAACTCACTGCCGCCACCTCAACCTCGGTCGAGTCCCTGCGCCAA
>JANNEF010000129.1:0-2692 GCA_031378375.1 Verrucomicrobiota bacterium | reverse complement strand
TTGGCGCAGGGACTCGACCGAGGTTGAGGTGGCGGCAGTGAGTTGCGCTCGCTTCACGAGGAGTGGATCCATCCGACGTGGTCTTGCCATGCCGAGACTCTGCCATGTTTCGTCTCATCTTGAAAGCGAATTAGAATTAGATGCGTGAAAACGCTTTGATTGTCCTTCCGGTCCACTGTCCAGACTGCATCCTGCTCAAATTGATTGACCAGCGTCACCGACTGGGTTGCCACGATGACCTGCGTGCGGGTCGAAGCGGATGAAATCAAATCGGCCAGCAGCGTTACTGCCGCCGGATGCAAGCCAAGTTCCGGCTCATCCAACAACACCACGGCGGGCAACTGCGGCTGCAACAACAAGGTGGTTAGACAAAGGAATCGCAATGTTCCATCCGAGAGCGACGACGCGTTGAAATAGGCGTCACTGCCTTTCTCCTTCCACTCAAGCCGGATTTTACTCTCAGTTAATTTCGACGGTGCCAGGCGGAACTCTTCAAAGAACGGCGCGATTTGCCGCACGGTATCCTGCACATTCGCAAAATGGTCTGGATGCTTTTGCTGCATCCAATAGAGAAATGCCGCGAGATTCTCAGCCTGCGAACGCAACGCCCGGTTATCCTCAACCTCGCAAGCGTCCTTCACGGCAGCCGTGTCGCTCGTATCGTGAAAATGATACACGCGATACGTATCGAGGTCGCGCTTCACGTAGCTGGCAATGCCGGTCTTGATCGTTCCCAACACCGATTCCTTTGAGCCGCTGTTGATGACCTCATTCGTGGGGGTGGGCCATTTGGCTCGGTCGTGAAAATAGACCGTCTCCTGACCCACCACTAAAGTGCCCTCGTCGCTCGGCGCGAGGTTGACCCGATAGGCATTACTCAAGCCACCCTCCCCAAATTCCACATACAACTCCATGAAGCGGGATTGCTTCCGTCCAAAATGGAGCAGCCCTTCCACGCCGCGAGCCAGCGAGTAACTCGCCAGATTCTGTTGGGAAATCTCCCGCAGCAGACGGAAGGCTTGAATCAGGTTAGATTTGCCTGCGCCGTTGCCGCCGATGAAGATGTTCAACTTGCCCAACGCCAGCGTTTGCTCGCGGATGGATTTGAAGTTCTTGATCGTCAGTTTTTCCAGCGTGCGCATCGTTGTGACGAGATAATGACCAATCTCAGGGCATTTGGAAACTATTCTGTGGCCTCCGGGGTGTTGCCCCAGACGCGGTCGAGAGCGCGTTGGATTTTGGCCTCGAAGCGGGGGAGCAGCGAACGCACCGCATCCATCTGCGCCGCCTCCGCGTCCAGCTCCGCCACGAGACGTCGTTGCTCCGGCAGGGGCGGCAGGGGGATTTCGACGTTCGCGATGATGCCTTGGGAAATGTATGGCTGGCCGCCCTGATTCGCGTAGCGGTTGAGTTCAGCTTCCTTGAGAGCGTAGGCGACAAATGACTGGTCAGCTTCTCGCAACCATTTCGTCACGTAGAGCGCATTATCCGTAATCCAAGACTTTGGCTTGGTCAGGTGAACCGCGCCGCAGTATGCGCCGACTCGACCGATGACCAGCGTCTCTGATTCAGCAAAGTATTCCGAGTGGTAGCCCGTCACGCCGTTACCGCCATAAACCGGCTGCGTTCCATCCGCGCGATGTTTCGCACCGAGAGACTTGCCGCTGGAAAGCTTGAATAGGGACGCCAGCGAAACGCGCTCACAGTCCAAATCCGATGGGAGCTTGGGCTTGTAGCCCGCGAGAATCTGGCGAGCGCCGTCGAGGACCTTTTGGTAGCCCTCGATTTCCGCCACGATGCGCCGCTGTTCCTCCAACGGCGGCAGCGGGATTTCGTATTCGAGGTATTCTGTGAGCTTGAGATTGTTGATGTTTGCGCCTTCGGTCAGCCCGGCGAGAAACGTCTTGTGATGCTGCGATGTGAGCAGCCGGAAAAGAAATCGTGGCTCGATGAGTTCACGTCGTGAACGAAGCACGCCCATGAAGCCGCCAAAGAAATACGGCAGGTCGGTAGGGACGAACGCGACCTTGCCCATGTGGGCTTTGCTCCCGCTGGACGAGCAAACAAGGATGTCGTCAGCACGGAGGCGCTTCTCAGCAGAGCCTTCAAACTCCGGGCGGAGATAGCGCAGGTCGTCCAAGACCAAGCGTGATTCCTCAACCGAGACATTCTGTGCGCGCAGGACGGCGTTGGTCGTCGGCATTTCAGCCTCGTCGCCTTTGCCGTAGGTCAGCCCGCGAACGTAATCGGCCATGTCGCCGAGCCGAGTTGTCGGATGTTCTTCGGAGACCGCACCGGCTTCGCCAAGGAATCGTTCGGTCGCGAGGACGACGTGCTTTTCACCGAGCAGTTCGCTTTTTTGAACGGGCTTCCAAACGACTCCGCCATTCGTCATTCGGCCTTCGTCATTCAACTTTCCCTTCAACCACGCCTTCACCACGCGCTCCGCTTCCGGCAGGTCGTTCGCCTCGATGGGATTTCGTTTGTCGCCAAGGTCGAAGCCGTCGGCGGTGATTTTAAGGAAGAGGATTTCTTTCGCCGTCCGCGCGAATTTTTTGTCGAGCAGGAGGATGCTGGTCTTCACGCCGGAGTAGGGCTTGAACACGCCCGCCGGGAGCGAGACGACGGCCACGAGCGAGTCCTCGACGAGGAAGCGGCGCAGTTTCACGTAGGCGTTCTGCGTGGTGGCCAC
>JANNEF010000126.1:0-6854 GCA_031378375.1 Verrucomicrobiota bacterium | reverse complement strand
TAGTTGGTATAACTCGCTCCCGCTGCAATGGCGATCACTCCGCTCTGCGCTGCCACCGGAACGGTCGTTTGGCCGGCGCCGTTCGCTCCCCATGCGAGGACACTCCCGTCGCTCTTCAGGGCCATCGTGTGACCTTCGCCCGCCGCAATGGCGATCACTCCATTTTGCGCAGCTACCGGAACCGTCGTTTCGCCGGAGATGTTCCATCCCCACGAGACCACCGCGCCGGGAGAGGCCGCCTGAGCGGTGCCGGCTCCGAGCCAGGCGCCAATGATCATTAACAGAGTGAGGACGACGTGGCCCAGAGCGTCTTTGTGAGTTCTGCCTGACATACCCGCGTGATGGCGTTGTTTCATAATGTTGTGTTCGTCGGGTGCAGGCGGCATGGCCTGCATCCGGGCGTTACTACAGAAAAAGAGAGCGCCGGTTACAGGGCGGGAGCAAAAAACTTGGAAGGTTCAGAAAGTCACGCGCCTCTGAACCGTAGCAGCCGACGTGAGGAGGCTCTAATCGACTCGAAACTCGGAATGCGGAACGCGGAATTCGATCAGAGCCTCCTCACGTCGGCTGCTACGTGGCTCAGGGAGGCCATTCGCTCACAGGAGGCGACGGGCCGGTTTGAAATCTTACGGCCGGTCTTCCCAATCCAGACCCAACTTGGCGAGTTCACGGCGAATCACCGGGAGGTTCCAAGCGACGGTCTCGCCATCGTGCTTGGCGGCGAGCAACCATTGGCCGTCCGGGCTGAACTCCAGCGCCTTGCCTCCGAAGATCTGCGCGGGATTCGGCGGAGATAAGGTCGCCAGCTCGCGGCCCGTCGAGGTTTCGTAGAGACGCACATGCGTCCGGTTGTAGGGCACGGCAAAGATTCGGCTGTCCGGGGAAAAGGCGAGCGGTGGCGCGCCACCGTTTCCCGCTTCCAATGCGACGGGCGGGTAGGCAGGTCGAAGCGACTTGAGTTCGTTGCGTTCCTTGAGCGTGGCGATTTCGTGGAGGGAGAAAAGTTGCACCGCCTGCTGGCTCACCACCGCCAGCCATCGACTGTCCGGGCTAAACATTGTCAGGCTGTATGGTTCAAAGCGAATGACCGCCTCGCCATTGCGCTCCATTCGGAGTGTGACCGGAAGATGCTGTCGATCGGTCACCACCCATTTGCCATCGGTACTGAGAGCAACATAGTAAGCGGGCTTGCTCCACGATCGGGTTGGATGTTGGCCAAGTGTATCCAGAAAAATCACCGCATCGGTCGCGGCAATCACCAGGGTGCGCCCGTCCGGAGCCATGGCCCCGGTGTTGACCTTTTCCCCGGGACCGCCTTCGTAAATAACCGTTCCTTCACTCCACGAAGCGGGCGGGTTCGCCAACGATTCCACGCTCACATCGTAGCGACGCACCCGGTTTTCAACGAAGCGTTCAAAGGTGAAAAGCGTCCGACTGTCCGCGCTGAACTGGGCCCAACCGCCCTTCAAACGGGCGATCTCCACTCCTCGCGAGAAATCCCATAACAGACAATCGCCCTCGGTTTCAGCGACCGTGCTCTCGTAGTTCACCACCCCGAGACGTCCGTCCGGGCTGAGCCAGACACCTTGAGTGGCGCGAGGCTCGCCCGCCCACGCGACCGTTCGATACCCGGTGCGGGCAATCAGCGTGCCCACGGACTCAATCATCGGCCTCTCTCGCAGCACGATGATGCGGTCGCCCGTCCCGTTGATGTGCGAAAGAATGGTGCGTTGCTCGCGCAGCAATGCCCGGCCGGAGACCAAGTCCCAGGCGATGTTCGAGTTATCCACCGAATGGGTGATGACAGTGGAACCATCGGGAACGAACACGCTGCGGTGGAGTTCGACCACATGCCCGACGAGCGGAAACGGCTGGCTCGCGCACTCGGTTCCGGTGCGCTCCATTGCCAGGATCCTCATCTCCAGCTTCCCTCGTTCACCGCCCAGGATTAGGCGCCTTCCACCTCGATCCCACGCAATCAGGCGCGGGTGAAAGCTGACTCCGAAGGAGCACCGGGTCTCGCCGGATTCGGCGTCCCAGATCTCGGCCGAGTCTCGCATCGTTTCTAGCAGCACCGCGATTCGTTTGGAGTCCGGGGAGAACACCGCTCTGCTCACGGGACGCCCTGGTTGCAGGAGACGCGCGCGGCTGCCTGAACTCAGGGACTGCACAGCCACGCCCTGCGGCGTTATCATGGCCAGCGTGCGGCTGTCAGGAGAAATCTCGATGTGTTCAGTACCGTTTGTTTGGAGAATGAGTTCCTGCGTGGCGATTCTCCACACCCGGACTTCGCCTCCCGCTTTGTTGAAACGCACGGCGAGGAATTGGTCATCCGAACTCAAGACCGCTTGATCAAAAGTGGCCTTCGACGGGCCAGAAAAAGTCGCGACAACCCGTTCAGAGGGAAACTCACACAACTCGACTTGGTTTGAGCCAGCGTCCCGCACGTACCGCTCAAAAGTCGGATTCCACGCCATCGACTTCCACGACGGTTTTGAAATCCAGTTGGTCGGCATGGCGATATCCATCAACGCCAGTTGCGCGATGGCCTCTTCACGAAGATTGAGGATTTGCCGCTCGGTCAGGCCGGGGCCTTGGATGAGTTTCTGCACCAGCGCCGCGCTCTGAACTCGGGCGCCGCTTCCGCCGGCAATCCGCAGCGCGCGGGCTTCGTTGAAATTCGCGTTCCACAACTCGCTTTCGGCGCGCTGGGCTTCCTGACGCGCCTTCCCAGCTTCCACATTGGCGCGTTGCGCTTCAAGGACCGCCCGCGCGGCTTGCTCCCTCGCCCGATTGGCCTGCCACACGACGCCGCTGATCCCGACAAGGCCGACGAGATGCAACGCGACAATCAAGCCCGCCACCACCGGCTTGCGCCGCGCCCATTTCCACGCGCGCTCCGCGAGCGTCACCCGCCGCGCCAGAATGGGTTCATGCGCAAGCCAGCGTTGTAAATCGTCGGCCAGCGCTTCCGCCGAGCCGTAGCGGCGCTGGGGATCTTTCTCCAGGCACTTCAAGCAGATCGTCTCCAGATCCCGGTCCACCACGGCGTTGAGGAGACGCGGGCGCTTGGGTTCGACTTCCATCACCTGCCGCAGGGTCTCCGCCGAAGTCGGCCCGCGAAAAGGTGCTCGTCTGGTCAAGAGTTCGTAGAGGACCGCTCCCAGGCTGTACACATCCGCCGCCGTGGACAGTTGCTTGGTCTGGCCGGCGGCCTGTTCGGGGGCCATGTAGCTGGGCGTGCCCATGACGGCCGCGCTTTGCGTGAGGCTGCTGTCCTGCTCCAGAATTTTCGCTAGGCCGAAATCAGCCACGAGCGGCTCGCCCGCTTGATCGAGCAGAACGTTTCCGGGCTTGATATCCCGGTGGAGAATCCCGCGCTGATGCGCGTGATGCACTGCGCGAGCCACCTTCACCATCAACTCCGTCGCGCGATGCGGAGTGAACTTCTCGCGAGCCATCGCCTGCGTGAGCGTGCCGCCTTCCACGAAGCGCATGCTGAAGTAGTGCTGGCCCTCGTGCGCGCCGATTTCGTAGATGGGCACGATGCCCGGATGTTCCAGCCGCGCCGCCGATTCGGCTTCCGTCTGGAATCGCTCGATCATGGAGGGTGAGGAAAAGTCCCCGGCCAAAATCATCTTCAACGCGACGATACGGTTGAGGCTCACCTGGCGCGCCTTGTAAACCACCCCCATGCCGCCGCGCGCGATTTCTTCCACTAGTTCGTAATCGCCGAAGTAGCGGACGCGGCTGCCAGTTTGCGATTTCCGATTTCCGATTTCCGATTGACCCGAGGGAGGGCCATCGTCCGTTGGCAACAGGACTGAAGGCAGCACCTCTTCGCCCGGCTGTTCCAGCGCCAGATTGAGCAGGCAGTTCGCGCACAGCCCGCCGACGGCCTGACCGGTCAAGGGCGCGTCGCAACGCTGGCAGCGCGGTTCTTGATTCGTGTCTGTAACGCCTTGTTTCATGGAGAGGCCTCGCGAGACGCTTCGAGTTGGTTCAGTTCGCGGGCGGAGATCACCTCGATGTTTCCTGATTCATCCAGACGGCTGCCGGACTTCAGCCAGGTTTGCCGCTGCATTTCCGCGAGCGGCGTGTCAGCGGAGGGGAGGCTCCAAATTTGAACGGCGGGAGGAATCTTCCGAGTAGCCATCTGGGTGGTGGAGACGGTCACGAAACGGAGATTTCGATCCATCCATAAGCCGGTGACTATCCCGCTGAAGGGCACGGGGAAGCCGCAGGGCAGGCCGGTGGCCGTTTCCCAAAGCCGAACGTTTCCTGAGAAATCAGTCGGACTGGTCACCGTGACTCCAGCAGTGATGAGCAGCCGGCCATCCGCACTGAACGCCATCGCGGCGCCGCCGTCCGTGGTCTTGATCACCTGGCCCCAAAAACGTCCGGTGGAAACGTCCCAGAGCCGAACGGTTTTGTCGGCCGCAGCCAGGGCGAGAAGACGACCATCTGAACTGAACTCAGCCTCCAGAACCGATCTCATTGCCTGGGCGGGCATGGGTTTATCCACAGGGCGCGGCCGTTGGGGATCGCTGAAGTCGAGCAAGCCGCCAGCGGCCAGCGCCAGTTTCCAGTCCGGACTGAGGGCCATGTAAGAGTCTGCGACGGTGCCGCCCATCCGGTGTTTGACCGGCTTGCCCACCGGCTTGCCCGCGATCACGTCCCAAACATGAAGAGACTTCATGCCCTCCGCCGCGACGTATTTGCCGTCCGGACTGAATTGGAGGTCCGACCAACTGAAGTCCGGCTGATCGGGCCACACAAGATGGGCCCCTACTTCTCGGCGCGCGACGTTCCAGAAGTGAATGGAACCGTCACGCCGGTTCAACCCGGCGAGGGTCTGGCCATCGGGACTGAAAGCCAGAGCGACACCGTTGCTCGAAGTGAAGAATGGCTCAAGCCCGTCACTTGTCGCGGTGTTCCAGAAGCGAACTTTGCCCTCGCGTTTGTCATCTTCGGAAGCAATCGCCAGCGTCCGTCCGTCGAG
The DNA here is from genome assembly GCA_031378375.1 of Verrucomicrobiota bacterium. Classification (GTDB taxonomy): domain Bacteria; phylum Verrucomicrobiota; class Verrucomicrobiia; order Limisphaerales; family JANNEF01; genus JANNEF01. Next base: position 1,852 of record JANNEF010000126.1, on the reverse strand, counting down.
ACTGAACGCGGCGCTGACGAACGATTCGCCTGCGGGAATGTTCCACGCCTTCGAGACAGTCAGGCCCGTCATGGGATCACGCCATTGAATCACCCGGTTGCTGATGGCGTGGGTGAGCAGATGGCCTTGCGGGTTCCTTCCGAGAATTTGCATGTCGGTCCACTCCCGCAGCGGAGTGGGTGACTGAACTGCAAGCCGGTGCATGCGAATCACGCCTCTCTGTGCGATGACGGCAAGCCACTGTCCGTCTCCACTGAAAGCGAGCGCGGTAATGGGCGCCGGTTGCACAATGGGCTTGCCGACGGATTGGCCGGTCAGCGTATCCCACAATCGGAAAGAACGGTCAGGCCCGGCGGTGGCGAGCAGCTTTCCGTCCGGGCTGAAGACCGCGTGGTCGCTGCCGATATTGTCTCCGTGCCGAATCCGGGGACCGATGCTTTCTCCAGTCTCCGTGTTGTGAAGTTGGAGATCGCGTTCCCGATGAAGCACGAATCGCTGGCCATCGCGGCTGACTATCGGGCGGGTTCCTGGAAGAGGTTCGCCCGCGGGTTTTCCGGTGGATACCTCGTAACGCTGGCAATAAGAGTCAAAGAGACTTTCCCACAGCCACCGGCCGTCTGGAGAAAAGAACAGGTCACGCGTCATGTCCCGTGAACGGTCGAGACTATTGGTGCGTAGTACCGGCTGGAGCAGTTTGGCGTTCGAAGCATCCCACAAAACCAGCGAGTGGTACCCGGCGGCGAGTTTCGAACCGTCAGGACTCAGTGCCAGGTTATGGTTGATCAGGCTGTTGCCCGACCATTTTGAGCGGCGAATTTGTCCGGACTCAGTCTCCCAGAACTGAACCTCGGAGCGGGACGAGCGGTATTCTGCGGAGGGTTCGAGTAGTCCCGGCAAAGGCTGGCCTCCGTGGTGGAGCGTCACGACTCGATTGCGCCCGGGGTCAAACCCAATTCTCGCGACTTTTGTAACCAGAGCCCGGGGCTGTTGATTCGAGAGCAGCGGGGCCAGGTTCCAGAGTTGAAAACTCGATCCGGCCTTCACCACGAGGAGGAGACCGTCCGCGCTAAACTCGGCGGACTCCACGGATTCCCTGCCGGTCTTCAAAACGGCGATGGGGGCCGTCGCATTGGTGTCCCACAACAATACCTGCCCATTCGCCGCGCCAGCGGCAAGCCAGGCGGGGCCGCTGGCGAAATCGAGGGTCTGGAGCCGGTTCGTAGTCCGCAAAACTTTCTCTTCCGTTTTGGGCAGACTTTGAAGCCAGCCGTTCCACAGCAAAGTGCGCGCGGCTCGTTCCTCGGGCAAATGTTCCACCGTCTTGCGTGCTTCCAGCAGATACAACAGGCCGTTGTTGTCGTGGTTCTCCAACAACCCCACACCGCGCTCGACTTGCGAGAGCGAGAGCAACCTTGCTGTCTGATCTCTGGCCAGCGTGGCCGCGAGCCCGGCTTGTTCGGCGAGCTTGCGCTGACGTGTCTGTTCCCCTTCCGCCGTTTCGGCGCGGGTACGCGCCGTCTTTTCTTTGAACAGCGACCAGGTGGAAACACCCAACCCGATGATGAGTGCGGCAGTCACCGCGCTCGTCGCAGCCACGACGAGTTTGTTGCGGCGCACGAATTTCCGAAAGCGGTAGAGGTTGCTGGGAGGACACGCGACGACTGGTTCGTTGTCCAAGTGGCGCTGAACGTCCTGCGCAAAACTGTTCGCGGTTTCGTAGCGGCGCGCGCGATCCTTTTCCAGCGCCTTCATCACGATCCAGTCCAGATCGCCCGCCACGCGCTTCGCCAATTGCCCCGCCTCCAGGTGGCGTCGTTCGGCCACGCCCGTCCGTTCCTCCTTCGTCAACGTG
>JANNEF010000045.1:0-3544 GCA_031378375.1 Verrucomicrobiota bacterium | reverse complement strand
CGCTGGATCCGTTTGCCTTGAAGAAAAGCATTGAGGCCAAGCTCAAGAAATTCTTCACTGCCCTGGGTAACCTGGATCGTGAGTCAACGAAGACCTGACGGTCCCCCGCCGCCGGTAACATTTAGCCGTGAGTCAATACGCACACTCGAGGCGTCCACCGCGCGGCTTGCCCGGGGGAAGCGGACGGCTCAGAATCGCGCCGCGTTTTTTGACGGATGCATCACCATCTTGCCCAAGTGAACATCGCCCGAATGCACGGCCCGCCTGGCGCGGATGTCATGGCCGGACTCGTGGCGCGCATCGACGAGATGAATCAGTTGGCCGACCAGAACCGCGGGTTTGTCTGGCGGCTGCCTGGCTCGGAGGCCACGCCCGATGCATTGCGAGCGTTCGCCGACTACTTCGTGCCCTTCGAGCCGGAGCGGTTGTTCTACAACTTGTCGGTCTGGGAATCCGTCGAGGACTTGCGCCACTACGCCTTCGGCACCGCTCACGCGGAAATGCTGCGGCACAAGCATGAGTGGATTGAACACTTCGACCGCGCGCACCTGGCACTGTGGTGGGTTCCCGTCGGCCACCTCCCGAGCATCGCGGAGTCGGTGGAGCGGTTGCGATCGGTGCAGGAGAAGGGAGCAACGCCCTTTGCCTTCACGTTTCACGAGTTTTTTCCTGTAACCGTAAACCCAGTCGCACCATGAAACGTCGAGCCTTTCACTTGTCGTGCCTCACTCTCTTCATCGCAACGATGACTGCCTGCCGCTCGCCTGACCTCCCGCCGGGCGAGCGCATGGTGGACATCGGCGGTTGTCGTTTGCACATGTTGGTCAAAGGTCGTGGCCATCCGGTCGTAGTCCTGGAATCCGGGGTCGGCGACACCATTAGCTCGTGGGCGAAGGTGCAGCCGGATGTGGCCAGGTTCGCGCGCGTGGTCGCTTACGACCGCGCCGGGTTAGGCATGTCGGACCCTGCCGTCACGGAGCCGCGGGCGACGGCACAAATCGCTCGCGAATTACATACCGCACTGCACAAATCCAAATTGCAGCCGCCCTATGTCTTGGTGGGTCACTCCATGGGTGGCCTTCATGTCCGGCTCTTTGCTTACCAGTTTCCCAACGAGGTGGCCGGATTGGTTTTGGTGGATCCGAGCGCAGAGGACTGGAACGAACTGCTCAAAGCTCAGTTCCCGGATGAGTATGCCAAGATGATGGCTTGGAGGACGGCAGACCATCCCGACGGAATGAAAAAGGAACTCGCGGCCTGGGACATCTCCAAGGAGCAAGCACGAGCCGCATGGCCATTGCCGGATGTGCCGGTGATTCTGTTCACCGGTTTGAAAGGCAATCCCGGCGGCACGCAAATCGTCCGCAAGCTGCACACCGAATGGCTGCAAAGAATTCCGCAGGCCACGCATATCGAGACGGAAAAGAGCGGGCACTACCTGCATGTCAACGAACCGGAACTGGTAATCAACGCCATCAGCAACCTCGTGACCGGAGTGCGCAGCCGTGCTTCCAAGAAAGGAAATTGAGCCATGCGAACCCGGCACTGCGCCCCGCTGAATAAAGAGTGCAGAATATCCATGACAAACACGCCCAAACAGAATGCAGCCGGCGACGTTGACTACGGCAGACACGGACAGAGCTACGCGCGGATTCGACGCACCGACCCCAGAATCGCCGCCTGGGTGCACCGGGCGCTGGGTGTTGCCCGCACCGTTCTGAACGTCGGCGCGGGTGCGGGTTCTTACGAACCGGAAGACCGTCATGTGCTCGCCGTGGAGCCTTCGGAGACGATGCGTGCTCAACGGCCCAAACATCTCGCTCCCGCCATTCACGGCGTCGCCGAGCAATTGCCGCTGGACGATCAGTCCGTCGATGCGTCGATGGCGCTCGTCACCGTCCATCAATGGCGCGATCTCGAGCTGGGGCTGCGGGAGCTGCGTCGCGTCACGCGCGGCCCGATTGTGGTGCTGACCTTCGATGGTGAGGCGCTGGATCGCTATTGGCTGGCGCACTACGCGCCGGAGTTGATGGCGGTCGAACGCCGTCGTTATCCCACCATGAAGGCGATTGCCGAAGGACTCGGCGGTGCGACGGAAGTGCAAGTCATTCCCATCCCCATCGACTGCGTGGATGGCTTTACCGAAGCCTACTACGCGCGGCCCGAATTTTTTCTCGATGCTGCGGTAAGGCAATCCCAGTCCGCCTGGAGCTTCGTGCCGGAGACGGATCAACTGCGCATCGTCCAGGCACTCAGCGGCGAACTGAAATCTGGAACTTGGGAGCGCAAATATGGCGACTGGCGTACGAAGCCATTTTTTGAAGGCTCATTGCGCCTGATCGTCAGCCATGCTGCCGGTCGTCGATTGGCATGTGGCTGACTGCTTTCGCTTCGACAATGACAAAATGGATCAAGCAGCGGACGAGGCCATGAACCGACGCGGGTTTATCTCCACCACCACCGCAGCGCTGGCGTTGCCTGTGGCCGGCTTCGGCGCAGACGCGCGCCCGACTTTCCAACAGCGCGGCTATTACCTTTGCTTCATGCGGATGCCGACCTTCGGCCTCGCCGTGTGGAAGGAAATTCTCGACGGCGAGGGGCTCATGCACGACGACCATTGCAACTCGACCATCGCGGACAGCCGCCTCGTCAACAATCGCGGCAACAGCTACCTCTCGCTCTTCCACGTCGGCGCCATCGACGGCCTGCACATCGAGGGCAACGACATCTCCACGCAGGCGGGCGATTCGGACATTTACGTCACCGCCTCGCGTCACAAGCAGCCCGGCGACTTCCCCATCAAGCGCGTCACCGTGGTGAAGAACATCACGCGCACCAACGGCATCCGCGTGCAGGGCTGGCCGGCGGAGAATGTGGTGGTGAAGGACAACCGCCACCTCGGCGCGAAGCCGGGCAAGCTCATCGACGAAGCCAGCGCCGACCTGGCGAACAACACCCACTACGAAGTCCGCTCGGTCGCCCCGCTCTCGTTAAGAAAAGACGCCAGATGAAACTCCACCTCCTGATCATCGCGCTGCTCCTGGCCCTCGCCGAATCCGCCCTGGCCGCCAGTGCCGACCGCGTTGCCACCGTCATGAACACGGCCGGCTGCGTCGCCTTTTGGGATTTCGTGAAACGAGCACCGGATGGCGCACACCGCTTCACCGCGCATGTGCCCAACGGTGCGACGAATGACTTCGCGCTCGAGGCCGGGAACTACATCAAGGGCTACTGGGGCGAGGGCCGCGAGGCGACGTATGCAGATTTTCCATTGCTCGGTCGCGGGCCGTTCGGGCAGGCGATTCGCATTCGCAAGGAGGAGGACAAGACGTTTCGTCCGTTTCTGTTCGTGCCGCGCTCGCGGTTGCACGACTCGCCCATCGACATCAAGGGCGCGGGCAAATCGGTGAGCGTCGTCGTGTGGGCCATTCGCGAGAGCGGCAATCACGCGCTCGCGGGCATCTGGCATGAGGGCACCGATTTGAATCACGCCGGCGCGGCGAAAGTCGTGGCGCGCGGTCAGCGGCAATACGCGCTCTTTGCC
>JANNEF010000027.1:0-4565 GCA_031378375.1 Verrucomicrobiota bacterium | reverse complement strand
TCCGGGAGGTTCGGTGTGGAGGCGGCGGGTGACGAGGTCCGCCTCACCGCAACGATCTAATTTTGCTCGGGGTCTGGCCATGCCCAAAGGCTATCCCCGCCGCTTAACTTCTACCAGCCAATTAACGTAGTTGGTATTAGGACGGACCCAGCCAAGACCAGCATGGTCCAGTTTTCGGGGTCCACCTCAACTGGGTGTCGGAGATCTTTTGCCTCTTGACCGCTCACGCTAATGGCGTGGCCCCTTCAATTAACTTTACAGAGGGTCAGGAAAGCATACCGACCGAATTTCCGAATTTGCGTACCCAATTTTTTTTCTGGACAACGCCAGCGGAAAGGTAAACGCTTTAACACCTTGAGTGTGTGACACATTCCGTCATCCGAGGATTGGGTTATATATCTGGAAGTGAAAAACATGAGTTCGAATCCGGCACGGATCCTTTCTGCCAAACGATTACCTAGCGATCCAGCCGTCAGTTTGCATTGGAGGTCCCGCGCACAAACAACGCCGTAAACCAGATCAAATGAGCAAAAACCGCTCCAACACAACGTAGTAAAAGTCGTGGAAACACAAATCGCAAACAGAAGGAACCGCTATGCAATCAAATACGCTGAGGATTGGAATGTCACCGTCAACTCAAAACAAAAAGCCTATTCTCGGGTGGGCCCTGTGCCTTGCCTTGTTCGCGTGCCTGCTGGCCGCTCCGACTCGGGCGCAGGACGCGCCATTTGATCTGATTCCGACAGCGTTTGATGATAACGGTAATCCGCTTAACCCGGATTGGCGGACACACAATCCCGATCCCAGTAAATGCCCTGGCTTCCCATGGAAGACAGCATGGCAGCCTCCTTGCACATCGCAGTCGACGCGAATCAATGAGCAATGGTGTGCCGGCAACGGCCACGCGAACTGGCTTGTAGCGACGTATACGGGAGAACTGACGTGGTCGCAGCATTCACATCCGCTAGCGGATGATGATTACTGTCTTTATTTGAAGACGCCCGGAGATGTCGGGCGGACAGTAAATAACGGGAATTCGGGAATTGAGATCGAGTTCGCGGCTGACGAAACCGTCAACCGCTTCAGCACGCGGTGGTGGACCGAGCTTCGTGCAATTGCTGATTCAGGAACGGCTAGAAGGAACGCGCATGGCTTGGTCGATGGCAAGCATGCAATCGTGACGGGGTTAGTGGGTCTTGACTTCGCCCACAATTCGGGAAGCACGGAACTACATCCTGTCTATGCGATGGCGGTCCGGATCGAAGAACATTACTTTGATAAGCAATGGCCCATCGCCGACGAGGAGATGTGGACATTTTTTGTGCGCAACTGGGGCAATGAAGGGTACTGCAGCCGAGATATGGAGGCGACCCCACAGACCCAGTTTACGTTTCGCTTTCCGTGGCCCAAGCGAGCGGGTGCGGCAAGATTAATGACTGGCATTCCCGACTACTACATAGCAAGGAACCATGTCGGACCTACGTGGTCATGGCAGGACCTGCCAGCCGAAAAGGCGTCATTGCTCACAGTGAATATCCGCGGACCGGAACGCGGAGATTTGGTGCATGGTCAGATCAAAATCCTCTTTGACCCATCACCAGGGTTACCCGATCACGGCGTGAGTCCCCAAGCAGCGGAACGCTATGCAAGAGACGTAAAGATGAAGCGGAAAAAACGGGACGCTCAGATGCACGCCGAGGCTTGGGCCAAGTATGGGGCGAGGACCAAGGGGCGAGAACTGGACGAGGATACAGAACCCGAGAAGAGACTTGCAGAGATCATTCGCGGGTTGCCGCCAGAAAAACGAAACACCCTGGTCAGACTGTTGCCGCAAAAAAAATGGCCTGCCGAACGCGATCCAGCACCAGAGCTTAAGCCGCCAGCACCAATTATTAAACGGAAAGTTGAAGCCGGGATGACCATCCCGAACCCTGAATTCCTTGCCAAGGCGGCTCGTCGTGATGCTGTGCTGCGCGAGATTCTAGGGAGGGACTACCCCTCCAACATACTTAACTCACCACACGAGTAAAATGACGTGGCCGCTACGCACTGCTTAGAAAGTGAAAAACAAAACCGGAAGCAATCCGCAACCAACCAATCAACCACGAAGGATTAAGCTTCATGAAAACACTTAAAAATGGAACCGCTATGAATTCTACCAGATCGAAAACCGAACTGACAATGTTAACCCAAATCCGAAAGTCAGATCTCGGAGATTTCCTTCAAATTGCGTTCAATATCTCCGCGTGCCGAAGGCTTCGACGAATCGCAATACCTTGTTACTTTGCTGTGTTGTTGGCGGGCGGAACTTCGAGGGCTTTCGCACAGGGGACAAATTTGGGACGTTTAATGGACGGGGCCATACTTCACCGTCTTCCACCAAGTGGTCTGACGGTTAAGGTGGGGGGAGGCATCGTCCGTATGCCGGCTACGAACAGAGCTACAGGGCCTGTTATTGTGGCAAAAAAACGGCAGATCTTTCCATGCACGATTGAGGCTGCTGTGAAGGCGGATAAACTCACCAGTACTGGCGTGCCGCTCGAAGGCGCCACGGTGACGATTTCGTACGTTGTTTATGGTTCGCCGTTGCTCAAAGCCAGCTCAGGCACACTCAATTGGAGCCTCAGCTGGACGGATGGTTCTCCCAACTTGAAGCTACCAACTGGCTCCATCCGCATCGAGAATCTCGGGAAAAATGAGGCGCGCGCCGGCAGTTTTGCCCTGAAGCCGTTTGCGGGTAAATTCACTCTAAGTCTGGCGTTTACCAGAGATGATGCCGTGGCTGTTGACCCCGAATTCAAAAATCCTTCGTGCACCGCTGAATATGATCTAGATGTAGCGACAAGATTCGTCGCCAGTCTCGAATCCATCCACATTTACGAGACTCTGGCGAGACTTAAAGACACCGACTTCGCCAATGTGGAGGGGTCCTTCGGTGGCCAAGGTCTCAAGAGTAACTTCAAGTTCATTGGGGACCTGAGTGGCGGCGACCACCAGACGCTGATGCCGGTCGGCCCATTCGAGTGTGTGCCGGGTGACCATCTTGGAGCTCTATGGCTGAGGCTCATCATACTGAATTCTGGATTTGAGGGGAGCGATGCAAATAAGGCGGCGCAGCTCAAGAACTCACTAGATGCTTCAGTCGCACAGGGATTCGAGATTGACAACTATAAGGACGGCACCTCGTTCTTCCTGACCAAAGAGCTTCTCTTTCCCGACTGCGACGGGCCTGTGTTTATTGAGGCCACGGAGTATTTGACGACCCTGCTCAACCAACAGACACTAGAAAAGGGTTGGTACACTCAAACGGTTCAGTCGGTTTTCGGGCGGAAGGGTGCGTGTAATGCGGCGGGTTCACGATACGACGCCAATCTGGCGTTTTACCGGAATGGCACGATCTACCGAGTGAAGGTTACCACGGGAAACGTTGATGACGCTGGTACATACTCTCACGTCTTCATTCGTCTTAAAGGCGAGCGCGGTGTTGGCCGCGAGGTCCATCTTGACGACTATAAGGAAAACTGGCATCGCGGCGTAACGGAGGAGTTTTTGATCGCGTCCCAAGATCTCGGCAATCTTCAATCGCTCACCGTCTGGCACAACAACAAGAACGACGACCGCTCGTGGTTCCTAAAGGAAATTACCGTCGAGGACACGGTGAATAACAAGAGTTGGGTGTTCCCGGCCGACGCGTGGCTGGCCGACGATCGAGGTGACCACGAAATTAAGCGAGAGTTAAAACCACAATAGGCCGCACGAACTACTTGCAGCGGGTCACACCAAAGCAGGTGGAAAGGAAATAAATGTAAATGGGTCAGTCCTGAATGGCGCTTAGATAAGGGTCAAGATTTCCGGGGGTTGTTCTTCCAATAACGGGTGCGCTCGGGGATTTCTTGAACGGGGTCAGTCCTTTCTTGAACGGGGAACGGGGTCACCCATTAGCGTGAGCGGTCAAGAAGGAAAAGGATCTCCGGCAGCCAGCTTCTTTTTCTTTTCCTAGAAGCTGTCTTTGTCTTTTCCGGCCGAGTCGGACGGTGCCCGTGGTGTCGTTCGTGCCTGTCATTTCTGTTTTGATTCGGATGCGTTCCCTCCCCGTCCGGGGAGGTGATCCGTTCAGTAACCCATCTGGTTCCAGCGTGGCCCGTCCAGCCCGGGGTGACGGACCAAACTGCCGTGTGCAGACTCGCGTCCACGCAGAGCGCACGCCCTCCTCCCGGAAACCGGTGGTCCGTGGCCAACGTGTGTTTCCCGCGCCCCTTCGGTTGTGCCAAAGCCGAGCTGCGCCCCTTTGTGGCGAGTTTTCGGTCATGTCCAAACCGCGTGTCCATTTTCGGGACAGTGCTGGTGGTGCGCCCGTGTTCAGCCTGTGGTGGTGTTCTCCAATCACCGCCGCAGACGAGTTGGAGGGGTGGCACTGCTCTGTTGATTGAGGCGGGAAACGGGGAACGCGCACCAAACGGTTGATTTACAGTCGCTTTGGTGATCGCGCGGGCGCAAACCGGACAACCGGAGCGCTCCGGGACACCGTACCGGGTGCGGGCAAGGTGACGCGGAGCGCGCGGCGA
>JANNEF010000387.1:0-4702 GCA_031378375.1 Verrucomicrobiota bacterium | reverse complement strand
CTTGGCTTCGGCGTCGTTGAGGCCGGCCTTGACGGCGACGCTGTAGAGGAGTTTGCCGTAGGCTTCGAGGAATCGTTCCCAACCGGTCTGCCCGCCCTCGCGCATGTCCTTGAGGATGCTGGTGCGCGTTGGCAACCAATTGTCGGGAACTCGTGTCATAAGTCGCCTTTGCTTGTGCGTGCCGGAATACTCGCACGGAGTCGGCGGTTTGTGACAACAAAAAATCCGCCGACATCACCGCAGACGCCGCTTCCGTCGCGTCAGACATGTCTTTTGCGACGTCAGCATTGTCTGGCGTCATTTTAGACACGTCTGACGCCGCATCAGACATGTCTGGCACCGCATAGCCGTTGTCTGGCGTCGCATCAGACATGTCTTTTGCCATTCCGCAGCGGTCTGATGTCGCGCCAGACATGTCTGGCGTGGCTTGAGACATGTCTTTTGTCGCATAAGTCAGGCGCAAACCGGCCCTGCCGCCGTCTGTTTCTGCTCCGCAAACCTCTTTCAGGGCGTGATTTCCGCCAATTCCTCCAAGTTCTGACCCGAAAGCCGGGACTTCGAGGCGCACCCCCCGGTTGGGGCAACGGCGGATTTACTTCCGGCTCAAATCGAACTCCAGCACCGTTTCGCGGCGGGTCCTGGGCGAGCGGATTTTCAGGTTCCGCAACTGCCATTCGCCGTCCACCTTTTCAAAACTGCCAAGGATGAACTCCTTCACCAGCCGGTTCGCCGAATCGTAGGCTTCGGCGCGGATGAGGCCGTCGGTTTCCACGTCAATCCAGGAAACCACGCGGGTGTAGGCGCCGGGCGCGGGCCGGGGATTGACGCTCTCCAGCACCCGACAGGAGCGGCTGCGGGTCATCTCGTGTTTGAGCAGGCGCTGGCCGGGCCAGTGAAAAAACTCCAGACCCAGATCGGCGAGCGCAAAATCCGAACCGGCCAGGGTTGTGGTGAATGGCCCGGTCTGGAGCGGTTCGGGCGGGCCGGGGCGCGCGGTCGCATTGGTCGCGCGCGTGTGGAGATAGCGATTGGGCTGGCCGGGCGCGTGGATAATCGCGAGTTTTTCCGCCGGGGTGTTGCCATCGCCGCTCGTCTCGTACGTCACCTGCCAGGACGAATCGCCGAGGGTAATCTGGGAGCGGAGGGGAATTGAATTGGTCAGCACGCCGCGCTGGCGCAGGAGGAGCGTGCCATGGAATTCGGAATTCTTGGCGGGTGCGGCGGCGCGCAGGCGGGCCGCCAGTTCACGTCCGGCGTTTTCAGGATCGGCGAAGCCGGCAACAGCGGGCGTCGGGCCGGGGGCCGCAATTATTTGGGCGGTCAGGAAAAGCGAGCAAGTGAGCGCGAACAACCGCGCTCCGATGGCCGGGCGCGGGATCATTTCAACCGCAGTGCGAGGGGGATCAGTTCGGAGATCTGCCGGACAAAATGTGCCTTCATCCTGGCACGGACTTCCTTGGGCACTTCGGCCCAATCGCTTCGATTCTGATCCGGCAGGATGACTTGCTTCAGTCCGGAACGCGCCGCCGCGAGAATTTTCTCCTTGATACCACCAACGCGCAAAATGCGACCGCGCAAACTGATCTCGCCGGTCATGGCCAGGTCCGAGCGCACGAGCTGGTGCGTGAGCAACGAGGCGAGGGCGACGACGATGGTGACGCCGGCACTGGGGCCGTCCTTGGGCGTGGCGCCGGCGGGCACATGGATGTGCAGGTCGTAACGTTCGAAGTCGCGCAGGTCAAGGTTCAGCAGCTTGGCCTGGCTGCGCAGGTAGCTCAGGGCGGTCTGCGCGCTCTCCTTCATCACGTCGCCGAGCGAACCGGTGAGGGTGAGCCGGCCCTTGCCGGGCATCCGCGTGGCTTCGATGAACAGGATTTCGCCGCCGACGGGTGTCCACGCCAGGCCCAGCGCGATGCCGAACTCGGTGATTTTTTCCGCGGCCTCGGAAACGTAATGCGGCTGGCCGAGGTAATCGGGCAGCAACTTGGGAGTGATGACGAGCGCGCCGGCCTGCCCGTTGCGGGAGATAATCTTCCGGGCGGCTTTGCGCGCGAGCGCGCCGACTTCGCGCTCCAACTGGCGCACGCCGGCCTCGTGGGTGTAGTCAACGATCAACCGGCGCAGCGTGGCATCGGGGAACTTGACCTGCTTGCGCAGCAAGCCGTGCTCTTCAATCTGGCGCGGCACCAGGTAGCGTCGGGCAATTTGCAATTTTTCCGACGCGGTGTAGCTGGGCAGATTGATGACTTCGAGGCGGTCGCGCAGCGCGGAGTTGATCGGGTCGAGCCAGTTGGCGGTGGTGATGAACAGGACTTGCGAGAGGTCGAATTGCAGGTCGAGATAATTGTCGGTGAAGGTGCTGTTCTGCTGCGGGTCGAGCACTTCGAGCAGCGCGGAAGCGGGGTCACCGCGGAAGTCGGAGCCGACCTTGTCAATTTCGTCCAGCAGGATCACCGGGTTGCGGCTTTCAGTGCGGCGAAGTGTCTGGATGATGCGGCCCGGGAGCGCGCCGACATAGGTGCGGCGGTGGCCGCGAATCTCCGCTTCATCGTGCAGACCGCCGAGGGCCAGGCGCGCGAACTTGCGGCCCAGCGCGTCGGCGACGCTCTTGCCGAGCGAGGTTTTGCCGACCCCGGGCGGGCCGACGAGGCAGAGGATGGGGCCTTTGAGATTCTTCTTGAGCTTGATGACGGCGATGAATTCGAGGAGGCGCTCCTTGACCTTCTCCAGCCCGTAATGCTGCTCGTCGAGGATGCGCTCGGCGTGCTGGATGTCGAGATTGTCCTCCGTGAATTTGTTCCAGGGCAGATTGATGAGCCAGTCGAGATAATTGCGCGTGAGCGCGTATTCGGCGACGGCGGGAGACATCTGTTGAAGGCGTTCCAGTTCCTTGAAGGCGACTTTCTGAACTTCCTCGGGGAGGTCGTTCTTTTCGATTTCAACCCGGAGATTGTTGGCTTCGGTGACGGCGGGATCGGTCTCGCCCAGTTCGCGCTGGATGGCGCGTATTTGTTCGCGAAGGAAAAAGTCGCGCTGGCTCTTGGCCATGCTGCTGGCGACTTCATTCTGGATTTTGGAACTGAGCGTGGTGACTTCCATCTCCCGATCCAGCAACGGGCGCAGGCGTTGGAGGCGCTCGCGAACATCGCTGATTTCCAGCAGATGCTGGCGCTCCTCCAGGCTGAGGTTCAGATTCGCGGCGATGAGGTCGGTCAGGCTGCCAGGGGCCTCGGTATTGAGCGCGGCGATCTTGACCTGATCGGAGAGCGCAGGGGTGAGCTTGATGATTTCCTGGAATTGATGATGAGCGTTGCGAGCCAGGGCGGTGAGCTCAACCGAGTCGGTGACGATGTCTTTGAAGACTTCAACTTTGGCGCGCAGGTAGGGCGTCTGGGTTTCATACTCTTTGATGCGGATACGCCAGAGTCCCTCCACCAGCACCCGCACGGTGTTGTCGGGAAACTTCAACATCTTCAGCACGCGGGCGGCGCAACCGTGTTCCCACAGGTCTTCGGGTTGGGGGTTTTCCGCTTCGGGCTTGCGTTGCAGCACCAGACCGAGCAAACGGTCGCCTTCGACCACATCGTCGATCAGGCGGATGCTCGGCGCGGTATCCACCAGAAGCGGCGCAACCATGCCAGGGAAGATGACAATATCTGCCAAGCCGAGGATGGGCAGCATCTCCGGCGGCGTCTTGGTGGTGATGCGAGGCAAGGGAGCGTCGCCGCCGCTGGTTGCGGCGCCAAGGATACGGATGAATTCTGTGTCAGGCGAGGTCATCGTCAGGTCCGACCGACGTTAGATGCCCCGGGGACAAATAGTCCAGAAGTCTTATTCCTCCGACGTAATCGGAACGAGAGTGGTCTTGGAGGTAGTGCGGGCGGACTGGGGCACATCCACGCGCAGGAATCCGTTCTGATAAGCCGCCTTGGCCTGGCCGAGATCGTAACCGGGGGGGATTTCAATGACGCATTCAAAGGAGCCGTAATTGATTTCCATGACGAGGAACCGGCACTTGGCGGAGCGTCCGTCATCGGGACGCTGGCCGCTGATCATGAGCCGGTTGCCCTCGACGGTCAGTTCCAGGTCTTCGCGCCGCATTCCTGCCAGTTCAACTTTGATGACGAGGTTGCCCCCCGTCGAATAGACATCGGTGTTCGGAATCCAGTGGGACTCGCCGGATTGTTCCTTCCGGGCCGAAGAATTGGACGTGTAATAGAGCGACGAATTAACTTTGCACATGGCGATTTAGTTCCGAATGGTATCGCACGATGGTTGGGCGCGCAAGTTTACTAAGGGTTCAATCTGACGGTTATTGTGGCCTGTTCGCCTTTGCGGGTGCGAAACACAATGCTCTGGCGCGGAAAACTCTGACTCGCCGACGTGCAGCCGCAATGGGTGTCACGCTGGAAGTTGAATCTGCGGGGACGGAACCGGCTCCAAACAAACGCCGCCGCCGTCATGGCCACGATGGTCAATGCTATCGCTTCCTGCCAAACCATGTGCAAACCATAACGTGAAGACGGAGGATCGCAATAAGGTTTTTGGACTGCCCCCCTTGTCGGGTGCGATTAAAAGTGGGTGAGGCTAATTCCAGATTGAGAGCCATTGCTTGTTCGCACGCAGAACGCGCAGGTGGGCGAGCTGGTCGGCGTGCTCGGGCAGCCAGGCGGTGCCGGCCTTCTTGAGCCGGGCCTGGAGC
>JANNEF010000376.1:0-3191 GCA_031378375.1 Verrucomicrobiota bacterium | reverse complement strand
TTCTTTGCACACCACACCCAGGGTAGCTCGCCGACTCGCAACCCTGGGCTGAGTGCTGGAATCCCTTCAGGATTTCCCGGCCGCGGCCCGTACGCAAGCGGCGTCCCGGCGCCGCCGCACTCCAAGACGCTACCGCGCGGCAGGACGCTCCATTCTATCTGGCGCACACGCCCCGCGCGAAGCGTATGGAGTGCGCCGACTCGTCGGCGCTTTTGGAACGACGCGCCGCACACCCGACGAGGCCCGCGCCTGCCCCGCGCGCCACCGCCGCCGAAAAGCGGAGACAAGGCTCCACACTCCAAACGCTTCGCGCGCCCCACCCGCCCGCACCGCGCGCAGCGTCTTGGAGTGCGGGGGCAAGTCCGACGCGACCCCGCTTTTGAACGGGTGAGGATCGCGGCGGTTCGTGAGCCCTTGCCCGTGCCAAAGCGGCGTCGCACTGCGTTTGCCGCCGCAGTCCAGGACGCTACCGCGCGCGCTGCGGAGCGGTGTTTTGGCTTGACGGTTTCAGGGCTGATGATGTCCTGATGGCCGTGAACGCCGTCCCAAAATCCTTTTGGCCCGCCGGGAGTCAATATCCATTAGTACCGACTTTTTGCGGCTCACTTAAATTTTAGACCGCATTGCACCATCTCCAATCACTATGCCAAAAAAAACTCCACCAAAGGCGCTACTCAGCGCAATTACCGACTCAACGATTGAAGCGTTGAGTGACATTGAGCAACTATACGTCTCGAAGCATCACGACGACGCCATGAGCGCGATGAGCGAGGGCGCGGTATTTCTTGCCATCGCTAGCGTCAAGGATGACGACGACGGGGACGGTTTTCGCTACCTCATCGGCCTGCGACGAGGCGCGAAGGTCACACCGCATCTCACCTGCTTCTTTAAGCGTCGCTAGGATGTCGTGCTCCGTTTTCATCGCGTTCTTGTATGCTTGCAGGGAGCGCACAAGCCTCCCAGATCGAGCCGTTGTTTCACAGAGATCCCGCAGTTGTCGGAGGCTTCTTTCAGCTTCAACCATGCGGTCTAACTTTGTTTTCAATTTCCATGTTTCCTTTCCGCTCCACCCGCGCCGTCGGCGGCTGTGGGTGAGCTTGGTCTAGGCGGCATCGCGCGCATGAGCTACTACTACGTCAAGGACGGCGACACTCACGGCCCAGCTTCACTGGATGAGTTACGGGAGTTGTGTCAGCGCGGGGAGATTCCTCCCGATACGAACGTCTGCACCGAGGGAGCAGATTCTTGGCTACCTCTTTCGTCACTTGGCCCGAGCGATTACCTTCCACCTGACGACGCGCCACCGACATCTGCGCCGCCATCAGTCCCTATCGCTGCTCCACTGTCGCGGACGCCACCGGCAGCACCACCATCAATTCCAGCTTACCAGTATTCAGTCGTCCCGTTCGTCGCCGTCATAGCTCACCGAGAGGGTTCGACGGCCGCAGCATCGCAGCTTCAGGAGTTGATTCGCAGTTACGCACAGAACGGCTGGCAGTATGTCCGATTGGAGAGCGTCGAGACTTACATTGCGGGTGACAACGGATGCTTCGGCATGGGGGCGACCCCTCCGCGCACGACGGTTTACTCAATGGCGGTTTTTAGGCGATGAGAGGCGTTCTGATTATCATCATCCAGCTTTACTGGCGCATCTGTCCGCAGAGGCGCAGGCGGACGTGCATTTTCCATGAGAGTTGCTCGCATCATGTTCACCGCGTCGCGTCGCACGAGGGTTTTCCTGCAGGTATTCGAGCACTGTTTCAGCGGTTTCGTGTTTGTCGAGGAGGTTACACCATTATCCCCACACGCACCGGAGTCGGCGTCCGACTCGTTGACGGCACGATTATCAGTCAGGATGAGGCCTCGTTCGCGGTTCTTGAGCCTTACCGACGAGCGGCCCATCAGTTTGAGCGCCGATTGAAGACACATGACACAAATGCGGCCTCCTGAGAAACTAGACGCGCAAGTCATTGGTTTGGAACGAGGCGGTAGTTCAGGGTCGTGGCCAGCGTTTGCAGTCGCGCCAGCTTCTGGCGCTTCATTTTTCCCTCCGCCGCCGCGAAGACTTCCGGGTTGAACGGTTGTTTGAACTTGAGCAGATGCCACAGGATGCGCGCCAGTTTGTGCGCCATCGCCGTGATGGCCTTGGCGCTGCCCAACCTCGCCTTCCAACGGCGATACAAATCCCCAAAGTAGTTCTTCGCCTGCCACAGGCTTTGCGCCACCACCCGCGCCACCCCGTCCACCGCACCCGCACCGCGCGCAGCGTCTTGGAGTGCGGGGGCCAGTCCGACGCGACCCCGCTTTTGAACGGGTGAGGATCGCGGCGGTTCGTGAGCCATTGCCCGTGCGAAAGCGGCGGCGCACTGCGTTTGCCGCCGCACGCCAAGACGCTTGGCGCGGGGCGACGCGCCGGGGATGCGGTCGCGCGGAAAACGCGGTTGACGCGGGGCAGGGGACCGGCGCAACGTTCCGAAGCTTGCACCGGAATACACGGCCAGTTCAATGACGCCCAACACCACGCCAGAGCCATTCCCGAGCGCGTCGTGCCGGGGGCATTCGCGGGTCTCGCGGTGAAGGCACTGAAATACCTCGCCGGGATCACGCTGGCCACCATCGGGGTCGTGTTCACTGTGGGACCGGTCGTGGACGCGTTCAATCCGCAGTCGGAGTGGTATTGGTGGATGAACGCGGGCATGTTCGTCGTCCTCGGCCTGCTGCCGCTCGCCGGCGCGGTGGCGTTGCTCAAGCGGGGCGCGACGGAGATTCCGCCCCGCCGTTGCCCCCGGTGCGGCAGCCCGGAGCAGGCGCCCGCCGGAGTGCTGCGGCGGTCGGGCTTTTGGGTGCATCTCTTGATTTGGCCGCTGGGATTATTGTGGCGCACCAGCCGCCGCCAACAGGTGCGTTGTCTTCAGTGCGATGAGTTGTATTTCACGGAGACGAGGGGCGTCCGGATTGCCTGCATCTTGCTCTGGGTCTTCCTGCTGCTGTTGCTGCTCGGAGCCATCGCCGAGCATTTGCAGGAGCGCCCGTGAGTTGGACCGCCGGTCTGGCCATGCCGCAATAGAGTTGAACCCGAAGTCCGAAATCCGAATTTCCGAAACCCGAAAGAAGCCCGAAATCCGAAGGCCGAACCCGACTTCGGCCCTGCGATGGAAAAAGGGTGAAGCGCCCACCCTGTGGAATGCGGC
>JANNEF010000374.1:0-25235 GCA_031378375.1 Verrucomicrobiota bacterium | reverse complement strand
CGTCAAAGGCCGCGACGGCAACGAAGTCCATCTCAACTCCGGCAACACCTACCGGATGCGCCTCGACGGTTCGCGCATCGAACATTACACGCACGGACAGGTGAACCCGTTCGGCCTCGCCTTCGATGAACTCGGCAACCTCTTCTCTTCCGATTGCCACAGCGAACCCATCTACCAACTGCTCGCCGGCGGCACCTATCCCAGCTTCGGCAAACCGCACGACGGCCTCGGCTTCGCGCCCACCATGATGGAGAAATCCCGCGGCACCACCGCGATTGACGGCATCTCCTGCTACGCGGACGACCTGTGGCCGGCGGAATTTCGCGGCAACCTCTTCATCGGCGACGTGCTCGCCAGCCGCGTTCTGCGCGAGCGCACGGTGGACGCCGGCTCCACGAAGGTCGGCAAGGCCGCGCCCGACTTCGTGACCACCGACGATCCGTGGTTCCGCCCCGTGGACACACAACTCGGTCCCGACGGCGCGCTTTACATCGCGGATTTTTACAACCGCATCATCGGCCACTACGAAGTGCCGTTGAGCCATCCGGGCCGTGACCGCGAGCGCGGGCGCATCTGGCGGGTGGTTTACAAAGGCGCCGACGGCAAGGCGGGTCTGCGTCCGCTTGCCCTCGCCGGCGATCTCGACGGCCTCATCCAGGAACTGGCCTCGCCGAACCTCACGCGCCGGATGCTGGCGATGAACGCGATTTTTGATCGGTTCGGCAAAGATGCAGCACCCAAACTTGCCCGCGCATTCGATGTGTTTCAAAATGAATTTCAGCAGGTTCACATCCTTTGGCTGTTGCACCGGCTCGATGCCATCACGCCGAAACAACTCCGCGCGGCGGCGACATCGAAGGTTGCGCTGGCCCGTGCTCACGCCCAGCGCATCGCTGCGGACACGCTGTATCAGAGTTCACTGCGCGGCAAAATGGTGGACACCGCCATCGCGCATCAGGTTGCCACGGAAGGGGTGAAGGACCGCGACCCGCTGGTGCAACGGTGCGCTGCCGAGGCGCTGGGGATGGATGTCCTTCCCGGCAGTGGCATCCCGCGCTTGTTGCTCGATCTCCGCGCGCGCGTGACGGCGGCGGACACGCATTTGCTTTATGTCGTTCGCAAGGCGCTTCGGGATCAACTCAAGCACGAGCGTGTCTTCCAGGCAGTCCTCGCCGAGCAGTGGAGCGAGCGCGACGAGCGGGCGATGGCCGATGTCTGCCCCGGGATCACCAATTCCTCTGCCGGCTCCTTCCTGCTGGCGTTCGCGCAAAAATATCCAGTCGAGCGCGCGACCCTCGGCGAGTATCTCAAACACGCCGCGCGTTACGCCCCGGCGGACGCGCTCGACGCGCTTGGCGCGTTTGCGCGCGAGAAATTCGCGAATGACACCGACGCGCAGCTCGCGCTGTTCAAATCCGTCCAGCAAGGGCTTGCGCAACGCGGTACACCCCTCAGCCCCGGTTTGAAATCTTGGGGCGCTGAACTCGTCGGCCAGCTTCTCGCCGCCGTGGACGACACCGCGCTCGCGTGGGCCAACACCCCGCTCGACGGCGTGAAGGATCCCGCCAACCCGTGGTTCGTCCAAAAGCGCGTCTCCGCCGACGGCGACAAGACCTCGACCTTCCTTTGCAGCCTGCCGCCCGGTGGCGAAGCGCTCACCGGAGTTCTCCGCTCGAAGCCATTTACGATTCCCGCAAAGCTCACGTTCTGGGTCGCCGGCCACGATGGCTTTCCCGACAAACCCGCGCAGAAGAAAAATGTCGTCCGTCTCCGCCTCGCCGACACGAAGGAGATTTGTGCGGAAACCTGGCCGCCGCGTAACGACACCGCGCAGAAGGTGACGTGGGACTTGAGCCAGCACGCCGGCAAGAGCGGCGTCATCGAAGTCACCGACGGCGACACGGGCGGCGCGTACGCGTGGCTGGCGGTGGGGCGGTTCGAGCCGCCCGTGGCCACCGTTCCCCAAGCCGATCCGAGTGGTATTGCCCAACGCCAGGTCGCCGCCGCCGATCTCGCCGGCAAACTCCGTCTCGCCTCCGCCGAGAGCCGCCTCGCCGCCATTCTGAAAAACCAGACCGCCGACGCCGACGCCCGCGCCGCTTCTGCCCGCGCGTTGCTCGCGTTGAATGCGAAGGGGCACCTTGCCTCCGTGACGCCGATCCTGAACGACGCGACGGCGTCCGTCACCTTCCGCGACAAACTCGGTCAGGCGCTCGCCGAACAAAACTCCGCCGAGACGCGGGCCGTTTTGGTGGAGGCGTTGCGCGCCGCGCCGCAGCGGTTGCAGGTGAAGCTCGCCGCCGCCCTCGCCGGCAGCACGGCCGGCGCGGAAACGCTTTTGCAAACCGTCGCCGATGGCCAGGCCTCGCCACGCCTGTTGCTGGAGCGCGCCGTGAAGGACAAACTCGCCGCCGCCAAACCCGCCAACGCAGCCGCGCGCGTGGAGCGGCTGACCAAGGGGCTTTCGCCCGTTAGTGGAGACGTTGAAAAACTGATCGAACAACGCCGCGCCGCGTATCCTTCCGCCAAAGCCTCGGCGACCGAGGGCGCCGCGCTGTACACGAAGAACTGCGCGGTGTGCCACAGTCTGGGCGGCCAGGGCGCAAACGTCGGCCCGCAACTCGACGGCATCGGGCTGCGCGGGCTGGAGCGGTTGTGCGAAGACCTGCTCGACCCGAACCGCAACGTGGACCGCGCCTTTCGCAACAGCCTGTTCGTGCTCAAGGATGGCGACGTGACGAGCGGCCTCTTCCGTCGCGAAGAAGGCGAGTTGCTGGTGCTGGCCGATTCCACCGGCAAGGAAATCACCGTGCCGAAGAAGGACGTGCAGGAACGCCGCGAGTCGGACACGTCGCTCATGCCGGAGAATTTTGGGGAAATACTTTCACCGGCGGACTTCAATCATCTGATGGCCTTCCTGCTCTCCAAGTCCGGCAAGCCGGCGGGGCAATGAGCATTGGCTTGTAGCGCTGGCGAACGGTGACATCTCTATGAAATCAACTGCGTGCCTGTCCAACGAGCCGAGGATGATGAAGATCATCCGATGTTTCATGCGGTGGCTGCCGTGGCTTCTGCTGCTGGTGCTGGCTGCTACGCCGGCCCGCGCCGCCGGGCCGGAGACGGGCAAGGAAAAGCTGCGCCAACTCGCGCGCCTGCCGCGCATCACCATCAATGCCGGCATGGGGTTCGACGCGAAGCGCGGCTTCATCATGATGTCCGAGCCATCGGATCCGCCGGCGGAAATTGCGGCCTTGCAAAAAGAACTGGGCGGTTCCGGGGATGCCGAGCGCCACTTTCGCCTGGCGGAGTTGTATTACGAGATCAAGGCTGACAAGCAGGCCGAAACCAACCTCAGCCAGGCGGTCGCATTATTTCGCCGACAGGCCGAGTTGCAGCCGCAAGCTGGCCTCGTCCGCGCCCGGCTCGGCGCCGCGCTCGCGTTGCAAAAGAAGGACGACGAGGCAGTCAGTGTTATACGCGCTGCCGTGAGGCTGGCGCCCACCGAATGGAAGTGTCAGGTGGCCTTGGGGAAGGTTCTTAACGCTCATGCCACGGACTTGCTGATGATGGAAGCCGGCAAAGACGCCAAGCCCGCGCAGGCGATGGACTTGTTCGCGGCAATCATCGGCCGCAAACTGACGCCCGCCCAGCTTGCCGAGTTGCGGCAATCCACGCAGGAAGCGGCCCGGTGTTTTGATCGAGCCGTGGCGCTGGCACCACAGGAACCGGAGGTGTATCTCCAGCGCGGCGTGGCGCTCGGGCTGCGCAGTTACCTCGACAAAGCGATCGCGTTCGCCAATGGCGAAGAGAAGGACCCGGCGGTGGTCGCGAAAGCGATGTTCACGACGGAAAGCCAGGCGGACTTCCTGCAGGTGACCAGGCTCCGCCCGAAGGATTATCGCGCCATCGCCATTGCCGCCTGGCTGGAAGCCATGATTCAGCTGGTGCAGGCGGGCAAGTCGCCGGCCTCGGATGGACCGCCGTGGAGTGTTCTGCCGGACAAGTCCCGGCGGTCCATCACCGCAGCCTTGGCGCAGTTGGAGAACCTCGCGCAGGATCCGGATGCGCGTCTGGCTGCCGGCGCGGCCGAAGCCATGGCGCTCTTCGAGGTCATGATCCTGGGCAATCAACCCAAGGCCCTGGCCAGCTTGCGCCGCGCCGTCGCGCTGGACCCCGCGCGCGAACAGTCGTGGGATATGCTCACGGGCTTGCTGGCCGGCGAGCCGGGAACCAGCGGGGAACTTCTTTCGGTTTGCGAGGCGCGCGTGAAGAAAAAGGATTCGGCGCGCAATCGTATCATGCTGGCGAAGGCCTGCGCCGAGTCGAAGCAGTTGGACAAAGCCGAGGCCCAGGTGCGTGCCGCGCTGAAACAGGAGCCGCGCGATTTCACCGCGAACCTCGCGCTCGCCGCGCTGCTGCTCAAGCAAAAGGACGACGGCGCACTGGCTCAGGCCGCCAGGCGGTTGGATATGCTGGATCAAATCCAGGAGCGCGACGGCCAGCAGACGCTCGACCTGATCCTGACGCGGAGCATTCACCTCGCCCTCATGGATGACGTGGAAGCCGCGCGCAAGGTATTGCGCCAGGTGCTCGCCACTGACAAAGACAACGAGGAAGCGAAGGAGATCATGGCGGCCTTGTGGAAATAGAACGACGAGCCTGCCAGCGGCAGCCATGCCGGGCGGAATACTTTGCTCCGTAGCCGCCGGGGTCACGAGGCTTTGATTTCACGCCGCCGACCCGGCAGGCATCTCGAACGTGCCTGCAAACGCGCGTGACACTTCGGCGAAATCTGTTACGCTGCGTCGTTCACCAGAATTGTTCAGCCAAAGATTCGATATGAAATCTATCCAATGCGTCTCCGCACTCGCCCTCATGCTCGGACTGCCCTGCGCGGCCCAACAAATCCCCGTTGCCAGTTCCATCGGCTACGAGGGCACGAACTCGGTCAACAACATCGTGCTCACCTGGGAATCCATCCCGACCAAGCTATACCGAGTCCTGACAACGACGACGCTGGGGCAGCCTTGGCAGAACCTCACCGCCACGCCCATCTACTCGTCGAACAACCTGGTCCGCTACCGCGACACCAACAATCTGGCGGCCCGCTTCTACCAGGTCGTCAAGCTCGACACCGACCCGCCGGAAATCTGGCGGCTCAATCCGGGTTCCAATGCGACGGCGGTCGCGCGGCAGGGTCCGCTCAAAGCCTGGCTGCGCGATGAAACGGCCGTTGATCCCGCGTCCATCGTCCTGACCGTGGGCACGAACCCGCCCGCGACGCTCGCCGATCTGCGGATGGCCTATACCGACGGCACGCTCACCTACACGCCGGCCACCAATCAATTCCTCGGCACCAACGGCGAGACCGTGACCGCGACGCTCGCCTTCTCCGACACGCTGGGCCATCGCGCCACGAACACCTGGCCGTTCAAGCTGGAACTCACGCCCATCCTCGCCAGCAACGTCGTGCTCATCACCGCCACCTCGCCGCTCACGCTGGCCTCCACCAATGGCGACACCTACGTCTTCAGCTACACTGGCGCTTCATCGGGCCTCACCAACGGTCACATCGTCGTCAGCACCGATGCCAGCTTCCCCTATTTGCGCACCGTCGTTTCGTTGACGGACAACCCCGGCGCGCACACCGTCAGCCTGGTCACCACACAGGCGACGCTGGCGGACATACTCTTGCAAGGCTCGGTGCGGTTTGCGGCCGAGGAATTCGTTCCGGACGCGATGGGTTTCGCTCCGGCATCCGAGTCCGGCGGCATCACGGTCAACCTTGGGGGCAAGACGCTCTACAACGCGAACAACGTCACCATCCAGACCGTTTCCGGGCGGCTGTTCTTTGACCCGGACTTCTCGATGGCGGCGGAGATTTTCAGCCCGCGCACGTTGGACCTGGACGTCGCCGCCAGCGTTGCGTTTGACCTGACGTTGCAAGCCAGTTGGCAGAACACCTGGACGTTTTCGGGCGAGCAGCGTATCGGCAGCCCGCTGCGGCAGTTCCGGCTGGTGGGCTTCATTCCCACGCCCATTCCCATTCCCATCTGGGCGGAGGCGGTGTGGGAGTTTTACATCGGGACCGAGGGCGAGGTGACGGCGCAGGCGAGCGTCACGGCGGGATTCCAGTCCACGGCGGACCTGGCCTTTGGCGCGCGGCTGCGGGACGGGCAGTGGACATCGTATTCGCGCGAGAACACGACCGCCGTGCCGTACCCGCCGACGTGGCAGGGCGGCGGCGCGGCGCGGGTTCGCGGCTACGTGGAGCCGAGGCTCACGGTTTACTTGTTGAGCGTTCTGGGTCCGACCGCCAACGTGCGGCCCTACTTGGAAATCGAGGGCAAGGCGTGCGTGCAGCCGGGGCAGGCGGGAGTGGATGTGGCGCTCTATTATGGGCTGAATGGCACGCTGGCGCTGGACATTCGCGGCTGGGACGATGACTGGGGCAACCTGCCTTCGTGGGAAGTGTTCAACGTGCGCTCCGTGAACCCGATCTGGCACAAGAATCTGGCCACGCCCGTGGGCCAGCCGCCGCAGACGTTTGGCAACATGGTGTGGATACCGTGCGGCAGCTTCACGATGGGTAGCCCGGACAGCGAACCAGCGCGATACGACTGGGAAGGCCCGCAGACGCGGGTGACGATCAGCCACGGATTTTGGATGGGGCGGTATGAAGTGACGCAAGGCGAATATCTGGCGGTGATGGGGAGCAATCCGAGTTGGTTCAATGGAGATCGAACGGGACAAGGTTGGCGGAACTACGGCACGGACTTGAACCGCCCGGTTGAGCGGGTGAGTTGGTTTGATGTGGTGGCATACTGCGCGGCGTTGACCACGCGGGAGCGGAACGCGGGGCGGCTGCCGGCGGGGTATGGGTATCGGCTGCCGACGGAGGCGGAATGGGAGTATGCGTGTCGGGCGGGCACAAGCACGGCGTTTCATTACGGAAACAATTTACGTTCCGGGATGGCGAATTTCTTCGGCTATTTCGAATATCCGCCGTGCGCTGGTGATTCTTACGGATGTTACAATCCGGGCGGCACCTACCTGGGTCGCACGACTTCTGCGGGCAGCTATGCGCCGAATGCGTGGGGGCTTTACGACATGCACGGGAACGTGTGGGAATGGTGTTCGGATTGGTGGTTGTACAATTTGCCCGGCGGGAGCGTTACCGATCCGCAAGGTGCTCCCACAGGCTCGCTCCGCGTTTTTCGCGGCGGCGGTTGGAACAGCTACGCGATCTACTGCCGGTCGGCCACTCGCGTCAGCAGCGGCGACCCGGACGCCGTGTACTACGCCCTTATCGGCTTCCGGGTGGTCCTCGCCCCAGGTCAGCCATGAGCAGAAACAGTCAGAGCGGAGCAGGCGAGGCGAAGGACGAGCGCCAACAGCGGCGCGCGGGCGTCCCCGCCCGCTTAGACCTACCGAGCATACTGCACCGCACCTTTCGCCATCGCACCACAACTGCCGTCGTTCGCCCAAAGCGGACAGGATGTCCGCGCGCCGTTACTGCCATGCAACTGAAACTGTTTGTCCTGCCCATCAAAAACCTCGGCAGTGGCCGAGGCGGTGCGCAGCGAGCCGTGTGTCGTGGTCAGCCCGCTTTTTTTAACTGCAAAGACCGCAACGGAAACCGGGAATTGCCGGGTGTTTGTAGTCCCGCCTTCAGACGGTTGAGAGCCGCTATTCTGCCTGAAGGCGGGACCACAAACCAGAGGTCCAACCGAAGCGCACATGGATCAGGTCGTTTTTCGCGTTGTCCCGACCGGATTTGCCATTGCGGCGACCGGATCGCCAGTTGCGCTGACCGGATCACTCGGTGCCCCGACCGGATCGGACACTGCGCTCACCGGATTGTGCGGTGCGTTTACGGGATCATCCGTTGTGGCGACCGGATCGGGGATTGCGATGGTCGGAGTGTCCATTGCGCCCGCCGGAGTGGACACTGCGGCGGCTGGGAAGGCGTTGCGAAGCGCGCAATGTACACTTTTGGGACAGTAACGCGGGATCCGGTCAGAGGACCGGGCAATCCTTTCACGGCGCGGGCCGATTCGGTCGCCGCAATGGCAAATCCTGCCGGGGCAATCGCCCATCCGGTCGTCGCAGTGTCCAATTTTGCGACAGCAGTGTCCAATCCGGTGGCCGCAATGCCCGATCCGGTCACCGCAGTGTCCAAGTAAGTGACAGACTGTCCAAAACCTGGACACGCAAAGGCGAATCCGGTCGGTCCCGTCACGGCACGAGTTGCCGCCACGCGGGGAGGGGGCGGCTTTGTATTATTACGCCCCATCAGAATCTTTTCAACGGCGAGAGTTCTTTCCGGGGAACATCGAACATCGAACATTCAACATTCAACGGCGAACACCGAATCGTTGGCGGGCGGCATCACTGGACGTTCGATGTTGAGTGTTCGGTGTTCGATGTTTTGGTTGCCCGCCGCGCAGCGGTTCGCCGCGCCTCACGCGGTGCGCGTCAGGCGGGCCACGTAGGCGCCGTCCACGCCGTCGGCGAAGGGCGTGAGTTGACGTTCGCGTTCGAGGCGGAGGGCGGGCTGGCCGGCGAGGAGGGTTTGCACGACGGCCTGGTTTTCTTCCGGCTCGAGGCTGCAGGTGCTGTACACGAGCACGCCGCCGGGTTTCAATTGTGTCGCGCTGGTTGGTGGACAGGCTGCCGCTACGGAACTCTTTGGAAACCCATCCCCACATGCAAGAAGTGTTCGTCCTCGGTCAATACTTCCGCAATTCCCAGTTCCGCCATGATCGCCATCGTCGTGAGATCCGTGAAGGAAATTAGCGGCTTATCCTGGAACCGGCGACGCAGGTCGATGGCGGCAAAAAATCGTTCGGCACTGACCCGATGGATCATCACCCGGCCCGCCACCTGGTCGGCCACGATTCCATCCACGAACCGCATCGCCTCCTCGTAGCTTTCCCGCCGGAACAACAATGTGATCAACTCATCCAGCACATAGTCCGAAGTGTGAACACACTGCGGGATCGGCAGCCGTGCGCGGAAAACCTCCTCCACCGCCGCGTGGTGCGCGTCGCGCCGGTGTCCCAGCGCCAGCCAGCCCCATGTATCGACAAAGATCGGACGGCTCATCGCGGCTCCCGGCGGTCCGGCCCGTACAACGCCTCTTCGATTTGCGCCGCGGACATCGGATCACCGGACAGCCGGCCCGCCGCCGCCAGCACCGACCCTTCTTCGCCTTCGCCTTTCCAGGAGAGGAACGACATGAAATCCAGCACCTGCCGCAACGCGGGATCCGGCAGCGTGTCCAGCTTCTGAAGGATGCTTTCTTTAAGCGCACTCATGGGGCAAAGCCTAACGCCGTGGGAGGAATCCGGCAAACAAAGAAGTCAGCCTCATCACGTCGTCTCCTACGTGTGACCGCGCGCCGCCAACATTCGGTTCGCCGCGTTTCACGCGGTGCGCGTCAGGCGGGCCACGTAGGCGCCGTCCACGCTGTCGGCGAAGGGCGTGAGTTGACGTTCGCGTTCGAGGCGCAGGGCGGGCTGGCCGGCGAGGAGGGTTTGCACGACGGTCTGGTTTTCTTCCGGCTCGAGGCTGCAGGTGCTGTACACGAGCACGCCGCCGGGTTTCAATTGCGTCGCCGCGTCGCGCAGCAATTCGACCTGGGCAGTCGCCATGCGTGCGATTTCCTCGGGGCGCAGGCGCCAGCGCAAGTCCACCCGGCGGCGCATGACGCCGGTGTTGGTGCAGGGCGCGTCCACGAGGATGCGGTCGTAGGGCGTGCTCAACTCGGCGTAGAGGCTGGTGGTGGGGCGGGCGAGTTGGGCGCAGGTCACGCCGAGGCGGGCGCAGTTCTCGCGGATCAATTCGCGCCGGGCGATCTGGGTGTCCTGCGCCATGAGTGTGCCCTGGTTGTTCATGAGTTGCGCGATGTAGGTGGTCTTGCCGCCGGGCGCGGCGCAGAGGTCGAGCACGGCCTGGCCGGGTTGCGGGTCCAGTTCGCGCACCGCCAGGAGCGTGCTGGGGTCCTGGATGTAAAACCAGCCTTGTTGAAAGCTCGGCAACGTCGCGAGGGACGGGTGGGACTTCAACTCGAACACGAGACCATCGGCGGTCCAGTCGAACTGGCGTGGCTCGAACTCGACGCCTTCCTCTCGCCATTGCGCCGTGAGTTGTTCCGCCGTGCCGCGCAGGGTGTTGAGGCGCGCGTAGGTCGGGGGCGGGGTGTTGTTCCATTCCATCAGGCGGCGAAGGTTTTCGTCGCCCCAAAGATTCCGCCAGCGGTCGCAGAGCCAGTCGGGATGTGAGTGGCCCAGGGCCGGGTGGCGTGTGCGCAGGTCGGCGAGGCGTTGTTCCGTGGCTTCGCGTTCGCGCAGGCATCCGCGCAGGACGGCGTTGATGAAGCCGGACTGGTTGCCGCAGCCGAATTCCTTGGCGAGCTCGACGGTTTCGTTGACGGCGGCGTGATCGGGGATGCGGTCCAGCCAGAAGAGCTGGTAGAGACCGAGGCGCAGGAGGATTTGCAGCGGCGTTTTCTGAGGTCGCCCGGCGGTCTTCTGCGCGATGAGCCAGTCGAGGGTGGCCTGCCAGCGCACGACGCCGAAACACAGTTCCTGCGCGAGCGCGCGGTCGGGCGGGGAGAGCGCGGCGGCTTGCGCATGGTCGAGCAGATCTTCGAGGTAGCCCGCGCCCTCGGCGTGCAGGCGTAAAACACGGGCGGCAATTTGTCTTGGTTTTTCTGAGCGCACGTCCCAATAATGCAAACCGCTCGACTGTAGGCGAGTTTTTTGGTGCTCATGCTATGAAAGATGAATTTGATAAACTGGTTTCGGCGGGAAAGCTGGACCGGCAGAACGTGGACGCGCTGCTGCTGTTGACCGCCAGCGGGTTTTGTTACCACCGGAGCTGGGGTTTTGGAAAAATCACCTCGGTGGACACGGTCTTCGTCCGCTTCACGATTGATTTTCCGAACAAGTCGGGGCACACGATGGACTTGGGGTTCGCGGCGGAATCGCTCAAGGCCATCCCCAAGGAACACATCCTGGCGCGCAAGGCCGCTGACCTCGAGGCGTTGCGGCAGATGGCGGCGTTGCATCACCTGGACCTCATCCAGGTGGTGGTGCAGAGCTTTGACGGGCGGGCGACGATTGACCAGATCCGGCAGGTGCTGGTGCCGGACGTGATTCGGGACGATTGGAAGAAGTGGTGGGAGGTCGCCAAGCGCGAGTTGAAGAAGGACGGCCACTTTCAGGTGCCGATCAAGAAATCGGATCCGATTATTTATCAGGCGCTGGAAGTCGCCCTGGACGCCCGCTTGATGGACGAGTTCAAGGTGGTCAAGGGGCTCAAGGCCCGAATCACCGTGGGCACCGAGGCGCTCAAGAACCTGCCCGATGTGCAGGACAAAACCGGTGTCGCCACCACCATCGTCAACGCGTTGAACGCCGACATCGTGTCGCATCAACGCACCCAGCCGGGCGTCGCGCTGGAAGCCATCTTCCTCCGCGATGAAATCGCCGCCGCCGCCGGCCTGCCGCCGCAACCGGGCGAGTTGACCGAGGCGAAGATCTGGTCGCAGGACGTGCGCGTCGCCCAGTTGCTCGAACAAATCCCCGCCTCCAAACACCGGCGCACCCTCCAATCCTTCAAGGTGTCCAACTCCGCCTTGTGGCACGAGGCCTTGCTGGCGACGCTGAACCACGTCCCGGCCAAGCTCTGCGGCGAATGCACGGGCATGTTGATCCAGGAAGGCAAGCTCACCCAGCTCAAGGAAACGCTCGCCAAGCTCATCAGCCAGCACCAGGCCAGTGCCGAAATGCTGCTCTGGCTGGCCAAGGAGCGCAGCGACAGCTTCGCCGACATCCTCGGCCCGGAAGTGTTCCGCGCCATGCTCACCGCGATGGAACGCGATCAGTTCAACGAACGGAAATCCAACAAGCTGCGCGATTTCATTCTCGCCGACCAGCAGTTGCTCATCGAGTTGATCGGTTCCGCGGACCTGGAGGTGATCAAGGACCTCACCCGCGCGCTGCAACTCTCCCCCTGCTTCGACGACATGGACAAGCGTTCGCTGCTCGCGCGCATCGTCAAGAGTTACCCCGCCGTGCAATCCATGATCACCGGCGATCAATCCAAGCAGGAAAGCACGCTCGTCGTCTCCTGGCCAAGCCTGGAACGCCGCAAGGAGGAATACAACGAGTTGGTGCAGAAAAAAATCCCGGCCAACTCCAAGGAAATCGCCATCGCCCGCAGCTACGGCGACCTCCGCGAAAACCACGAATACAAGGCCGCCAAGGAAATGCAGAAACTGCTGATGCGCCGCAAATCCGAGCTGGAACAACAACTCGTGCGCGCGCGCGGCACGGATTTCGCCGGGGTGAAAAACGACGTGGCCGGCATCGGCACCAAAGTCGTCGCCACCGACCTCGCGGCCAACCAGGTCGAGCACTTCACCATCCTCGGCGCGTGGGACGGCGACCCGGACAAAGGCATCATCAGTTACCTCACGCCCGTGGGCCAGGCGCTCCTCAACCACAAGGTCGGCGAAGAAGTGGAAGCCGTCCTGGATGGCCACAAGAAACGCTATCGCATCGAGAGCATCGAAGTGTGGCAGCCGGTTTGAAGATTTTTTCCGCGTGCCCGCGCCAGCGCCCAGTCTCCTGCTGCTGATTCCGGCCTACAACGAGGAGCACCGGATTGGTCCCGTGCTTCGCGAATACGCGGCGTATTTCCACCGGCATCATCCCGGCAAGTTTGAGATCGTTGTCGTGCTCAACGGCTGCGTGGACAACACCCTGGGCGTGGTCCGCGCCGCCGCCAGCGAATATCCGATCATCAGCGCGCTGGAGTTTCCCGGACCCATCGGCAAGGGCGGCGCACTCATCGAAGGCTTCAAACTGCATCCGCAGGCGGATTTGATCGGCTACGTGGACGCCGACGGCGCCACGGCGCCCGCCGCGTTTCACGATTTGGTCCGGCGTTGCGACGAGGCGGATTGCGTCATCGCCTCGCGCTGGCTGCCCGGCGCGGTGATTCACCAGTCGCAATCGGGCCGGCGGCAGTTCGCCAGCCGCGTCTTTCACGCCATCGTGCAGGGCTTGTTCTGGATGAACATCCGCGACACGCAATGCGGCGCGAAGGTGCTGCGGCGCACGGCGGCGGAGAAGGTGCATGGCGCGCTGCGCATCGCAGACATGGCGTTTGACATCAACCTGCTCTTCGCCCTCAAGCGCGCTGGCTGCACCGTGCTCGAAGTGCCCACGGAATGGACCGACAAGATGGGTTCCAAGGTGGTCTTGGGAAAAACCTCGCTGACGATGCTGCTTTCGGCCATCCGCGTGCGGTTGATTTACTCCCCGTTCTACCGGCTGCTGCGCCCGCTGCGCCCGCTGGAAACGTGGGTGTATCGGAAGTTGAAAGCGCCGCCGCCCCGGCCGGCCACCACGCAGGACCGGCCTTAAATTCAGACACTCGCGCGGCTTATTCGCGCTTGCCGGCGCGAAAAAATTTCGGTGCCCACGTAAACATGGCCGCCACTGCCAGCACCAGCAGATTGAACGCGCCGATGGTGCGGATGACCCGCTCGAAACTCCGGTTCTCGGCCGCCGCGACGAAATGCAGCGTCACCCCGTAAGCCACCGCCAGCACCACCAACCACGGCACGACGCGGAAATTCGACCGCGCCAGCAAGTTGTTCACGAGCACGTTTGCCACCGCCAGCGGCACCATGCTCCAGGCGAACCACGGCATCAGCGGCGCCGCAATTTCGACGAATGAACTCTTGAACACCAGCCGGATCAACCACGGCGCAATCACCGACAACCCCAGCGCGCCCAGTCCCACCAGCACCACCGTGGCCAGCACGGTCATCCCCAGCACGTCGCTCTTTTCCTTCTGCGCGGCGCTGCGGACGATTTTTGGAAACATCACTGCCGCCAGCGGCGCGGTGAACATCACCAGCGCCCGCGACAACGTGCCGACCGCCACATAGAACCCGGTCTGCTCCTTGTCGAAGTGGCTTTGCACAAAAATCGGGTCCGCGCTGAAGAAAAACTGGCACGCGCCAAAACCCAGCGTCAGCGGCACCACGCGCGCCAGCCAGCCGCGCCACTCGAATGCCGCCGCCGGCCCGAGCCACACCTCGCGGGTATGCCACATCGCCACGCAAATGATGGCGCCCACGCCCACGAGCGCGCCGGTGAGGATGCCCGCCGCCCACCCGCCGAACAGCAACACGATCACCGCCACCCCCGCCAACCGGCCCGCGCCGTGAACAATCGCCGCCCAGCCGAGCCATAAAAAATTTTGCCGCCCTTGCATCAGTCCGTTAAAGATGGGCATCCACAACAAGCCGAGCGCCACGAGCACCGTCATCCAGAGCGCCGCCGGGTTGGCGATTTGCAACCGCACGAGCAAATCTTGATGCCAAATCACCACCGCCCCGGCCATCAACAGCCAGAGCAGCGTCGTGCCGAGCCACACCGCGCGCGTCGTGCCCGTGAGCTGGCGATGTTGTTCGTCGGTGATGGTGGAGGCGGCCTGCTGCGCGAAAACCATTTGCAGGCCGAGGCCGGGAATGGCCATGCAATTGAGAATGGCCAGTAGCGTGCCGAGAATGCCGTACTCCGCCTCGGGGATTTTCTTCGAGAAGAAATGCACAAAGAACATGAACGCGCCGCTGGTGACGGTGGCGATCATCATCCAGCCGCTTTGCCGGAAAAAGGTGGACTGGCTCGCGGCGGAGGGCGCGGGCGCGGGTTCAGAGTGTGCGGCGACCATATTTCGATTGTGGCAAAGCAATAAGGAGTCCGGGACGGTTCATGGCAGCGACCGCAGGAATCGCGCGAGCAGGTTTTTGCCGCGCTCCAGTTGGCTCAGGGCGACCCACTCATCCGGCGTGTGCGCCTGCGCGATGTCGCCGGGGCCGAACACCACGCTCGGAATGCCGCCCGCCGCCAGCACGGCGGCATCGCTGAAATAATCCACCCCGACGGGCGTCGTTTGTCCCGCGCAGTCGAGGAATTGCCGCACCAGCGGGAGTTGGGAACTCGTTTCCAGGGGCACGCACGGGATATCCGCGACGCGCTGGATGCGCGCGGAAAGTTTCCGCCGGTGCAGAAAACTTTTAATCTCCCGGGTCACTCCCAGATCGGATTCCCCTGGCAGGGTGCGGCGGTCCATCGCGATCACACACTGCGCCGGCACGATGTTCGGCTGCCGGCCACCGTGGATGGATCCCACATTGATGGAGGGCCGGCCCAACAGCCGGTGGCGCGGACGCCGCCGCAGGTCGGCGGCGTAGTCAGTCTCCAGCGCGTCCACGATGCGCGCCATCGCGTGGACCGCGTTGCGGCCAAGCTCCGGACGCGCACCGTGGGCGGCCTTGCCGCGCGTCTCCAGTTGGAGCCACAACACGCCTTTGTGCGCGGTGACAATTTTCAAGCGCGTCGGTTCGCCGATGATGGCGAGGTCGGCGGCGAAACCGCCGCGCGTCAACGCGCGCGAACCGCCCTGCGCACATTCTTCATCCACCAGCCCGGCGAAAAAAATCTCCGTGTGCGCGGGGCGCTTCGACAAGCCGGCCACCTCCACGAGCGCGGTGAACATGGCGGCGACGCTCCCCTTCGTGTCGCACGCGCCGCGTCCGTAAATGCGGCCATTCTTTCGGACGGGCGTGAACTGTGCGTCCGCCGCCACGCCCACCGTGTCCAGATGCGGAGCGAGCAGGATACGCTGGCGGATTTTTCCGGTGGGCGCGAGACGGACGAGCAGATTGGCGCGATGCGGAAAGACCGGTTGCAACTCGACGTCCAGACCGGCCTGCGCCGCCGTCGCGGTGAGAAACTCCGTTACGTTCCGCTCGCCTGCGCGCACATCACCGGCGGGCAGAAAGCCGGGGTTCACGCTGGGAAGCGCAATCAGTTCACACAACAGTTTTTCCGTTTTCGTCATGCGGCGGGTACGGCCATTCAAGCGCGCAGCTTAGGAGCCGGGTGCGGCGGAGGGAAGGCATTTCCCCGCAGCACCGTCATGCTTCGTCGCCCCGTCGCGGCGAAACCACTCCACCAACAGCGGGATGCCTTGCTCGATCTGGATGCGCGGCGCGTAGCCCAGCGCGGCTCGCGCTTTGGCGATGTTCGCGTACGTGATCGGCACATCGCCGGGTTGCGCGGGCTGGCGATCCACGACGGCTTTTTTGCCCAGTGCGTCTTCGAGCAGCGCGATCAGGCGGGTGAGGGTCACGGTCTGGGATTCGCCGAGGTTGAATATTTGATAACCGAATTCCTTCCGCGTCGCGGCGATCACGCCGTCCACGGTGTCGGTCACATACGTATAATCCCGCGCGGTCGAGCCATCGCCAAAGACGGGGATGGGTTGGCCGGCGGTGATCAACCTGGTGAACTTGTGAATGGCCAGGTCCGGCCGCTGGCGCGGGCCATACACGGTGAAGAACCGCAGCATCACCACGTCCAGGCCGTAAACATGGTGATAGACATGTCCCAGCGCCTCGCACGCCAGCTTGCTCGCGGCATACGGCGAGATGGCGGAGAAGATGGGGTCGGCTTCCGAGAATGGCACGGTGGCGTTCACGCCATAGACGGAGGACGAGGAGGCGATGGTGATTTTTTTTACGCCATGCCGCCGCGCCGCTTCGAGCACGTTGACGGTGCCTTCGACGTTGACGCGCTGATAGAGCGCCGGTTCGGCCAGGCTGGGCCGCACGCCCGCGCGCGCGGCGAGATGGATGATTTGATCGAAGCGGACGCGAGCGAACAATGCTTCAAGGCTGTCGCGATCGGTGATGTCTCCCGCCACGAAGGTGAAGGGCTGGTCTGGTTGTTGAAGTTCGTCGAGGTTGCGCCGTTTGATCGCCGGTGCGTAGAAGTCGTTCAGGTCGTCGAAGGCCCACACCGCGTGGCCCATTTGCAAGAGCCGCTCGCAAACGTGCGACCCGATGAAGCCCGCGCCGCCGGTGACCAGAAAGTTCATGCGCGCGACCGTAGCAGACCTCGCCGCTGCTTGGCAACGAAGCCGGCGGCAGTTGCGCGGCGGACAATTTTGCAAAACCGTGACAATTGTTCTCCGCCGCCCGGCTAGTTTCTGCTAAATGAAACGCGACATCATGAACGGACTCCGGTCCAACCGACCGCCCCGCTTCCTCCGGCAGGGCGTGCTGATTCTGCTGCCGGTCGCCGTGCTGGCGGGCGTCGGCCTGTTCTCGCTGCGGGAGGACCACGCGCAAGCGCGGCATGAGGCGGCCGAGCGCGCTCGCGTCGTCGCGGAGGAGCTGGCGGACAATCTCTGGACGATTCTGCTGACGACGCGTGGGAGTCAGCCCGTGGATGGCCCGGGGTTCAAGGTTTCCCCCGCCGGCGAGTTGCTCAATCTGCCTGGCGGCCCCGCCGAAGGGGAATTGCGCGAGTTGTCGCGCCGGCTGTTCACGGCGGCGCAAACCAACTTGACCGGCATGGCGAACACCAATCGTCTCTTGGCGGAAGTCACGGCGGTTCGCTGGCCGCGCCTGTTCTGGTTCCGCGCGCCGGCCACCCGCCCCGGAACGAACGGCCCCATCGCCTTCGAGCAGGAATGGCTCGCGGCGCGGGTGAAGGAGGAGCCGGACGGGATGTGGTTTATTTGCCGTCATGCGTCCGATGAGGAGGTGCCATTGCATTCGCGTCCGGTCATCATCGGCGGGGTGGTGGTCGTCAAGATGACGGAGGGGTTGAGCAATCAGTTGGCGCAGACGCACGGTATCTTCGACCTCAGGCGATTCCCGTCCGACCCTGTGCTGGCCGAGTTGGCGCTTTGGCAGAAGCGGTTGCCAAAATACTTCGGCGTCACGCTCGAAGTGGCGGGCAAAACGATCATTTCGAGCAACCACCTGCCGGTGATCACCTGGTCCGGTCACGGCAAGGGCAGCGGCCATTCCTGGGAGAAATCCATGCCGGACAAAGCACCCGCCTTGCTCGCCTCCGCGCAGAAGGTCGAGGACGCCGTGAAGTATTTGCGCGTGGGCGTGCATCTCATCAGCCCGGACATTCTGTACGCGCGGCAACATTCACGCGCGCAGTTGTTCGGCCTGCTCATCGCCGTGTCGGCGCTGGCGGCGTTGGTCGGTTTCGTCTCGGCCTGGAGAGCGTTTCAAAAACAGGAGCGTCTGAGCGAGATGAAAAGCAACTTTGTGGCGAGCGTGTCGCACGAGTTGCGCGCGCCCCTGGCGTCGGTGCGGCTGCTGGCGGAGGGGTTGGAGCGCGGCGACGTGCGGGACGCGGCGAAACAGGAGGAGTATTTCCGCCTCATCGTGCAGGAGTGCCGCCGGCTCTCGTCGCTCATCGAGAACGTGCTGGACTTCGCCCGCATCGAGCAGGGCCGCCAGCAGTACGAGTTCGAGCCGGCGGATCCGGTTGAATTGATCCGGCAGACGGTGAGGCTGATGGAGCCGTGCGCCGCCGCGCGGCAAATCACACTGGCTCTGGCGCTGGACGACGCGCAGACTTCCCCGCTCGACGCCCAACCATCCCTCGACGGTCGCGCCCTCCAGCAGGCGTTGGTGAACCTGATTGACAACGCCATCAAGCATTCGCCCGCCGGCGCCACCGTGACGATTGGGCTGGGACGCGAATCCGCCCCGCCGCGCCTGCTGTTCTGGGTCGAGGACCACGGCGAAGGCATCCCGTCCGCCGAGCACGAGCGCATCTTCGAGCGGTTCCACCGGCTGGGATCGGAGTTGCGCCGCGAAACCCAGGGTGTCGGCATCGGACTGAGCATCGTCCGGCACATTGTCGCCGCGCACGGCGGACAGCTGACGGTGCGAAGCGCGGTCGGGGAGGGGAGCCGGTTCACCATTGAACTGCCCGTGGAAAAATCACCAAGCATCGCGCACCAATCACTTTCGTCGTGAACGCGCGCATCCTCATCATCGAAGACGAACTGCCCATGCGCACCGCGCTCTCGGACGCGCTGGCCGCCGCCGGCCACCGCGTGCTCGCTGCGGTTGATGGCGCGACCGGGTTGGAGCGCGCCATCGCGGAGAAGCCCGACCTGATCCTGCTCGACGTCATGCTGCCGAAGCTCGACGGCTACGCGGTCTGCGGAGAGTTGCGCCGGCTGGCCCAGCCGGCGCCTATCCTCATGCTCACCGCCAAGGGCCAGATCGAAGACCGCGTGCGGGGACTCGACGCGGGCGCGGATGATTATCTGGTAAAGCCCTTCAGCACAGAGGAATTGCTGGCGCGTGTGCGGGCGTTGCTGCGGCGTTTTGAGAAATCCGCCGGGACGCCCCGGACGCTGACCCTCGGCGAGGTGAGCGTGGACTTCATCCGGCAACGTGCCACGCGCGGGCGGCGGGAACTGCATCTGACGGCCAAGGAGTTTGCGACCCTGCGTTTGCTGGCCGACCACGAGGGCGAGCCGGTCACGCGCGAGCGATTTCTTGATCTCGTGTGGGGTTGCGCGGCGTTCCCCACGACGCGCACCGTGGACAACCACATTGCCAGCCTGCGTCAAAAGATCGAATCGAACCCCGACGCGCCGCGCTGGATCAAGACGGTGCATGGCGTGGGTTATCGCCTGGAACCGCCGGAGCAGTGACCCGGCCGCGGCCTACTTCACCGGCCGGCGGTGGACTTTGTGGATGGCCGCCTGGTCGGTGCATTTCATCATCAGCTCATCAATGCAAACGTGCGCCGGACGGCTGGCGACCCACACCAATGTCTCCGCGACATCCTCGGCGGTCAGCGGGATGACGCCTTCATAGACTTTTTTGGATCGCGCTTCGTCGCCCTTGAAGCGCACGACGGAGAATTCCGTTTCGGCCATGCCGGGGTCCACGGTGCTCACGCGCACGCCGGTGCCGCACAGTTCCAGCCGGAGCACGCGGGTGATGAGCAGCTCGGCGGCCTTGGCACCGCAGTACGCCGCGCCGCCTTCATAGGCGAACCGGCTGGCGACGGAGCCGATGTTGATGATGGCACTGCCGGGATTGTTCGTCAGGTTGGGCAGGCACGCGCGCGTCACGCGCAGCACGCCGAGGACGTTGGTTTGGAACATCGCCTCCCAATCCTCGTCCTTGGCGGTGGCGACGGGGTCGATGCCGTGCGCGCCGCCGGCGTTGTTGACCAGCACGTCGAGCTTGTCGGTGTGCGTGCGCGCCCACGTGGCAAACGCTTCGACGCTGGCGGTCTGGGTCACGTCCAGCGCGTGGACATGGGCGGCGGGGGAGCCGGCTTTGCGGGCGTGGGCGGCGGCCTGTTCGAGGCGGTCCATGCGGCGGGCACCGAGCAGCAGCTTCGCGCCCGCCGCGCCGAACGCCCGCGCCGCCGCCGCGCCGAACCCGCTGGACGCGCCGGTGATGAGAACCCATTTGTCTGCAAGTCGTGTTGGCATAACGGACGCAGACTAGAAGACAGCGCCGGGGAATTGGCAACAAAGTTTTGCTGCCGAACACGTCGCCGAACCAGGGGCGGCGGGCACCCGGATTCGGAATCCGGCGTGCGCGGCTGGGCGCCAGGAGGCGTCCGCTGAATCCTGTTGCCGATCCGTCGGCCCAGTCGCTACGCTTTCGCCGTTCAGCTATGAAAAAATACTTCTTACGCGTGTGCCTCGCCGTGGTGGTCACCGCCCTCCCGCTGGCGGCGGCGTCTTATCGTCCTGACCACAACAAGCCGCTCGGCTTTCCCATCTACACCAACGCCGCGCCCGGCCCGAAGCAGCTCACCGGCGTGTACAAGGCCACCGAGACTCCCGCGCTCGCGCCGCTGGAATCAGAAAAGAAGTTCAATGTGCCACCCGGCTTCGAGGTGCGGCTCTTCGCCAGCGAACCGGAAGTGGTCAATCCCGTCGCGATGACATGGGACGAGCGTGGGCGGCTGTGGGTGCTGGAGTTGTATGAATATCCCAAGGGCGCGCCCAAGGGGACGAAGGGCCGCGACCGCATCAAGATTCTCGAAGACACCGACGCCGACGGTCGCGCGGACAAGGTGACGGTGTTCGCCGATGGCTACTCGCTCGCCACCGGACTCGCGCTAGGCAACGGCGGTGTCTATCTCGGCCAGGCGCCGAACCTCTACTTCCTCGAAGACACCGATGGCGATGATAAGGCGGACAAGACGACGGTGCTCAAGACGGGTTTCGGCCTGGAGGACCGGCACGAGTTGCTCAACGGCTTCGCGTGGGGACCGGACGGCTGGCTCTACATGACGCATGGCGTCTTCACACACTCGAAGGTCAAGGATCCGAACGACCCGGACGACGACGGCGTGCGCATGGACGCCGCGCTCGCGCGCTTTCATCCGCGCACGAAAAAGTTCGAGGTCTTCGCCGACGGCACGAGCAATCCGTGGGGCGTCGATTGGAACGAGCGCGGCGACGCTTTCGTCAGCGCGTGCGTCATCCAGCATCTCTTCCACATGGCGCCGGGCGGGCAATACAACCGCCAGGGCGGCACCTGGGCGAATCCCTACGGCTACGTTGGCGACCTGCCGAGCCGGGGCCTGCCCGCCATCGTGGACTGGCGGCACTTCCGCGCCGCGCACGCGGGCATTTGCATCTACCAGGGCGACCAATGGCCCGCCGAATGGCGCGGACTGGTCTTCCTCGGCAACATCCACGAGAGCGCCCTCAACTGCGACCGCCTCACGCCCGTCGGCTCGACCTACAAGGCCGAGCGCGAGACCCAATTGCTCGGTCCGCGCAAAGGTGATTACCAGATGGGCGGCGGGACGTTCCTGGCGAGCGACGACCGCTGGTTCCGTCCCGTGGCCATGCACACCGGCCCCGATGGCGCGTTGTGGGTGATGGATTGGTGCGACAAATATCCCTGTTACCAAAACGCCCAGGCCGACCCCGAAGGCGTGGACCGCGAGCTGGGCCGCATCTGGCGCGTGGTGTGGGTGGGCGACGAGAAGGGCAGGGCGGTGGCGAGCCGG
Organism: Verrucomicrobiota bacterium; assembly: GCA_031378375.1. Lineage (GTDB taxonomy): Bacteria > Verrucomicrobiota > Verrucomicrobiia > Limisphaerales > JANNEF01 > JANNEF01. The sequence continues at coordinate 3,330 of JANNEF010000374.1, read as the reverse complement.
CCGGAGAAGGGGATGGATTTGAAGAAGGCCAATGTCGAACAACTTGCCGCGCTGCTGGATCATTCAAACTCGTGGCAACGGAGACAAGCGCAACGGCTGTTGGCCGAAACGACGGTTGGCAACGCCACTCAAAAAATCATGGATGCCGCGAATCCAAACAGCGCCGCAGGAACCCGCGCCCTGTTCTGGACCCTGAGCGCGACAGCCGATCTGCGGAAGACCGGCGAACTGAAGCTCCCGGACGGAAACAAGGAAAACATATTGGACATCTTCGCGAACGGAAACGATTCGAGCGTCACAGCATGGGCTGCCCGTTCGATTGGCGAGTCGCGAAACATCAGCCGGGCGAGCCTGAGTTTGCTCCAGAAACTTTCAACGAGTGATGACCCCGTTGTCCGTGGTTCCGTTGCCACAGCATTACGGCAGTTCGCCTCTGGTTCACTGACTGTCGATTTGCCGCCGCTCGCATCCGCTACGAAGGCGGACTTGTTCCCTTATTTCAAGGAACTCCTCTCCCGCCCCAGCGTCGCGGGCGACTTCTACTACCCGCACATCGTCTGGATGGCGATGGAGCCGCGGGTGGCGGCGGACCCGCAGCCGTTCCTCCCGCTCGTCAGTGCGAACGAAAACTCCGTCAGCGCCTATTGCCTGCGCCGCGTCATGCGCCGCATCTGCGACCTGGGCGATGCCGCCGCGCGCACCAAGCACCTCAACGCTGCGATGGAGCACCTCGCCGGACTCGCCGGCAAGACCACGCTCGCCGAGGCCGCGCTCGACGGACTCATTGATGCCTTCAAGAGCAAGGGGAAGCCGCCCACCATCCCGCTCGAACCGATTTTCCAGAAGCTCACCGCGAACCCCAAGCTCGCCGACAAAGCCCGTCGCCTCGCCACGTTGCTCGGCGACACGACCGCCAGCCGTCCGCTCATCGCGAAGATCAACGACGCGAAGGCGAGCCTCGAAGACCGCCTCAAAGGCATCACCGCCGCGCGCGAGACGAAGGATGACGCGGCAAAGGCGGAGTTGTTGAAGTTGTTCAAAGGCGGCCCCCTCACCCCGGCCCTCTCCCCCTCGGCGGGGGAGAGGGAGAAGAGCATGCAGTCGCTTTACGTCGAGAGCCTCCGCGCCCTTGCCACCTTCGGCGGCGATGACATTGCCTACGTCGTCACTGACGCCTGGAAAAACTTCAGCCTGCCGACGCGCCGTGTCGCGTCCGAGGTGTTGGTGTTGCGCAGCAAGTGGAGCCGGGCTTTGCTCGCTGCGGTGGACCAGAAAGTTGCCAGGCCGGAAGACATCTCCGCCACCGCCCGCCGCGCGCTCGCCCGCAGCGACGACGCGACCGTGCGCGACAACGCGGACAAGTTGCTCGGCAAGTACCGCCCGCCCGGCGAAGACAAGCTCAAGCTCATCGCCGAGAAGCGAAAGGTCGTTCTCGCCGCCGAGCCGGACTTGAAGAACGGCTACGAAGTCGCCAAGCGCACCTGCTTCGTCTGCCACAAGCTGCATGGCGAAGGCGCGGATGTTGGTCCCGATCTCACCGGCGTTGGCCGCAGCACGCTCGACGCGCTCTTGCACAACGTCATCGATCCAAACGAAGTCATCGGCAACGGCAACGAGGCGACGGAGGTGGAGTTGAAGGACGGCACGAGCGTGAGCGGGCGCATCGTCGAGGATTCACCGTCGCGGCTCAAGCTGCTGGCCTCCGGCCCCACGGAACACAACATCGCCCGAAGCGACATCGCGATGCAGAACGGCAAGCCGAAGATTCGCACCAGCCAGATGAGCCTGATGCCGGAGGGACTGGAAGCGGTGCCGGACAAAGATTTCCGCGACATGATCTGGTTCATCCTGAATCCGCCCGGCGACAACAAGGCGTGGACGAAGGAACTGCGGAAGGAATTGCTCGGCGACGAGAACGCCGGTCCCGGCGCGAAGAAGAGTACGCAGGTGTTTCCGCCGGTGGACATGGAATCCGTGGCGCTGTGGAATCCGGATTGGAAGGTGAACTGTCCGCCATTCGAGGGCGCACCGGCGAAGCTGACCGAGTTCCACGGACGGAAGAACGTGTTGATGACGCATCCCGCAGGCCGCGCCCAGCCAGCCACGCTGGAGCGCGCCGTCGAAATCCCCACCGGCCAGCGGACACATCTGCAATTCGACGTCGCCGCCGATAATCGCGGTGACTGGGAGTTGCGCGTGCTCGCCGAGGGACAGCTTCTGCACAAACAACTCGTGACGAAGACGGACGCGCGCTGGCTGCCCGTGAGCGTGGACCTCACGAAGTTCGCCGGGAAGAAAGTGGCGTTGCGCCTGGAGAATTTCCCCAACGACTGGAACTTCGAGTTCGGCTATTGGAGCGAATTGGAGTTGAAGTCCGGCGAGCCCAAGCGTCTCTCAGTGCGCGTGAGGTCGAATTGATCAGGGACTCGGCAGGAGCCTCGCCCTACCACGCTGTTTCGGATTCACCGCTCGAAGAAGCGGTAGAAGCGTCGGGGGAATTGCGCGCCGTTGGTGTGCGTGTAGGTGACGATGCCGCCGGTGCCGGATATGACGCCGGGCAGGGTCGTCCACAGACCGGTGTGGGCTTCGGGGCGGCATTGCACCCCGTAGGTTTTGTCCGACACGGTGGTGAAGCGCACTTGCATGTCGTTGCCGCCGCGGCGGGCTTCCGTGCCGGTGAGAATGGGATTCACCTCGAACGCGCCGATGTCCGTGCCGTCACTGCCAAGGGAGTTGGGGACGCCAGGATGATTGACCGTGCGCGGCTGCCCGCGCGCGTCGAAGGCCAGCCCGCTGTTCGTCCCCGCGTCAATGGCCGGGCTGCCGGCGAGCAGGGCGTGGGTGAGGACGGGACTGCCGTTGTCTTGTAGAGGACCGAGGCGAGGATCAAGGCCAATGATATCTCCGCTAACCATGTGGACCAACCCGGTGCCTCCGTTGCCATCGCGGACAAGGTTATTCCTTTCCGACCAGAAAAATCCGTGAAGGTCGGCTCCCGCGCCATTTGTGCCAGGAGGGCCTGTTGGGCAGCAGATCGGAGGTCCACCGTAACCGTAGATGTTATACCAACTACGTTAATAGAGTAGTATAACGGCTCTGGAAGAAGTGTTTGCTTGAAGCACCTGCCACGGCGCGGTCGAGCCGTTCAAGGGATCGAACGTCCTGCAGAACGAGTACGTGACCTGGCAGCGCGAGGACAAGCACGCGCGCGCCTATACGGTGCTGTTGAACGAACGCTCGAAGCGCATCGCCCGCTATCTGGGCCTGCCCAAGCCGGCGCATGAATCGAATGAATGCCTGGACTGCCACGCCGACAACGTGGCCGAGAAC
>JANNEF010000356.1:0-3838 GCA_031378375.1 Verrucomicrobiota bacterium | reverse complement strand
CCCAATGCCAGTTCTGGGTCGTCTCCCATCCCCCAAAAAACACGGAAAATCGGTGGCCGGACATCCTCGGAAAGTTCTCCCTCTGAATCAGTCTCATTTTGTTCCCACCTCAAGTCTCATTTTGAACTCCCGCCGACAGGCTTCGAGAAAGTTTTTGACAAATCGTCGTCGGATTTCTAACGTCAGGCTCACGTTGGCTGGGGTCTTAGCTCAGTTGGTAGAGCACCACAATGGCATTGTGGGGGTCAAGGGTTCGAATCCCTTAGGCTCCACCAGTCTTCGCCGCGTCAAATCGTTTTGACATCACCCGGGTCGGTGGGCAAGGTTTCGCCTCGATTCACGAAACTAAATCTATGGCAGAACTTGTTGGCAATCTTCTCGTCGCCCAATCCGGTGGCCCCACCGCCGTCATCAACGCCAGCGTTGCCGGCGTCATTCAGGAAGCCGGTCGCCACGAGTGCATCGAGGAAATCTACGGCGGGTTGAACGGCATCTACGGCATCGTGCGGGAAGACCTCATTGACCTGAACGAGGAGAAAGCCCGCGCCATCGAGGGCCTCAAACACACGCCCGCCGCCGCCCTCGGCACCTGCCGCTACAAGCTCGATTTCAAAAAGAAAGCCGACCGCGCTGCGGCGGACATGGACCGCCTCTTCGCCGTCTTCCAGGCGCACAACATCCGCTATTTCTTCTACGCCGGCGGCAATGACTCGCAGGACACCGCCAACAAGATTCACGAACACGCCATCAAGCTCGGCTATGAGATGCGCGTCATCGGCGTGCCCAAGACCATTGACAACGACCTGCCCGAGACCGACCACTGCCCCGGCTACGGTTCGGTGATCAAATACAACGCCGCGACCGTCATGGAGATCGCCGCCGACGTCGGCAGCATGGCCACTGAGGAGGGTTCCTGCGTCGTCGTTGAAGTCATGGGCCGCTCGGCTGGCTGGATCGCCGCCGGGACCGTGCTGGCCAAGCGTGCCCCGCACGAAGCGCCCCACATCATCCTCCTGCCGGAAATCCCGTTCAACCAGGTGACCTTCCTGAGCAAGGTCAAGGAATGCGTGGACGCTTATCGTTGCTGCGTGGTCGTTGTGGGTGAAGGGCTGCGCAATGCCGCCGGTGAGGAGATCGCCGCCGACAAAAAACGCCTCGACGCTTTCGGCCATCCGGTCTTGTCCGGCGCCGCCGAATATCTTTCCGCGCTCGTCGGCGACCAGCTTGAGGTCAAGAGCCGTTCCGTCAAACTCGGCTATGCGCAACGCGCCGCCGCCCATTTTGCCAGCGCCACGGACGCGGCCGAAGCGGCCGCCTGCGGTGAAGCCGCCGTCCGTGCCGCCGTCGAAGGCAAGAGCGGCTACATGGTGAAGATTGTCCGCCTCCAAAGCCACCCCTACAAGTGGACCACCGGCCTGGAACCGCTGGACCGCATTGCCAACGTGGAGCATCTGGTGCCGCGCGACTGGATTTCCGAAGACGGTTTCCTGCCCAACGAAAAATTCGTCGAGTACGCACGACCGCTCATCGAAGGCGAAGTGAAGGTGCCCATCGAGGGCGGGCTACCCCGGTTCATCGTTCTCGAAAAGGTCCGCGTGGAGAAAAAACTCCCGCCGCAGGCGTAGCGTCGAGTCCCGCTTCACAACCGCTGCGGGATAACCGCAACGCATCGCGAACTCAACTGTCCGCTCTCCAAGACGACGCTACCGCTTTGGCAGCGTTCGCGCCCTGGCACCCGTTTTGATCTGCCGCGCTCCGCGATCCTCGTGGAGGTCGCGGGATTGCGCGAAGTTCGCATCGCGCTGGCGCGCCTTGTGCGCCAGTTCGTTGCGGTTGGGGCCCAGTTTGCGAGAGGTGGTTTTTTTCACGTCGGTCATACGGGATCAATATGACCGGTTGGCCGCCCCAGGCTGCGCGTTTTGTGGCGAACGCTAACCGTGAATTGTTGTGGCGCGCGGCCGTCACCAATCGGTCGGCTGGTAATCCTTCAGGAACTTCCCCCAGACGTGCTCGCCCGTGTTGAAGCCGGCGATGATGGGGTCCACGATGCGCGCCGCCCCGTCCACGATGTCCAGCGGCGGATGAAAGCGGTGCTCGGCGGTTTTCCGCGCGGCGATTTGCGCCGGGTCTTCGTCCGTCACCCAGCCGGTGTCCACGCTGTTCATGTGGATGCCGTCGGCGTGGTAGTCGGCGGCGGAGGTGCGCGTCATCATGTTGAGCGCCGCCTTGGCCATGTTGGTGTGGGGATGGCGCGTGGTTTTGAACTTGCGGTAGAACTGGCCCTCGACGGCGGAGACGTTGACGATGTGTTTGTCGCGCTCCGGCGTGCGGAGCATGAGGGGCTTGAGCCGTGCATTGAGGAGGAACGGCGCGACGGCGTTGACGAGGTGAACTTCGAGCAGTTCGACGGCGGGCACTTCCGCGAGCATCAGCCGCCAGGAGTTGCGCTCGCGCAGGTCCACTTGCTGCAAATCCTGATCGAGCCGGCCCACGGGAAACAAATCCTTTTGCGCGGCCTGCTCGTCCGGCAGCAGCGGCACTTGCGACAACTGCGCCGCGTGCGTCAGCCCCGCGACCGCCGAGGCGCGGTGTTCCAACGCGGCGGGTGTCGCGCCGCCTTCGGGCAGCAGGTGATAACCGCGCAACCCTTCGTATGCGCCGAGCAACCGGCGGGCGGGTTCCGGCAGTTCATGCAGCGCGGCAGTTTCGCGCGTCATCATGTGTTGATAGAAGTCCGGCGGACGCCGCACGGTCTGGCAGGCGTTGTTGATGATGAAGTCGAGCCGGTCGCGAGTCTGGAGCAGGTGCTGGCAGAACGCCTCGACACTCGGCGTATGGCGGAGGTCGAGTCCGAAGATCTCAAGGCGATGGCCCCATTCGGCGAAGTCCGGCTCGCGCGCAAAACGCAGCGCCGAATCGCGCGGGAAGCGCGTGGTGACGATGAGTTGCGCGCCCGCGCGGAGCAGCTTGATGCCAGCCTGGTAGCCGATCTTCACGCGCCCGCCGGTCAGGAGCGCCACGCGCCCGCGCAGGTCCGCCAACTCGGTGCGCTTGCGGAAATTCAGTTCGGCGCACGGCGGGCACAGTTGATCGTAGAACGGGTGGATCTGTTCGTAGTCCCGTTTGCAGACGTAACAGTTCTGTGGCTCGACGGCTTCGCGAAAGCCGGGATCGTCCGTCACCTCGCGCTGCTCGAATCCATCCGGAGGAAAGACGTTGGGCGTGGTGAACACTGGTTCGCGCCGCAGTTGGCGGATGCCGGTCTGCGACAGCACGCGCTCGACGCGCTCGCGGCGTTCAACTTTGCGCTGGCGCTTGGTGGCCTTCACGAGCCGGCGGCGGTCTGCGGCATCCGGGCGGGAGACCTGGCCGGCGGCCTGAAGCAGGCGCGTGCGGTCCTCGGCGGACAGCGCGGTGAGCAAGGCGCGGTTGGCCGCGACGGCTTCGAGGAGTTCGGCGGCGGCGCGAAACCGGGCGGTCAGCGCGGGGTCGGGTGGCGGTGTGGCGGCGGAAGTCTGACTGGGTTTGTCAGGCATTTGTTTTTTCAAGTCTGTGTTCAAGCTGAGGCGAATTCCCCCTCACCCCGGCCCTCTCCCCCTCGGCGGGGGCGAGGGAGAATCATTCCCAGCCGTGCAACAAATCGAACGCGCCCGGATTCGCTCCATCGCTGGTTACGTTCCTCCCTCGCCCCCGCCGAGGGGGAGAGGGCCGGGGTGAGGGGGCACCGTCGGCTTCCTCGTCAGCTTTCGATGACGTTGATCTCGACCGGTTCGACGTTGATGCCGGTCTTTTCCAGCCAGCTAATGCCGGCCTTGATGTTGGCGCGCTTGCCTTCCAG
>JANNEF010000323.1:0-24957 GCA_031378375.1 Verrucomicrobiota bacterium | reverse complement strand
GTGGCGCGGGCGTCGGCGTTGCTGGACGTGGTGAGCTTCGGGGTGCAGGCGGCGGATTTTTCCATCGCGCGGGTGCCCAATGGGTCGGGGGCGTGGGCGCTGGCGTTGCCGAGCCAGGGGCTGGCCAATGTGGCGGCGGCGCTGGGCAGTGTGAGTGGGTTGCGGATCAATGAGTGGATGGCGGTGCCCAAGAGCGGGGGGGATTGGTTGGAGTTGCATAACACGGGCACGTTGCCGGTGGCGTTGGGCGGGTTGTTTCTGACGGATAATTTGAACAACAAGGTGAAGTCGCCGATCGCGGCGTTGTCGTTCATCGGGTCGTTCACGAATGGGTTTGTGAAGTTCATCGCGGATGGCGCGCCGCAGAACGGGGCGAATCACGCGGATTTTTCGTTGAACAACACGGCGGAGTTGATCGCGTTGCACAGCGGGCCGGCGGGCAGTCCGGTGTTGATTGATCGGATTGATTACGTGGCGCCGGCGGAGGGGGTGTCGGAGGGGCGGCTGCCGGATGGCGGCACGAACAAGGTGCGGTTTCCCAATTCGGCGTCGCCGGGGGAGAGCAATTATCTGCCGCTGGAATCGGTGGTGATCCACGAGGCGTTGTCGCATACGGATCCGCCGTTGGAGGATGCGATCGAGTTGCGCAATGCGAGTGAGGCCGCGGTGAATGTGGGCGGGTGGTTTTTGAGCGATAGCAATGATGATTTGCGCAAGTATCGCATCCCGAACAACACGGTGATGGCGCCGGGGGGGTTCCTGGTGGTCTATGAGTATCAGTTCAATCCGTTCCCGGGTTTCTTCCCGAATTTCGCGCTCAATGCGGCGCACGGGGATCAGGTTTATCTGACGGCGGCGGACGCGTTGGGAAATTTCACGGGGCAGCGGGACATCGTGAAGTTCGGCGCGGCGGCCAACGGCGTGTCCTTCGGGCGTTATGAGACGAGTGATGATGTGGATTTCACCGCGATGGTGGGGCGCACGTTCGGCGTGGACGCGCCGGCGACGACGAATGAGTTTCGGCTGGGGACGGGGCTGCCGAACACGGCGCCGCTGGTGGGACCGGTGGTGATCACGGAGGTGCATTATCATCCGCCGGACCTCGGCACCAACGACAACACCGGGGAAGAGTTCATCGAGTTGCTGAATCTCACGGCGGGCGCGGTGTCGCTCTTCGACACGAATCACACGACGAACACCTGGCGGTTGCGGGACGCGGTGGATTTTGATTTTCCGGCGGGCACGGTGTTGCCGGCAGGCGGTTACGCGCTGGTGGTGAGTTTCGATCCGACGAACATGGTGGCGTTGTCGGCGTTCACGAACAAATATGGCCTCGCGCCCGACGTGCTGATCCTGGGTCCGTGGAGCGGCAAACTCGACAACAGCGGGGAGAGTGTGGAGCTGTGCCAGCCCGACGCGCCCCAACTGCCGCCCGCCAGCGACGCGGGTTTCGTGCCCTGCGTGCTCGTGGACAAAATGAAATATTCCGACTCGGCACCGTGGCCTTCCGCCGCGGACGGCAACACGAACGGCACGGGCGTTTCGCTCCAGCGGCGCGTCGCGTCCGACTATGGCAACGATCCGGTGAACTGGCTGGCGGGCGTGCCGACTCCCGGCGGCGCGACGGGCGCGGCCATCACAAACCTGCCGGTCATCGTCACGCAGCCGGCGAGCACGAACAAGGCGGAGGGCGGCACGGTGACGTTCAGCGTGGGCGTGACGGGCGCGGCACCGCTGCAATTTCAGTGGCGCTTTAACGGGATGAAAATTCCGAACGCGACCAACTCCTTCCTCACGCTCGTGAACCTGCAACCCGGCCAGACCGGCCGTTACACCGTGCTCGTGAGCAACCCGGCCGGCGCGGTGAACAGCCAACCCGCGACGCTCGGTTTTCAATCGCCGCCGGTCATCACCCAGGAGCCGTCAAGCCAGGTGGTGCTGGCGGGCGGCACGGCGAACTTCAGCGTGGGCGCCAGTGGTTCCGCGCCGTTGCGCTATCAGTGGCACCGGAACGGCACCAACGTCAGCAACGCGACCAACGCCGCCTTCGCCATTGCGAACGCCCAACTGAGCGACCAGGCGAACTACACGGTCGTCATCACAAACAACTTCGGCTCCATCACCAGCGCGGTGGCGACCCTGACGATCAACGCGGCACCCGCGATCAGCGCGCCACCACAGGACCAGACGGTGACGCAGGGCAACCCGGCCAGCTTCGCCGTCACCGCCACCGGCAGCACGCCGTTGCGTTACCAATGGCGGCTGAACGGGGGCAACCTCGCCGGGCAGACCAATGACACGCTGAACCTGGCCAACGTGCAGACCAACCAGGCGGGCAACTACACCGTGGTCATTACGAATGCCGTCGGCTCCATCACCAGTGCCGTGGCTCGGCTCACCGTCATCCCCCTGCCCGTCGTCACCATCGCGGCCACCGACGCGAGCGCGGCGGAAACCGGACCGGACGCCGGCACCTTCACCGTCACGCGCTCCTTCGCCACCAACTCACCGCTGACGGTGACGTTCGCGGTGAGCGGCACGGCGGTTAACGGCACCGACTACACGACGATCACCAGCCCCGTCATCATTCCGGCGAACCTCGCCAGCGCGACCATCACCGTGACGCCGGACGATGACGCCGTTTTGGAAGCGACTGAGACGGTCATCCTCACCGTCAGCGCAGGCGCGGGCTACCTCGTTGGAACGGCCAGCAACGCGACGGTCACCATCGCGGACAACGACAACGTCGCGCCGTCCGTCACACTCACCAATCCGCCGGACGCGGCGCTGTTCGTGTTCACGCCGACGAACCTCGTGCTCTCCGCCAGCGCGGCGGACAGCGACGGCACGGTGAGCAAGGTGGAATATTTTCGCCAGGGCACCAACAAAATTGGCGAGTCACTCTCCGTGCCCTACAACGTGACGTGGAGCAACGCGCCATCCGGCACCAACGTGTTGACCGCCGTGGCGACGGACAATTTCGGCGGCAAGGGCACTTCCACGCCGGTGACGGTGTTCGTGAATTTCCCGCCGACGGTGAGCCTCACCAGCCCGGCCGGCGGGGCGTCGTTCACCGAGCCGGCGACGATCACGATCAATGCCAGCGCGGCGGACGCCGACGGGGCGGTGACGCAGGTGGTGTTTTACGCGGGAACGTCGTTGCTGGCTACGGACGCGGCCAGTCCGTTCACCACGACGTGGAACAGCGTGGCGGCGGGCAGTTACAATCTCACCGCGCGGGCGACGGATGACCGGGGCATCACGCGCACATCTGCCGTGGTGAGCGTGACGGTGAGCGCGGTGAGCGCCGGGTTCCAGGACACGTTTGCCAACCGGCAGACGCTGGGCGGGTTCACTAATTATGTGGCGGGGTCGAACGTGGGAGCGAACAAGGAAAACGGCGAGCCGAATCATGCCGGCAACAATGGTGGTGCCTCCGTATGGATCGCCTGGACGGCCCCAGGCAACGGCACCTGCACGATCGACACCTTTGGCAGCACCTTTGACACGACCTTGGCCGTGTACACAGGCACGGCCGTAAATGCGCTGACGAACATAGCTCAAAATGACAATGCCGACGGCAGCCAGCAAAGCCTGCTCACGTTTACCGCCGTGGCGGGCACGGCCTACAACATTGCTGTGGACGGACGGCGGCGGTTCGGGTTCACGCCCACCGGCAACATTCAACTGCACCTGAATTTACCCAATCCGAATGCGCCGCCGACCATTACTACTCAGCCGCAGAGCCGGACGGTGAAAGCGGGTTCCAACGCGGTGTTCACCGTGACGGCCACGGGGCCGGGAACATTGACGTATCAATGGCGCATTAACGGGGCGAACCTGCCCGGCGCGACGGCGACGACGCTGACGGTCGTCGCGGCCCAGGTGACGAACCAGGGAAATTACTCCGTCCAGGTCAGCAACACGTTCGGCACGACACTCAGTGCCAACGCCCTGTTGACCGTGGACGACGGCCTCGTTACGACCGACACGATCAGCTTAATCCCCATCAACGGAGTCTGGCGCTACGACTCGTCGGGCGCGGATCGCGGCACGGCGTGGAAGGAAGTCAGTTATCCGGCGGAGACGGGCTGGCCTTCCGGCCCCGCGTTGTTCGGTTTCGACGACAGCACCCCGGACCCCTACTCCGCCTTCCGTCCGTTTGGAACCGATTTTCCCAGCCCGCTCTCGATTACGCCGTTCATCCTCACGTATTATTTCCGCACGCACTTCACTTTCACGAACGCCACGGCGGGAGCGACGCTGGTGGCGTCAAATTTCGTGGATGACGGGGCGGTGTATTGGCTCAACGGCGTGGAGGTGGGCCGGTTGCGGATGCCGGCGGCACCGGCGGTGATTACGGCGACGACGCAGGGGAACAACGCGACCGACGGCGAGACAAATCTGGTGGTATTCCCGACCGCGAGCCTGGTGACCGGCGACAATGTGCTGGCGGTGGAGGTGCATCAAGGGTCCAGCACGAGCACGGACGTGGCGTTCGCGCTGGCGCTCACCGCGACGGTGACGGTGACGAATCGTCCGGTGATCGTGTCGGCGGCGATGTTGCCAGCCGGGGATTTTGAGCTGACGTTGAGTGGCTTCGCGGGGCGGGTGTATGCGATTGACCGCAGCACCAATCTGCTGAACTGGACGACACTCTCGACGTTCACGAATGTGACGGGGCAGACGGTGATTGTGGACACGAACGCGGTGGTCACTCCGCGATTCTATCGCGGTCGGCTGGTGCCGTGAGGGTGGAAGGGGCGCGGCCTTCAGGCCGCTTCAAGGTGCGCCAGGCTGCGGGTGTGTCGGGCGCTTTTGCGATTGCGCGTGGAAGTGACCTGAAGGCCGCGCGCCAGACACCGTGAGATGAAAAATCTATGAGTCATATATGGAAAGTCGGTTTCGCGTTGTGGTTCGCCGTGGCTGGCTTCGCGCCCGCGCAGGCCGTTGCCGGGAGCACGCCCGCGCTGGCATTGCGACTGGTCACGCCGGCGGGTTATCTGCCCGGCCTACCGTTGCTGGCGCGCGTGGAGTTGCGCCACGCGGATGGCTCGATGGCGCGGGAGGTGTGGGACGCGGAGGCGGCGTTGAGCACGGCCACGCCCGGCGTGACGCTTTCGACCAACCGGGTGCTGCTGTACAACGGCATGGGGAGCATCCTGGTGACGCCCGGTGGAAGCAATGATTTCAGTCTCACGGCCACGGTGGGACCGCTCTCGGCGACGCGCGCGATTCAGTCACTGGGCAGCGCGGTGGTGACGAGCGTGGGCGGCGCGTTGCCGGCGGGAAGCAATTTCTGGAGCGGCGTGGTGCGGGTGACGAATGATGTCACCGTGCCCGCCGGCGCGAGTCTCACGATTGCGGCGGGCGCGTGGGTCATCATCAACGGCGTCTCTTCGGGCACGGCGGCGAACGACCTGCTCGTGAGCGGAACGATCAATTCGCTGGGCACGGAGGCGCAGCCAGTCACGATCACCTGCGCCAATGCGGGACTGCGCTGGGGGCAGATTCGGCACAACACGGCGCAGCCGTCGCTCTACCGGCACACGATCATCACGCTGGCGGGACGCGCGCCGGGGGAGGGACACACGGGCCAGGCGCCGGTGCTTCGGCCCACGGCGTCCACTATTACGTTCGACGGGTGCAGCATCACCGACCACGCCACGGCGGCGGGCACGCCCGGCAAGATCATGCAGTCGGCGTCCGGTTCCACCATCACGATGACCAATTGTCTGCTGGCGCGGGCGCGGATGGGGCCGGAGATTTCCGGCACAGCGCTGCAATTCCTGGACAGTTACATCATTGACATGCGCGGGCCGGACGACGCGGACGGGATTTATCTGCACGGTCAAGGCGCGGGGCAGACGATCCGCTTTTCCGGCGCGGTCGTGGCCGGCGGCGACGACGACGGAATTGATACGCTGGGATCAACGATCACGGTGGAGGATTCCGTGGTGCGCGGGTGGAAATTTCCCGGCGATGACAGCAAGGGCATCTCGGTGTTCGGCGGGGAGGCGCGGTTGTGGCGGTGCCTGCTGGTGGACAACACGATTGGCATTTCGGGCAAGGCCGGCACCGGCGAGAGCCTCCGCATCCGGATGGACCGCTGCACGATTCTGGGGAATTCCTACGGCGTGGCGCTAACGAACAAGAGCGGCACGACGCCGGTGCCGGATTACCGGATCACCAACTGCGTCATTCGCGCACCGGTCGCCGTGTTCACCAGCTACCCGGTCTCGATTGCCAATGATTTTCATTTCGACTACTGCAACCTCTCGGCTCCGTGGTCCATCAACGGCGCGGGCAACTTCACCGATGACCCGCAGTTCGTGGACGCGGCGGTGAATGATTTCCGCCTGGCGTACTTCTCGCCGTGCATTGACACGGGCGATCCGGCGTCGCCGCTGAACCCGGATGGCAGCCGCGTGGACGTGGGGTACCACACGTTCTGTCCACCGCCGCCGGTGTTGAGCGAGCCGCGGCGGCTGCCGGACGGCAGTTTTGAGTTCATCTTGAGCGCCTACACGAACCGCAACTACGTCGTCGAAGTTTCGACAAACTGCCGGGCGTGGCGCACATTGACCACAGTGACACAAACCAATGCCTACTGGCTGTTCAATGATGCATCCGCGACCAATGACCATCAGCGCTACTTCAAAGCGCGGCTGGCCCCGTGAAACGGGCGACGGGGTGACTGCTTTCTTTGCGGCCTGGGACTGGCCCGCGTTTCCGACCTGCAATTTTATGAGACGATGTGTGAACCCGAATTCCGAAATCCGAAAGAAGGCCGAAATCCGAAGGCCGATCCGGTCGTTGCCCGCCGGCCGGAAACAGTGCTCCGGGGCGGATGGCGGGAACGGGAGCTTTCGGGCCTCGGGCTTCGGCTGGCTTTCGGAACTCGGATTTCGAACTTCGGATTTCAGGGTGAATGGACTCGCGCGGGCGGGGATTTTCCTCGCGCTGGCCATCGCGGCGGCGGCCCAGCCGGTGGTCATCAACGAAATCATGTATCACCCGCTCCAGCCGGCGTTCGGCGCGGAACCGGTGGACGAGGAATACATCGAGCTGGTTAATCGCAGCGCCACCAATGTGAATCTGGCGGGCTGGCGCTTCACCAAGGGCGTCACGTTCACCTTTCCCAGCGTGACCCTGCTGCCCGGCCGCTACCTGGTGGTGGTGGGCAACGCCATGACGTTTGATACCAAGTTCCCGACGGTGGAACCGGTCGTCGGCAACTGGGCCGGCACGCTCGGCAACAATGGTGAAACGATCCAACTGGTCAATGCCGCTGGCGACGTGGTGGATGAGGTCCGCTACGCGAGCGAGGGCGACTGGGCGCAGCGCCAGCGCGGGCCGAACGACCTCAGTCGTCGTGGCTGGGTCTGGTATTCACCGGCGGACGGACTGGGCCGCTCGATGGAACGACGGAGCGCAAACATGCTCGTGGACTCCGGCCAGAATTGGGCGCCCAGCCCCGTCAACGGCACGCCGGGCGCGGCGAATTCCGTCGTCACGAACAATCTTGCGCCGCTCATTCTGGAGCTGAGTCACTCGCCGGTGGTTCCAAAATCCACGGAATCCATTGCTGTGTCCGCGCGCATCAGGGATGAATCGGCCAGCGGCCTCACCGTGGTGTTGTTTTACCGAACGGACCTGAACCCGCAGACCAATCAGTTCGCCGTGACGAACATGCTGGACGACGGCACCCACGGTGACGGCGGAATCGGCGACGGCATTTACGGCGCCCTGCTGCCGCCCCAGCCGAACAGCACGGTGATCGAATTCTACGCGCAGGCCACGGACCTCGGCGGGCGCACCCGCACCTGGCCAGGGCCGGCCATCGCGGCGGGCGACGGCACGGGGCCGACCGGTCAGGTGGCCAACGCGCTGTTGCAGGTGGATGACCCGGTTCTCAACGCCTTCGGCGGCGTGTCCGCGTATCACCCGGTTTACAAGATGATCATGACCGAGAACGAGCGCGTCGAACTGGCGGGCATTCCCTGTTCCGGTTCGCAGAACAGTGACGCGGAGATGAACGGCACCTGGATTTCGCTCGACGGCGCGGGCACGGAGTTGCGCTACAACTGCGGCTTCCGCAACCGCGGTCACGGCAGCCGTTGCGCCAGCCCGCCGAATTATCGCGTGAACATCCCGACCGACCGACCCTGGAAAAGCCGGCGCGCGTTGAACCTCAACACCGTGAACACCCCCGCGCAAATCCTCGGCGCCACCATCGCGAAGAAGGCCGGCGTGCCCGGCGCCGACTCGCGCTCCGCACAGGTGCGCGTGAATAATGCGAACCTGGCCGGTTCCGGCTCGGGCATGTTGGGCGCCTACGCCGTCAACGAGGAGTTGAACAGCGACTGGGTGGATGAACATTTTCCCTTCGAGGGCGGCGGGAACATCTACCGCGCCATCCGCGATATTTTTCCGCCGGACTTTGTCTGGCGCGGCACGAACGTCAACGCCTACGTCAACACCTACTTCAAAACCGACAACACCAGCGAGAACGACTGGAGCGATTTGATCCAGCTCCACCGCATCGTCGGCACCAACGACCAGTTCACCACCGCCAGCGTCCGCGCGGTCGTCAACGTCGAGGAATGGTGCGCGTATTACGCGGTGATGAGCCTCTTTGGCAACAACGAGACTTCGCCCAACGGCGGCTACAACGATGACTACTTCATGTATCGCGGCGGGACCGATCAGCGATTCCATCTGATGTATTACGACAACGACACCATTCTCGGGTTTGGTTCCATGTCGGCCAGCACCGGCATCTTCACCGCCGAGGCACCCAACGGCATGGGCGCGATGACCACACGCTTCCTGGAGTGGCCGGACTTCAAGCCGGTTTACTACGCCACGCTGCAGCGGCTGCTGGACACGACGTTTTCGCAGTCGCAGTTCAACGCGCTGGTGGACGAAGTCCTGAGCACCTATCCGCCCACCACCACGCTCACCAATGTGGCCAACACCGCGAAGAATTACATGTCCACGCGCCGCGCGACGGTGCAGTCGCTCATCAACGGCTTCGTGCCGCCGAACACGAACAACCCGCTGGCCACCGTCGTCGGCGAGCCGCGTTCGCCCACGCCGTTCAACAACGCGACGCTCACCGTCGGCGGCAACGACATCACACATTACAGGTTCAAGTTGAACAATGGCGCGTTCGGCGCGGAGACGCCGGTGGGCACGCCGATCGCGCTCACGGGCTTGCCCAACGGCTCGACCAACACGGTCTCGGTCATCGGGCGCAACTCCGCCGGCATCTACCAGAGCCAGGCGAACCCCACGATGTCTAAGACCTGGGTGGTGAACACCGCCTGGCCGACGGTGCGCCTGAACGAAGTGCTGGCCCGCAACAGCGCGGCGGTGAATCACAACGGAAATTTCCCGGACGCCATCGAGTTGTTCAACGACGGCGCTGGCGCGGTGGACCTCTCCGGCATGAGGCTCACGGACGATCCGGCCAATACCAACAAGTTCACCTTCCCGCCGGCCACCCTGCTCGCGGCGGGCGATTACCTGGTGGTGTTTCCCAACGAAGGAGCGCCGGGCTTCACGTTGGACGGGGACGGCGCGGGCGTTTATCTCTTCAACAAAACGAACAGCGGCGGCGCGCTGCTCGACTCGGTGGTATTCGGCCCGCAACTGGTGGACAAGTCCATCGGGCGTTTCGCCAACGGCAACTGGGCGTTGTGTCAGCCGAGCTTTGGCGGGACCAACGTGGCGCAGGCGCTGGGCAATGCCGCCGGCTTGAAGCTCAATGAGTGGCTGCCCGCGTCGGGCGTGACGCCGTATCTCAACGACTTCATCGAAATCTTCAACCCCGACGCGCTTCCGGTGGCGCTGGGCGGGATGTATCTGACGGATGAGCCGATTGGCGCGCCGGTGCTGCATCGCCTCGTGGATTTGAGTTTCATCGCGGGTCTGGGACATCTCGAATTCGTCGCAGACGGAGATGTGGCGGCGGGCGGAAACCATCTCAACTTCCAACTCGATTCTGATCACGGCGAGATTGGCCTGCTGGCTGCCAGCCGCACGCTGGTTGATTGCGTCTCCTATCCGGCTTCAAGAATTGGCGTGGCGCAGGGCCGCTGTCCGGATGGCAGCGCGAGCATCGTCTTTCTCGCCGGGCCGACGCCCGGCGGCGTCAACGCCTGTCCGTCGCCACCGCCGCCGGCCGGGCCGCCGGCGGTGTTGACCAATTTGTTGCCGGTGGACGCGACTTGGCGTTATCTGCAAAGTTCACTGCAAAGCAATAATCTGGACGGCGTGAATTGGCAGGCTCCGGACTATGACGATTCGTCCTGGCCGAGCGGGCCAGGGCCGCTGGGCGTGGGCGGGGCTGTGCCTGAACCGGTGCGGACACCGCTGACGACCAGCAGCGCGAACATCACTTACTACTTCCGGTCTTCGTTCGTCGTGCCCGCCGGTTTCACCGCCACCAGTTTGCAGTTCTCCAATGAGATTGATGACGGCGCGGTGTTTTACCTCAATGGCCGGGAGGTGGCGCGTTACAACATGCCGGCTGGCCCGCTGGGCAATCAGACGCCGCCCGCTCAAGGTCTTTCCGGTCCACCCTCGTGGACGGGGCCAATTTCGATCTCCATCACCAATATCATGGCGGGAAGCAACCGCATCGCCATCGAAGTCCATAATAACTCTCCCTTTGGCGATGTGTTCATGGGCACGCGGTTGGACGGAGTGATCGTGAGTAACGCGCCGCCCGCACCGGTGTCCGGCAGCGTGGTCATCAACGAAATTCTCGCGAACAACGCGACGGTCCAATTCCCCGACGGGACCACGCCGGATTACGTCGAGTTTTACAATCCTTCGACTTCCGCCGTGAATCTGGCGTTCAGCAGCTTGAGCGATTCGCCGTCGAATCCGCAGCGGTGGAGTTTCCCGGAGCCGACGATTCTGCAACCCGGCGGTTATCTGGTCATCACCTTCGATTCCGGCCAGCCGGCTTCGCCGATCAACACCGGCTTCGGCCTCAAGACCACGGGGGACAAGCTTTACTTGTTCGGCACGAATGGCACGCCGCTGGACTCGGTGGTCTTCGGGTTGCAAACGCCGGACTTCGCCATCGGCCGCGCGCCCAGCGGTACCACCAATTGGACGCTGGTCCTGCCCAGCGCAGGCGCGGCCAACACGCCGGTGACGCTCGGCAACGCGGGCACGCTGAAAGTCAACGAGTGGATGGCCGCGCCGGCGTCGGGCGACGATTGGTTTGAAATTTACAATCCGGACCCGCAACCGGTGGCGCTGGGCGGGTTGTGGCTCTCTGACAAACTCGGCCCCGCCGTCAACGACCGCATTCAGTCGCAAATCCAGGCGCTGTCGTTCATCGGCGTGGCGTCGAATGCGTTTCAACGGTTCTGGGCGGACAACCCAAATACGGACAAGGGGGCCGACCATGTGAACTTCAAACTTAATGGTGACAATGGCGAGGCCGTCGGCATCTCGGCGGTCAACGGCACGTTGATCAATGGCTACGCGTTCGGCCCGCAGGCGCTCGGCGTGTCGGAGGGACGCCTGCCGGATGGCGGGACAAGTATCGTGCGCTTCCCCGGTACGGACAGCCCCGGCGAGTCGAACTACCTGCCGCTCACGAACGTGGTCATCAACGAACTGCTGTCGCACACCGACCCGCCGTTGGAGGATGCGGTGGAATTGAAGAACACGACCGGCACGACCGTGGACATCAGCGGGTGGTACCTGAGTGACTCGAAGAATAATTTCCGGAAGTTCATCATCCCCGCCGGCACAGTGCTCGCGCCCCACGGCTTCAAGGTGTTTTACGAATACCAGTTCAACGACCCCAGCATGCCGACGACGGCCTTCGCGTTCAGTTCCGCCAAGGGCGACCAGATTTATCTCTCGGCGGCAAACACCAACACGGCGCAACTCACCGGCTACCGCGCGAGCGTGAAGTTCGGTGCGGCGGCCAACGGAGTCTCCTTTGGCCGCTACGTGAACAGCCAGACGAATGTTGACTTCGTGGCGACAAGCCAGCGGACCTTTGGCGCGGACGCGCCGGTGACGGTGGAAGTTTTCCGCACCGGCACGGGACGAACGAACGCCTATCCGCTTGTCGGCCCCATCGTCGTCTCCGAGATCATGTATCACCCGCCGGACATGATCGTCGGCGTTGTGACCAACGACAACACGGTGGATGAATTCATCGAACTGAAGAACATCACCGTGAACTGCGTGTCCCTCTTCGACGCCAGTCACCCGACCAACGGCTGGCGGTTGCGCGACGCGGTGGATTTCGATTTCGACACAAACCACGTCCTGCCGCCCGGCGGTTCACTGCTGGTGGTGAGCTTTGACCCGGCCACCAACGGTGCCGCTCTCGCGCAATTCCAAACGCGCTACGGCACCAACTCTCTCCTCGTCGGCCCATGGAGCGGCAAGCTCGACAACAGCAACGAGCGCATCGAACTCTACAAACCCGACCCGCCGCAACTCGCGGGCGCGGACGCCGGGTTTGTGCCCTACGTGCTGGTCGAAAAAGTCGAGTATGCGGATCGCGGCGCGTGGCCAACAAACGCGGACGGCCACGGAGCGACTTTGCAGTGCGTCAATCCGCTGCTTTACGGCAACGAACCGTTGAATTGGATGGCGGCTGCGCCCGCCCCCGCCCCGCGCCCTGCGGCCTGCGCCGAAGATCCCGACCGCGACCATGACGGCATGCCCAATGATTGGGAGACGGCACATGGCTTCAATCCCGACAGCGACGCCGACGCCGGACTGGATGCGGACAACGACGCATTGACGAACGTGGAGGAATACCTCGCCGGCACCGACCCGCGCGATGCGATGAGTTATCTGAAAGTGGATTCCATCACCAATACCGGCGGACTGAAGGTCATTTTCACCGCCATCGCCGGGAAGACTTACACCGTGCAATTCTGCCAGGCGCTGCCGCCGTCAAGTTGGACGAACCTGGTCAACGTGCCCCCGCAGCCCGTGACACAACCCGTCATGGTGCTCGACCCGGATGCCGGCGGGCCGACGCGCCGCTACTACCGGCTGGTCACGCCGGCGCAATGACCGTGAAAAACGCGGAAAAGAACCTTTTCACCCGACTGAAAATACGTTACAAGTAACCGTGCTCCAGTTGAACCAATCGATACCCGCCTGAACAATCGCGCGTTCTCCGCCTTACCCCGTTGTAACCTTTATGCACCCAAGCAAACGAACCCTGTTCCAAATCATTCTCGCCGCCCTTGCCTTGTCGGTTCTGACTCCGGTCGGACGCGCGCAGGTGCTCACCGTGCAAATCGGTGCCGCGCCGCCCGCGCCCACGCCGCTCGTGAATTACAACGACACCTGGCAATACCACAAGGGCACCAACGCCCCCGGCGCGGGCTGGCAGACCAACAACGCGACGGATGCGCTATGGACCAGCGGCGTTGGCGGCTTCGGTTTCACCACGGAGAATTACGCGCCGGAAACCAATCGCTGCGGCACCATCCTGAGCGACATGCCCAACGGTTATCGCACGCTCTACATTCGCAAATCCTTCGAGATCACCAACCCCGCCGATCTCGCCCGTCAGATTTCGCTCATAGTGGACTGGGACGATGGCTGGGTCGCCTACCTTAATGGAGTGGAGGTGGCCCGGGCGAACGCACCGGGCGCAGTGAACACCGAACCAGCCAACACCGCCCTGGCCTCCGCCTCACACGAATCGTCCAACGGCAACCCCGGTAACACGCCCCTGCCTCCGACGACGAACAACCTCGGCACTGCGTCCAACCGCCTCCAGATGGGCACGAACGTCCTGGCGATCCTCGGCTTGAACCGTGCCATTGACAGCACCGACTTTATCCTCATTGCCGACCTGCGGTTGACCGGCGGTCAGGGCGTCGCGGCGGGCGGCCAGTTTTTCACGCTCGTCTCCTCCAATGCCGTGAGTCTCGCCGGTTCCAACACCCTGGCCGGCTCGACGCGCGTGGCCGTCAACGGCGTGGAAGCCACGTTCGATTCCCTGGCTGGAACGTGGGCAAAACTCCATCCGCTCGCGCCCGGCCTGAATCATCTGTTCATCGCGGCGCTGGACGTGAACGGCACCCTCCTGGCCTCCACCAATCGGGACGTGATTTATGAAGCGGCCACCACGACCGTCGGTGGCGTGCTGGCGGCAAATACCGGGTGGAGCGTCGGAGACGGAATCATTCGCGTGGCCAGCAACGTGATTGTACCCACCGGCGTCACGCTTTCGATTGACGCGGGTGTGGTGGTTTTGTTGGGGCCGAACGTGTCCCTGCAAGCCTTGGCGGGCGGCACGATTGACTTGAGCGGTCTCCCGGAGACCCCGGTCGTCCTCCTGCCCGAGGATGGCAACGGCAACTGGCGCGAGTTGTCGGCCAACGGCGCCAGCGCGGTGCTGAACATCCGGCACGCGGAACTGGTCGCCGGCCAGGTGCGGGCGTTCACCAACGCAACCGTTCTGGTCGAGGACTCTCTGCTGCGTGACTACCGTGTCGGCTCGCGCCACATGGTCGAAGCCAATCGCGCCGCGCAAATCACCCTGCGCCGCTGCCACTTCAATCGCTACGATCAATGCCACCTCGACTACACGCCGACGCTCATCGAGGATTGCCTCATCGAAAATGTTTTCGCGGATGCCACCGACTTCCTGGGCACCGTGGGCGAGATCGTCATCCGCCGGAACACCTACCGGTTCGGCTTTGGATCGAACACCGATGCGGTGGACACGGGCCAGAACCAGGCGATGAGAGTGGAGAACTGCCTGATCCACAACTTCGGCGACAAGGCGGTGTCCATCGCCGACCAGTCCCACAACACGGTCGTCAGCAACTGCCTGTTATACGCCAATGGCTTCGGCATTTCGGCTCACACCTCCTCGAACATGGTCTTCTCGCAGAACACCATCGCCGGCTCGATCATCGCGGGCATCCGCGTGCAGGAAAATACCGCCGGCAATCCCAACACGGCCGGCCATGCTTCGGGCGTCAACAACATCGTCTGGAACAACGCGAGCAACATCGTCCTCACGGGGGTTTCCACGCTGGACCTGGCTTACGGCGACATCGCGGGCACGGGTGTTTATCCCGGCGCGGGCAATCTCAATGCCGACCCATTGTTTGTGGACGCCGGCGCGGGTAACTATCGTCCCGGTGCTGGTTCGCCGGCGCTCGGATCGGGTTTGGGCGGAGCAGACATGGGGCCGGTGTTCCCCGTTGGCGGCTTGCCGCCCGCACCATTCAACCTGGCCGCCCGTACGGCGGGGGTCGGCCCCATCGAAGTCATCTGGCAGGAAGACGCGGCCAACGAAACCAGTTTCGCTCTCGAACGTTCGGCCAACGGCGGCGCAAGCTGGCAGGCGCTCGCCACGGTCGGCGCGAATGCCACAAATTACACCGACGGTTCGGCCGCCCTGGGTCAGGAGTATTTTTACCGCGCAAAAGCCACGAACGGATCCGGAGCCTCACGTTACTCGAATGTCGCCGCCGCCACCCGTCAGATGGTAACAACCACCATCAACGGCGGCACGCTCGCCGCCAACACCGTCTGGACCCCCGTGCTGGGCATGATCGTTGTGACCGCGCCGCTCATCGTGCCGACCAACCTCACGCTCACCATCGAAGCCGGATGCACGATCAAGCTGACGAACACCGGCACGATTCGCAACGTGGCCGGCGGCACAATCAGCGTCAACGGCACCGAGGACAACCTGGTGAGCGTCGTGGGCGTCAATCTCGGCGGACTTTCCTCCGTCGGCGCCAACTCATCGCTTACCATCCGCCATGCGGACATCAAGGGCGCGCACATCGGCGCGACTAACGGTGCGACTCTCTTGATGGAAGATTCCTATCTTCACGAATACAAGAACGCCACCACCACCGGCTGGGCCATCACGGCCACCGACGGCGCGGCGGCGGTCAACGTGCGCCGGTGCCATTTCAGCATTTATCACGAAACACTCTGGCGCAACGGAGTGATCCAGATCGAAGAATCGCTGTTTGAGAACGCCGACAACAGCAGCAGCGACGCGCTGGACTACGACGCGGCGCAGCCTGGTTCCTACATCCGTCGCTGCACCTTCCGCCACGGCCCGCGCGTCAACACCGACGCCGTGGACATCGGCCCCGGCAGCAGCGGGTCTTCCATCAATGTGCTCGTCGCGGACTGCTTGATGTACGATTTCCCGTTCGACAAGGGCGTGACCGCCGGGGAAGGCGTCTTCGGTTTGGTGATCAGCAACAGCCTGATTTACGGGTGCGCCGGGGGAATCGGCTTGAAGGAGACGCCGGGCCAGGCGAACAACCCCACCACTGCCAACGTGATCCATTGTACCGTGGTTGAGAATTCCGTGGGCGGCTTCACCAATTACGTCAAGACACCAGGCTCCTGCGCGACCTGCCAGGCGGGCCACACGACCAATTCCTACAACAACATCGTCTATGGAAATCTGATGGACATTGTGCTGGATCGCGGCGCGGAACTGTTCGCGGACCACACCCTGTTCGGCAATACGAACGTCTTTGCCGGGCCGGTAGGTCTGGGAGTTTTCATGCACGGTGCTGGCATCCTTAGTGGCAATCCGTTGTTCGTGAACGCTGCACAGCGTGATTACACATTGTCCCCCGGATCGCCTGCCATTGGCGCGGGTCGTGACGGTGCAGACTTGGGCGCGCGGTATCCTGTCGGCGCTCCGATGGCGGCGAGCCATCCGACCTTCCAATCCATCGCCGTGAGCAATGGCGTCGTGTCGCTGTGTTTCTGGGCCGACCACGAACGCACTTACACTGTGCAAGCCACCGATGACCTGATGAACGGACCCTGGGTGGAGGTGGAAGACGTTTCTGTACCGCCGCCGCGTCCGCGTATGAGGACAGTGACCGACACCGCCACACCGGCGCACCTGTTCTACCGTCTGGTCACGCCGCAACAATAGTGCGGCGTGGGCTTGAATCGGGAATGGGCGGGACGCGCCATTGGCCCTCCGCGCCTCATGGCGCCTTCAAGCCCATGAACAGGATCACCAGGTCAATGATGAACAGCAGCACGATGGTGACTTCCAGGATCAGCATCCAGCGGTTGTTCTGCTCGTGCTTGAGCAACTGGTAAAGCTCGTCGAGCGTCTTGAGCTTCTCGTCAATCGTGCGGTGCCAGTCGGCCAGGTGGAACCGGGCGGCAATGTTTTCGTAGATGCGCGCCAGGTGCCAGTCGCCGAAGAATTTCGTGATGTTCGACAGCTCGTCGCTGAAGCGGGCCAGATCAATGCGCAGCTCCTTGATTTGCCGCAAGACATGCACCTTGCCCCGAAACGAGCGGTGGCCGAGATCGCGGTAAGATCGGTCGAGTGAATCATCGAGCATCCGGTCGTAGGCCTCCAGTTCGGCGAGTTGCAGGTTCGCCAGTTCCATGATGTAGAGCGTCTCGTCAAAATCCGCCTTCTCGTCCACGATCAGCGCGGCGTCCCAGTCAATGACCACGAGGTCGTTCTGGTAATAGCTCAGGTAGCGCCCGGTGGATTCGTCGGCCTCCTGTTTCGAGAGATGCCCCACGTCGCTTTCCTGAGTGAGCAGCGCGGCCACCTGACGGCGGTGACTTTGCAGCCAGTTCTCAGCGCTAATCGGCAGCCCTTCGGCAGTGCTCAACGGCGCTTCCAGGCAAAAAACGGTGTAGGCCTCTTCATCCACCAGATGCGGCACCGGACGAATGTAATACGGCTCCAGCTCGTGCCGGACTTCCTGTGCCAGCAACCGCACTTCGTCGTTGAGCGAACCGGTGTCGAGCCGCAAATCGTGGTAGCAAACCAGGTCTTCGATATGATCCACCGCGAAGGGCAGCCGCACGGTGATGCTGATGGCTCCGACCGGCAGCAGTTTGATCACGCGGTCGAGTTTGACGGGACCGTGCGGACCGATGCGTTCGATGGACGGCAGGCGGATCATCTGCGGTTTGTAAAAGAAACGATGACGCGGGCTGCGCTTGCCGGTATCCACGGCGAACGGGGCGACCGGCTGGCCGAGCAGGCGGGCAACCGGTTCGCGGCTCATCTCGTAGGCCACATCGTAGGCATAGACGTACACCACTTCTCCCGTGTATCGTCGCGCCCGGAGTGAGGTGCTGTCCCGCCCGGTAATTGTTGGTGATTGGATGATGGCATTCATAAACCCGTCCGAAATTTACGCCGGAGGCGTGAGCCTGTCCACGACGACGGGGAAAAGCCATGTCCGCGCCACCTCCGCTATCACGGCCTAAGTCGTTGAAACCATGCAAGACTCCGCGACCAATGCCTCTGCCGTTGGGAATACCGCAAAAATAAATTCAAGCCAGTTCTTCCTGTGATCTGACTTCAACCAGCATCGCACCGTCTGGCACCTGCTTTAACCCGTTTGCACGTGCAGGAATTCCACCTGTGTGTCTGCGTTGAGCGTCACCCGTTCCAAACTGGCCGGCAGCAGGGCGAACTCGCCGGCACGCAACGCCAACTCCTGTTCGCCGTGCGTCAGGCGGAGGCGTCCACGCAACAAGCCCAGCACCTGAACTGACTGGCTCCGCAGATGAAATCGCTGACCCCGATTAACGAGACAGGCGTCCACGCGGAACAGCGGATTGTCCACCACGTAGCGGACTTTGAACACGGCGTTGCGCGAATAGATACTGTGGATCAACGCCGGCTCGAAGTCTTCGAAGTTGATGCTCGCCAGCGATTCGGGGACGTGCAGCGGCCGCGGGTGGCCGTCCAGGCCGACGCGATTCCAGTCGAACACGCGGTAGGTGGTGTCGGAATTCTGCTGGATTTCAAAAATCACGTTGCCGCCGCCGATGGCGTGGACGCGCCCGCTCGGCAGGAACATCGCATCGCCGGTCTTCACTCCGACGCGGTGGAAACATTCGGCCACGGTGCCGTCGGCTATCTTGCGCTCGAACTCCGCGCGGGTGACACCCCGCTTCAAACCGACGAACAGTTCCGCCTCCGGCGTGGCGTCGGTGATGTACCACATTTCTGTTTTCGGTTCGCCTTTGAGTTGCGCGGCGACGGCGGCGGGCGGGTGGACCTGCAGCGAAAGTTTCTCCCGGGCATCGAGAATTTTGACGAGCAGCGGGAATCGTTCGTTTTGCGCACCCGATGCGCCGAGGAGTTCGGTGCGGTGCGTCTCCATGAGCCAGCGAAGGCTTTTGCCCGCCAGCGGACCGTTGGCGATGATGCTGACGGCGTCGGGGCGGTCGGAGATTTCCCAAGACTCCCCGATGGGCTTGTCCGGCGGCAGCATCTTCTGATAAAGTCGCTCCAGATTGCGCCCGCCCCAGACGCGCTCCTGGAAGATGGGGAGGAAGGTCAGTGGGTAAAGCATCCGTCTGTGTTTGTAGTTTCTGGTTTCTGGTTCCGACCCGGCGCTTCCAACTGGAAACTCGCAACCAACAACTTGAAACCGATGGTCACGCCGCCGCCGTCTGCTTCTCGACGAAGTGCCCGTGGGCGCGGAACTTGGCGTAACGCTGTTTGAGGCGGTCGGCGGCGGGGATTTTTTGGAGCGCGTCCAGGTTGTTCAGCAGACATTGCTTCAACGACTCCGCCGTGGCTGGCGCGTCGTTGTGCGCGCCGCCCAGCGGTTCTGGCACGATCTCATCCACCAGCCCCAGGTCGAGCAAATCCTTCGCGGTAATCTTCAGCGCCTCGGCGGCCTTCGGCGCGGCGGCGCGGTCCTTCCACAAAATCGCCGCACACCCTTCCGGGCTGATGACGGAGTAGTAAGCGTTTTCCAGAATGAGCACGCGATCGGCGACCCCGATGCCCAGCGCGCCGCCGGAGCCGCCTTCGCCGATGACCGCTGCGATGATCGGCACGCTGAACAACGTCATCTCCCGCAAGTTCACGGCAATGGCCTCGGCAATGTGGCGCTCTTCCGCGCCGATGCCGGGATACGCGCCCGCCGTGTCGATGAGCGTGATGATGGGCAGGTTGAACTTGTCGGCGAGTCGCATCAAGCGGAGCGCCTTGCGGTAACCCTCCGGATGAGCGGATCCAAAGTTACGCCGGATGTTTTCCCTGGTATCGCGGCCTTTCTGCGTGCCAATGACCATCACCTTGTGGTCGCCCAGACGAGCAAAGCCCCCGACCATTGCGCGATCCTCGGCGAAGAGCCGGTCGCCGTGCACTTCGCTGAACCCGGTAAAAGCACTTTCCAGATAGTCCAATGTGAAGGGCCGCTTGGGATGGCGCGCGATCTGTACGCGCTGCCACGCGCTGAGATTCGAGTAAATCTGCCGCCGGGTCTCGTTGATTTTGATTTCGATCTGGGCGATTTCGGATTCGATACTCAAGGTCAACGCATGGGCTTCCTTGTGTTTGCTCAGTTCGTCCAGCTTGCGTTGCAACTCGGTTATCGGTTTCTCAAAATCAAGCTGATGTTTCATACGCGACGGAGTTTAGTTTTCACACGGGAGGCAGGCAACGATGAATTCCGGGATGAATTCCTCGAACGCGGGACCAGTCCCCTCCATCTTCCGGCGCGGGACGGTGGAAAACGAAGGTCAAAAGCCAAAGCTTAAAGTCGAGCGGTCAACAAAGCCTCCCGGCGTCGCCATGGCTTTTGTTTTAGAGCTTTTTCCGCTTCGTGAGCTTGAGCTTTAAGCTTCACCCGGCACGTTTGCCAGTTGCGCTTTCACACACGCTCCGCTAGTTAAACAGCCATGCGCTTCATTGGCAGTGTCATTGAAAAACTCCAGCGGCATCCCAAACGGATTGTCTTTCCGGAGGGGACGGAGCCGCGCATTTTGCAGGCGGCCCGGCAGTTTTATTCTCTGCGGCTGGGAGCGCCCATACTGCTCGGGGACCGATCCAAGGTCAAAGACGCCGCAGAACGCCTGAACGTGTCGCTCGAAGGCGTGCGCATCATCAATCCCGCCGAAAGCGAAGATCTGGAAAGCTTTGCGCACCGCTACGAACAGTTGCGCCGTTACAAGGGCATCAAGGAGAAGGAGGCGCGCGTCGCCATGCACAACCCGAATTACTACGGCGCGATGATGGTGGCGATGCACCAGGCGGATGGGTTTGTTTCCGGCGCGAGCGAAATCACCGGCAGCACGCTGCGCCCGCTCTTCCAAATCATCAAAGTCGCGCCGCAGGCGTCCACGGCGTCCAGTTGCCTGATCATGGAAGTGGAGGACACCCGCTTCGGCGAAAACGGCGCGATGTTTCTCGCCGACTGCGGCGTCATTCCCGAACCCAGCGTCGAGCAACTCGCCGACATCGCGGTTTCTACGGCGACCCTTTCCCGCCAACTGCTCGGCACGCGTCCGCGCGTGGCCTTGCTCTCTTATTCGACCAAGGGCAGCGCCACCCACCCGTCCATCGGCAAGGTGCAGGCCGCCACCGCGCTCGCCCAACAAAAGGCGCGGCAGAAAAATCTCGACGCGGACTTCGATGGCGAACTCCAGGTGGACGCGGCGTTGGTGCCCGAAATCGCCAGTCGCAAAGTGCCCGAAAGCAAAGTCGCCGGCCAGGCCACGGTCTTGATTTTCCCGGACCTCAACGCCGGCAACATCGCCAGCAAACTGGTGCAGCATGTCGCCCGCGCCAACGCCTACGGCCAGATTCTCCTCGGCCTGGACCGCCCGGCGGCCGACGTTTCACGCGGCTCCAGCGCACACGACATTCTCGGCGTGGCCGCGATCATCGGCGTGCAATCCATTTCCTACAAAGAGCTTTATCCCGACGCAGGCCAGCCACCGGGTGGCGGCCATTGACCATGAACCTCGAAACTCCGCGGGTCTTCATCGCCGCCACACACCAGAACGACGGCAAAACCACCACCTCGCTCGGCCTGCTGTCGGTCTTGCAAAAGAAAAAGTATCCGCGCATCGGCTACATCAAGCCGGTTGGCCAGCGGTTTGTGGAAATCGAGGAGCAGAAAATCGACGAGGACACCGTGTTGATGGACCGCGTCTATCGCCTCAACTGCCCCCTGGTGGACATGAGCCCCATCGCGGTGGAACCGGACTTCACGCGCAAATATCTTCAGGCCTCGAACAACGAGGCGCTGGTCAAACGCATCCAGAAGGCGTTCGACCGCGTCGCGTGGGAAAAGGACTTCGTGCTGTGCGAAGGCTCCGGCCACGCAGGCGTCGGCTCGGTGTTCGACCTGTCCAACGCGACGGTCGCCAAGATTCTTCACGCCAAGGTCATCATCGTCACGCGCGGCGGCATCGGCAAACCGATTGACGAAGTGGCGCTCAACCAGGCCCTCTTCCAAAGGGAGGGAGTGGAAATCATCGGTGTCATCCTCAACAAAGTGCTGCATGGGAAAGTGGATCAAGTTACCGACTTCGCACGCCGCGGCCTCAAGCGCAAAGGACTCGAGTTGCTTGGCGTCATCCCGCATGAAAACATCCTGACCCAGCCAACGCTGAATTTGATCCGCGAGGAGTTGAAGGCGGAACCGTTGAACCAATCGAAATTCTTCTACAATCTGGTGGACGATGTCGTGGTCGGCGCGATGGGGGTCAACAACGCGATGAAGTTTTTCAAGAAAGGTGTGCTGCTCATCACCCCGGGTGATCGCGAGGACATCATTCTTGCTGCGGCCACGCTCAACAACGATGGCAGCCCCGCACTTGCGGGCATTGTGCTCACTGGTGATTTGCGACCCGGTGCCAACGTGGTGAAGGTCATTCAAACGATGCCTTTCCCCGTCCTGCTCGCCAAGGAGGACAGCTACGAAGTGGCGTCCAAAGTCCACGACCTCATCGTCAAGACCGGCCCGGACGATGCGCAGAAAATCGCCCTCATCCGTGGCCTGATTGCCGAACATGTGGACGTGAACAAGATTCTCAAGGCGCTGTAAAGTTCAGCCCGTAAACGGCCTTCGCAACCATCATGCTCCCTCTCAATCCCGCCCTCAAAACTCTTCCCGTCTATCAACCGGGCCGGCCCATCGAAGAAGTTGCGCGTGAACTCGGCCTGCCCGCCGGCGTCATCATCAAGCTCGCATCGAACGAAAACCCGCTCGGGCCTTCCCCCGCCGCGCTGGCGGCGATGGAGCGGACGCTCCGGCAACTGCATTTGTACCCGGACGGCAACGCCTTTTACCTCAAACAAAAACTGGCGCACACGCTGGGGGTCGAGCCGGCAAACGTCATCCTCGGCAACGGCTCCAACGAAATCATTGAGTTCGTTGGCCACGCGTTGATGCGACCGGGAGCGGAAGTCGTCGTCTCGCAATACTGCTTCGCGGTTTATCCACTGGTGACGCATCTGTTCAGCGCGAATCTCGTCACCGTGCCTGCGCGTGATTACGGGCACGACCTGCCGGCCATGCGACGGGCGATCACGCCGAAGACGACGGTGGTGTTCGTCGCCAACCCGAACAATCCCACTGGTACGCTGGCCGCGCGCGACGAGTTACTGAGGCTCGTGGACGAAGTGCCGCCGGAAGTTCTTCTTGTAATGGACGAAGCCTACATCGAATTCCTCGATGATCCGGTGGACTTGTTGTCGCTGATTCGACGGGGCGGCAGGCCCAATCTGCTCCTCATGCGGACGTTCTCAAAAATCTATGGCCTCGCGGGACTGCGCCTGGGCTACGGCATCGGCCATCCGGATTTGATTGCCGCGCTGGAAAAAGTCCGCCAACCCTTTAACATCAATGCGCTCGTCCAGGCCGGCGCGCTCGCAGCGCTGGGTGACTCAGAGCACATCCAGCGCACCCGCCACAACAACACTGTGGGCTTGCGGCTCTATGAAGCTGCCTTTCATCAGATGAAACTCAATTTCATCCCCTCGTCTGCGAACTTCATCCTCTTGGAGGTGGGCGATGGCGCGCGTGTGTTTGGCGAACTGCAAAAGCTGGGCGTGATTACGCGGCCGATGGCTGGTTATCAAATGCCCGGGTGGATTCGCATCTCCATCGGCACACCGGCGGAGAACACACGCTGCCTGGCTGCGTTGAAGCAGGTTTTGAGTGGCCCGACGGCACCGTGACCGGTGCAAATTAACTGTTGAATCCCGCGCCAGACAGAATACTTATCTCCGCAGGAAGTGCCGCCGCCGCGCGGTTGCTTTCGTGATGCCGTGACACTGATGCCGCCAACGACCGCCCATCGGACTTGTGACCGCCGCCCCGTTGCGGCTTGATTTTCTTTTCCTCCGATGAAACCCACCGATCTGCGGGGCATCCTGCAATACATTCCGCGCTTCCGCGAAAAAATCTTCGTCATCTCCATCGATGGCGCGATCATCACGGACGAAAACTTTGCCAACATCCTGCTCGACGTGGCGGTGCTGCGCTCGCTGAACATCCGCGTCGTGCTGGTCCACGGCGCGGCGGCGCAGATTCAGTCGCTGGCGGGGCAACAAAAGATCACGGCCTCGAATCTCGACGGTACCGGCATCACCGACACCGAAACCTTGAAGCTCGCCCTGACCGCGGCGAACCGGCTCACGCATGAAATCCTCGAGGGCCTTTCCGCAAACGACCTGCGCGCCGCCTGCACCAACGCCATCATCGCCCATCCCCTCGGCATCCTGCACGGCGTGGACCACCTGTTCACGGGCAAGGTCGAGCGCGTGGATGTGGAGTTGTTTCAGACACTGCTGGCGCAGGGCATCGTTCCCGTGGTGCCGCCGCTGGGCTTCG
Organism: Verrucomicrobiota bacterium; assembly: GCA_031378375.1. Classification (GTDB taxonomy): domain Bacteria; phylum Verrucomicrobiota; class Verrucomicrobiia; order Limisphaerales; family JANNEF01; genus JANNEF01. The sequence goes on along the minus strand of JANNEF010000323.1, from coordinate 319 downwards.
ATGGCGACGGGAAAACGTACCGCGTGAACTCCGACCACGTCGCCGTCGCCGTCGCCGACGCGCTCAAGGCCAGCAAACTTATCTTCATCACCACGGTGGACGGACTGGTGCATCAGGGACAACTCATCCGCCAGATGCTTGCCAGCGATCTGGAGACGATTCTGGCCAGCAAGAAAATTGAGATTCCACCCGAGACCCTGTCCAAATCCATTCACGCCGCCGCCGCCTGCCGGGCCGGCGTGCCGCGCGTCCACATCATCAACGGGCGCGTGGACGAGGGATTGCTCGCCGAGGTCTTTTCCAACGAAGGCATCGGCAC
>JANNEF010000301.1:0-22338 GCA_031378375.1 Verrucomicrobiota bacterium | reverse complement strand
GCTCCATCGGTTCGGTCTCATACTCGGCGCCGCCCACTTCCCAGCACTCGTCCAGCCCCAACAATCGCTCAAAGGCTTTTTCAGGTATCATGGCGGCCATTATGCCAAAGCCCTCCAGCCACGGAAAGTAGCGAGGAACCAAGTTTCCGGGCGAGCGAGTTTCGATCTCGCATAAACTCAATTGAGGAATGCGCTGCTGGGTTCGTCCCTCATATCGGGGTGCGTAGCGCCGCAGGCGGTCACTGGATAATATCACACCTGATCCGGAAGAAGGCGCGGGCGTTGGTGGGCGAGAGGTGAAAGGGGCTGGTGGCGTTGGTCAGCGTGAGCCAGGGGCCGGTGACGTCGAACGCCGTTTCGAGCGCGCCCGGACCCGTCCAGGTGATGACCGTCTGCCCGGCCTGGAGCGTGATTGTCTGCAGGAGATTCACCACCACGGGGAAGGAACAGGTGGCGGTCGCGCCAAGGCCGTTGACGGCGGTGCAGGTGACGAAGTTGGTGCCCGGCGGGAACAGGCTGCCGGAAGGTGGCACGCAGAAAACTGGGAACAAGGGAATGCAGCTTCCGCGCGCAGTCGCCTCGTAGAATACCGCAGCGCCCTCAGGACCGGCGCAGTTCGTGAGAACCGCCAGCGGGCAGGTGAAGAAAGGACCGCTCGCATCAACCACGGTGATTGTGATGACAACGGAACTTTCATTGCCATGGTGATCAGTAGCGGTGATCGTCACGGGGTGGACCCCCAAGCCGACTTGCTCCCCAAAAGACGGGAACTGGTCGATGCGGAAATTACAAACGTCGTCGTAGTTGATCACATGAGGGCCGCTACCATCGGTGTAGAGCAGATACGGGATTTCGGTGATGCAATCGCTAAACTCCATGGTGTTGTCCGCAACGACTATCGTCAGGTTGCTTTGCAGGATGGTGATGGCCGGCGGGGTGACATCGGGGAAAAACAGCCCGCCAGGGTACCCGTAGGAATCAAACTCGCCCCAGCCATAGACCGTGACAGCGCAGAAATTGCCATCGACGCGATGCACTCCGGGACTGACGGGCACCTGCGCTCCGTAGTAGCCGCTGCTCCCTATCTCCTCGAACAAGCCGGGGCTGATCCCGACGCCGTCCAGCAACACGCCGCCCGGCTCGGTTCCGCCGCCCTCGGTCTGAAATCCGCCCACCACGACGTTGATGTAATGGCTGGTGAAGTTCGTGTTCCCTGGCACGCAAAAGTCATGGACATCGGTGAACATTTCCAGGGGCGCGACGACGACCATGAACGGGTCCGCCTCGATCACGTCGTCGTAGTCCGAACTGTTCGCGTATTGTGTCACGAGGATCGGCTCGTCGGAAGTGATGCGGGCAGGGCCATCGATGATAAGCTGGTAGGTCTGGCCGCGGTCCAGGTTCGTAACCACCTCTGTACCGTTCACGCAAACCGTGGTGTCATTCCGCACCGCCAGGAAACGGAAGGTGTCCCCGCTCCGCGTCGCCAGCGGCACGGTGACGAACTCCCTGCCCGCGTGCCCGACAGGCAGGAGTTGCTCGACGACGTAATCGCAGAAGAAAACCGTGTTGTCGGGAATGGTCGTGCAGCGATGGCCACCGAAAACGGCAACGGGCTTGTTCGCCGTGATGATGGTCCCGGACAAATCGCGCGGCGCTCCGTTGGTGACGCGCAACTGGTAGGTCTGACCGCGATTGAGCGTAATGTCGTACGGCTGTCCGGCCAACCGCCGGCCCGTCGTCACCGACGGCGTGATGGTCACGACGGTGCCGTCGGAAGGAGCCACGATGGCGAACTGGCTCCCATTCAGGCTCGGCACGCCGCTGTGGGTGTTGCGGAATCCCTGGACGATGTATTCCCGGCCAAGCGCGTCCACGGGCAGGGCGAGAAAGGCATCCGAACTGTTCTCCGTATGGCTCAAACCGGACACGGCCATTTCGCGCTCGGGAGATTCGATGAAGACGCCTTTCGATGAGATCACATCGTTGTCGTCGCCCAGGCTGGCGGCGGCAGGGAGGGCGAACGCGCCATTCGCCGTAGTCGAACCCGCGAATCCCAGGCCCGGAACGTCCACATACACGCGAGTCGCGCTTTCTCCGCCGGGGTCGTCGTTTCCCGCGAGGCAAAGACTGAGTTCCTCCGGGTGGTCGGGGGCGTATTGCCCCGGAAACGCCACCCAGAACGAGTAACCCTTGCTCGTCGGCTCGCAGCGCGGCGGGCGCGGCTGGAGGGTGACTTCGTAATCCTCGACCTCACCGTCCAGCGCCAGCCCCACGCGGCGATTGAACGTGTTCGGAGCGTAGGCATCGGCGGAACTGAACCGGAACCGGGCGATCGTCCGGCCCTCCCGCATGTCCGAGGGGACGGTGAAATTCAGGCTGTTCGTTCCAGGGATAAGAACATTGCCGCTGAGAACCTGCACGCCTCCAATCCACCCGTAAAGCACCCCGTTGGTCGAGGCCACCACTTCAATCGAGGCTTCCTCGCCAGCCGCCAGCGCCGAGGTGAACGTCACACCGTCCTCGTCACTGGGTTGACCGGAGGGTGAAAGATCGTCGCCGGTGGCGTTCGCGTTCGGCTGCCCGTCCGGCTCGGCGTCCACCCGCTGGCCCAAGTGAAAGCCCGGGATGATGCAGTGCCGCGGGCCGTCGTTGGTCAAAAGCGTCCCGGTGGGCGCGTCGCCAAAGTCCGCCCCCAGAGCGACCGCGATCTCCACCGGTACCGAGCCGTGCGCGTTGCCGAAATCCTCCCGCGTCACCGCCGTCAGCGTGTACCGGCCCGCCTCGAGATTCGTCAGCGTGATGCTGTAGGGCGGATTCGTAACCTGCTCGGCCAGCAGGCCGTTGACGTAGAACTCCACGGACCGGACGACGCCGAACGGATCGCCCACGTCTGCCTGAACAGGGATGGTGGCGGGAGCCGGCAGGCAGATGCGCGCCGGCGGATTGGTGATGGCGATGGTGACGCGCGCCCGGTTGGTGATGATGCCGCCCGTCCGGAGCGAGGGTTCCCCAGCCGGCTGCATCGCGGTATCGAACAGGAACGTGCCGTCCTCCTCCGGCAGCACCGTCAACTGGCCGACGCCCGGGGCGATGGCCTGCAACTGATAGAAGATGAGATTGCCGATGGTGGCGACGGTGCCGCGTTCCGGCGCACTGGGGGTGATGTCCCTGACCGAGACGTGGATGACGCCGGGATTGGTGGCCGTGCTGAACGAGGCAATCGTGAAACCCGCACCTTCCTGATTCGCCTTCGAGAGCCATTGCTGCCCTGGAAATCCGACGCTGAACGAATTGCTGACGAAGGCGAACAGGCTGGGATCGTAAGTCACCCGGAAGTTGAAGCCGTCAATTTCGTTGGTCCTCGTGTAGTTGTGGATGTTGTGCACTACGAAAAGAAAATTGTCGGTTTCCACCGTGGGAAAGTTCGCGCCGTTGGCCGAAGTATCAATCCGACCAGGCACGGTGACGGACAGCACCGCCACCAGGCTGGTGGCCGAGCCGGCCGCGTTGGTGACCACCACGTCGTAGCGGCCCGCAGCAGATGGCTGCACGTTGGTTAGACTCAGGTTGGTGCTGGTCGCGCCGGGAACCGCCACGCCGCCCTTGCGCCATTGGAAACTCAACGGCGCACTCCCCTGCGCGACCACCGTGAACGTCACCGTGTTGCTAACCGCCACCGTCCGGTTCGTCGGCTGCGTTGCGATGCTGGGCGGAACCAGGTTCACTACCAGCAGGGCGTTGGAACTGGTCACGGTCCCAAAGGCATTGCTGACGACGACGGAATAGTTTCCGCCGTGCGGCTGCTGGGTATTTGTGCGGGTGAACACGCTGTTGGTCGCATTGGCGATGGGCGTTCCACCCACTCTCCACTGGTAACTGAGCGGCGCGGTGCCGTCGGCCACCACGCTGAACGTGGCATTGCTGCCCACCGTCACTGACAAACCCGCCGGTTGCACGAGAATGCTTGGCGGCGTCCCCACACTCAACACGGCGTTGGAGCTGGTGACTGCGCCAAAGCCATTGTTCACCGTCACCGAGTAATTGCCGGCGTCGGCCGGCTGCGCGTTGGTGCGCGTAAAACTGGTGTTGGTTGCGCCGGCGATGTTCGTGCCGTTGAACTGCCACTGGTAGCCCGGCGGCGGCGTGCCGCTGGCGACGACGCTGAACGTGGCGTTGCTGCCCTGGCCCACTGATTGGGACGCGGGATGCGTCGCGATGAGTGGCGACGAATTGAGGTACAAGTAGGCGGCACCGGCGTTGGCGGCCCCGGTGTCGTCGAACTGCGCCCCGATGAGCACGCCGTTTGCGCCGACGCCCGCCACGGCGGAGCCGAAGTTGTCTCCGCTGGCCGGGGTCGCGTTCGTGTAGGTGGCGAGCAGCGCGCCGTTGGTGGAGAACAGGTAGGCGGCACCGGCGTCGGTGGCGCCCGCATCGTCAAACCGGGCGCCGATCAACACCTTGTCCGTCCCGACCGCCGCGACCGCGTAGCCGAAATTGTCGCCCGCCGCCGCGCCCGGTTTGAGGAACGTGGTCAACAACGTCCCGTTCGTGGAATACAGGTAAGCCGCGCCCGCGCCCGTGGTGTCGCCGTAAGCGCCAATGAGAAATCTTTCCGCCCCCACACCGGCTACTGAATATCCGAAAAAATCACTGGCCGCAGGAGTGGGGTTGGTCACCGTGAGCAGCAGCGCGCCGTTCGTGCCGAACAGGTAGGCCGCTCCGGCGTCGGTCGCGCCCGTGTTGTCCCCATCCGCGCCGATGAGTATCCGGTTCCCACCCGCGATCGCCACGGAGCGACCGAAGAAATCGTTCCCGGCCGGGGTGGGGTTTGCGAAGGTGATCAAGGGGCTTCCCGGTGAAGACACGGAGTACAAATAGGCGTTGCCGGAGTCCGTCGCGCCGGAGTCGTCCGAGAATGCGCCAATGGCCACGCGGTTTGCGTCGAGCGCCGCCACGGCCGCGCCAAAGTTGTCCCCGATTAGCGGAGTGGGATTCTGAATCGTGGTCTGAAGCACGCCGTTGGTGGAGAAAATGTACACCACGCCCACATTGTTCACGCCGCCGTCCCCCAGGGGATCGCCGACGGCGATCCTGTCCTCGCCCAGCGCGGCCAAGGCGGATCCAAAAGCGTCCCCCATCCCCCCGGGGGAGGGGTTGATCACCGTCGCAGCCAGTGTCCCATTGGTGGAAAACACATAGACCTCACCGGAAATCGGGCCGCCGGAAAGAACTCCGGTGGCGCCGATGATCACACGGTTCGTGCTGAGTGCCGCCACCACAAAGCCAAAGAATTCGCTGCTTGCCGGGGTTGGGTTGGTCACCGTGATCAAGACCTGCGCCCGGAGCCTGCCGACGCCTGGACCGATTCCCCAGAGAATCGCCAGAAAGATTATCAAACTTCGTTTGCACATAACTCACCTCTCATTTTGCATGTGGACCGCGGAAAGTTTGCGACGGCACCCGGACGAAACGGAGGGCCACCGCCTTCCGCGCCGCCGATGTGGATTCCTTGTCCTCCGCGAGTTCTTCGATTTCCGTCCTGAAGTCTTCCTGACTGGTCCTCCCGACCACCGCTCCAAAAATCGTTCTGAGTCTCTGGTTGATCAAGCCTGCGTCACCGCGATGAAGCGCCGCGCCGTAAGAACCCGGCGGCGCGGCCCACTTCCCGAAGCCCACCGTGTTCAAAATGTGATGAATCGCCAGGCCAACCGCGTCCCTGAACGGCCCGTGCGTCGCCGCCACTTTGGTTGAAGCGGTGTCCCCCACGGACGGAGCGCCGACCGGGGCGGGTGCCGGAGCCGGCCCCGGGTTGAGCACGTTCACCGCTTCAAACGCGAGGAAGGCGACCGCCTGCCGTCCAGGGGCCGCGACCGGATTCGGCAACGGCTCCGGAGTCAGCAACTCGGCGTCGAAGTTCAGCGTGTCGAAGCCGTCGCGCCCGTCGAGGGTGAGCGGGAGCGGGTTGATTGCCGAGGCGCGGATGTGGAACGTGTCGTCGCCCGCCCCGCCAATGAGGGTTTCAACCGCTTCTCCCTCGTGCGTTACCGACCTTCCGCCCTCCGTCACCATTAGCCGGCCAGCCGTCGCGAAGTTGTCGAACGTCAGCAAGCGGTCATCAGTGACACGGGAGAAATCCAGCGTGTCCGTGCCCTGGTTGGGCGCTTCCGTCACCGTGTCTGTGCCCCAGTCGTTGGCGAAGATGTAGGTGTCGTCGCCCGAACCACCGCGCAAGTCGTTGTCCAGGCTGTTGCCGGTAACGGTGTCAGCGCCATCGCCGCCAATGAAGTTTTCAAAAAAGCCACCAGCCGAGAGGGTCAGGCTCAGGCTTGCGTTGACGACTTGGGGCCGCGTGCTGGACAGGCTCACGGAGACGGCCGCCATCGTGCCGGTAAAGTCGAGCGTGTCCACGCCCTGCGGCACGCCGGGCAACTCGTTGATCGTGTCGGAGCCAAGCGCGTCGTCCGCGTCGAAGACGTAAATGTCGTTGCCGCGTCCGCCAGTCAACGTGTCGTCGCCGCCGCCGCCGGTGAGCCGGTTGTCCAGCGTGTTCCCGGTGATGAAGTCGCCGCCGGTGCCGCCGATGAGGTTTTCGATTCCGTGGCAGACAGTCAGCGCGAGCGAGAAGTTGGCGTTGACGGATTGGAATCGTCCGATGGAAAGATTGACTGCAATGCCGAGCGCCGTGGCCGAGAAGTCGAGCGTGTCGTTGCCATCCGCTCCTTCGACTCCCTCGAAGAGGCGATCCGCGCCGAGCGGCAGGTCCGCGTCGAACAGGTAAGTATCATCGCCCGTTCCGCCCAGGAGGAAATCGTCGCCCGCCCCGCCTTCCAGCCGATCCGCGCCGGCCCGTCCTTCCAGCCGGTTGCCCGAATCGTTCCCGGTCAAGGCGTCGTCGCCATCCCCGCCGATGACGTTCTCCAGAACGGAGCCGGCGGCCAGCGTCAGTGTGAGGTTGGCGTTGACGGTCTGGGCAACGTTGCTGCGGAGGTCGATGACCACGGCCAGATTGGTTGTCGCCGAGAAGTCGAGCGTGTCGTTCCCGTCCCCGCCGGTCTCGTCAATGATGTCGCTGCCAAGCGATTGGTCCGTGTCGAACTGGTAGGTGTCATCGCCCGCGTCACCGAGCAGCATGTCGTCGCCCGGACCGCCGATCAGGACATCGTTGGCGCCCGTCCCAATGAGATTGTCGGAACCCGCGCCGCCGTCCAACCGGACGCTGCCGGTGAAGGCCGACGCATCCAACTGATTGTCCCCGTCCCCGCCCTTGAGCGACGCGATTTCGATGCTGCTCAACGTGTCGGTTTCACCGCCGATGGCGAGCGAGTCATCCGTCAGCGTCATGTCCGCGTCGCGCTCTTCCACAACCCTATCCACGCCGTCGCCGCCGTCGAGGGTGTCGTTGTCGCCGCCGCCCGTGAGCGTGTCGTGGCCGGGGCCGCCTTGCAGCAGATTGATCACGCCGTTGCCGGTCAGCGCGTCGGCTTGCGCGCCGCCCGTCACGTTCTCGATTTCATCCGGGGCGGCAAGTGTCAACGTGAGGTTGGCGTTGACGATTTGAAGAATCGGATCGCCGAGATCAATCGCCACCGAGAAGTCTCCGGTGGGCGAGAAGTCGAGCGTGTCCATGCCGCCGGAGTCCGCTTCGATCACCGTGTCCGCACCGAGCGCGTCGTCGGTGTCGAACTCATAAACGTCGTCGCCCAAGCCTCCGGTCAGGGTGTCATCGCCCGGCCCGCCGATGAGCCGATCACCTTGCGCCGTGCCGATGAGCGTGTCATTTCCAGCGCCGCCATCCAGTCGCACGGTGCCGCTGAAGGCAGAGGCGTCAATCCGGTTGTCGCCGCTGCCGCCCGTGAGCCAGGCTTCCTCGATGCCGCTCAACATGTCCGTTTCCAAGCCAATCGTCAGGCTGGTGTCGGTGAGCGTGATGTCGCCGTCACCCTGCTCCACAATCCGATCCACGCCGCCGCCGCCGATGATAGTGTCCTCGCCGGGGCCGCCGATGAGGATGTCGTTTCCGTTGCCGCCGATGAGCGTGTCGTCGCCCGCGCCGCCTTCGAGCATCACCATGCCGTCAAAAGTTCCCGCATTCAGCACGTTGTCGCCGGGGCCGCCTTTGAGATGGATCATTTCAAAGTTCGCAAAAGCGTCGGTCTCGGCACCGAGGCTCAGGAACCCGTCGGCGGTGTCCGGCGTGGCGGGATCGGGCGCGAGAGACCAGTTGCCTTCGCGGTCTTCGAGCAGGAAGTCGCTGCCATCGCCACCGTCGAGGAAGTCGTCACCTTCATCGCCCTTGATGATGTTGTCCCGCCCGTTGCCGATGAGGAGGTCCGCGCCTTTGCCGCCTATGAGGTTTTCCAGACCGTCATCGTGGGACAGGGTGAGGGATAGGTTTGCGTTGACCACCTGCACCACGACGCTCACCAGGTCCACGCTCACGCCCGCGCTGCTGGCGGAGAAGTCGAGCGTGTCCGTGCCCTCGTTCGGCCGCTCCGTGATTTCGTCGTGGCCGAGCGGCCCGTCGGCATCGAACAGGTAGCGGTCGTCACCGCGTCCGCCGATAAGCGAGTCATCGCCGCCAGCGCCGATCAAAATGTCGTTGCCCGCGCCGCCGTTGAGCAGGTTGCCAAGGTCGTTGCCGGTGAGCTGGTCGTTGAGCGAGCCGCCGATGATGTTTTCGAGAAGGTTCACCGGAAGCGTCAGCGTCACGTTGGCAGTGATCGCCTGCGGGCCGGTGTTCGTGAGGTCAAGCGTGACGGCGAACTGCGTGGTCTGTGAGAAATCCAGCGTGTCCCTGCCGCCGGACGGACTGGCATCCTCAATGACGATGTCCGCGCCCACCCGGCGGTCGCCATCGAAGACATAGGTGTCGTCCTCGGTGCCGCCGTCCAGTTGGTCGTTGCCGCTGCCGCCGTCGAGACGGTCGTTGCCGCCCTGGCCGTAGATGCGGTCGTGGCCGTCGCCGCCGGACAACTGATCGTTGCCCATGCTGGCCCAGAGCACTGGCGGCCCACCGCCCGCGCCGATATACCCGGAGTCGCCCAGCAACACGTCATCCCCCGCGCCGCCGAAGATCTGGTCATCCTCCGGCCGCGTCACGTCGAAGATGAGCAACACGGCGGTGGCGCGGTTGCCGCGCACCGCACCACCACGAGGATTGCCGAGGAAGAGTTGCACCGATTCGATTCCTTCGACGAGGTTGTCCCGCAGCACGGGGATGGCGACCGACTTGACGGTTTCGTTCAAGCCGAAATAGACCACGCGGCGCGGCGAACCGCGGCCGCTCTCGTAAAGCCCGACGTAATCCAGCGCGTGCGTGGCGGTGCCGGCCTGTGTCCAGAACACGGCCACCGGCTCAATCGTGTTTGGCGTGGCGAGGATGCGGATGAGCGCCTGCGCATCGGATTCGCGCGCCACAAAGAAGGCATTGGCAAACTGCACGCTCCACGGCCCTGGGCCGCCCGGGGGAACTGCCAACATTCCCGCGTCCACGCCGCTGATGCTGCTGCCGGCCGTGGTGACGATCAGGCCGGTGAGTCCGTTGGCCGTGTCCGCGTCGCTATCGAGCAGATCGTCCGCACCGGCGTTGGCGATGGTCAGGTCGAAAGCGGACGGCGGGAGGAACTGGACGCGGTAGCTGAAAGGATTTTGCGCGTTCACCAGATTCACGAACCGATACGTGCCGTCCGCCGCCGAATAGGTCGTGGCGATGAGGTTGAAGCTCTGGTCAAACAGGTTGACCTGCGCGCCGGCCACGGCCGTTTCGGCGCCGTCGCGAATCCCGTCCTGATTCGCATCGAGCCAGACGCGGCCGTTGATGGTCGAGGGATCGGGCAGCGAATTCGGATCAACCACGAACCGGCCGCTCACGTCGAGGAGCGTGACGCTGTAGGACGGCCCGGTTCCCGTCGGCCCCAGCCAATGACCGCCCACCAGAAAATCATTGCCGCCGCCGCCATCAATGCGGTCGTTGCCGGTGCCGCCGTAGGCCGTGTCGTTGCTGAAGCCGCCGGTACGCACGACCGAGTCCGGCGGGACGAACATGACCGCTTCCACGCCGTAGCCGATTGGCTCCACTTCGAGGGCTTGCGAATTGATGGCGACGGTGTGCGGGTTGTTGCCCGTGTTCAACCCGCTGCCGGCGGGCACGGTCGTCTCGTCCACCGTCACCGTGACATCGCCTTCCAGCACACTGGCGACATAGCGGCCATCGCTACCAGTGGTCACCGGCGCGAGCGCGCCGCCCGAATCGGTGATGTTCACCCGCACACCGACGAGGCCGCGCTCGGCGCCTTCGTCGAAGAAACCGTTGCCGTTCAAATCCTGAAAGACGACGCCTTCAATACTGATGCGGTCGTTATCCAGAATGGTGCCGAGGCCCTCGTGGTCGGCGATTTCCGCGCCGACGGAATGCGACAGCACGACGAAGAAATCCTCGACCGGCTCGAAGAAGGTTTCGTTCAACACCGTGACCGTGATTGTCCGGGTCAGCGGCTGGCCGGGCAGGAATTCCAGCGAACCGGAGGCGGTGTTGTAGTCGAAGCCCGCGCGGGCAGTGCGGTCTTCGGTGCGGAAATCCACTTGAACCGGCGTCGGGCTGGGGCCGGAGAGCGTCACGGTGAACGTCACGTTCAGCGTGCCGGCGTCGCCTTCCGTCACGGTCTGGTCATTGATCGTGAGGGTCGGCAACGGCTCGTCGTCCACGATGGTCAACACCGCCGTTTTGATTTCGCCGCGCACGGCGCCGCCGCGCGGATTGCGCAGCGTCAGCACGATGGTTTCGTTTGGTTCGAGCGCGACGTCATCGAGAATGGTGATGTCGAAGGTCTTCACCGTTTCGCCATCATCGAAATAGACCACCGTCCGGCGCGGTGTGAGGGCGGTGTAATCCACGCCGCGCGTGGCCGTGCCGGTGAAGGTGTCGAAATAGATGGCCACCGGCTCGGAACTGTTCTCGATCCGCAGCAGCGTGATGGTGGCGAACCCGCCGGACTCCGTCACCGCATAGGTCGCGGCGCTGAACTGCACGGCCCACGGCCCGTAGTCGAAGCCCTCCACCGGATCGTCGTCGGTGACATGCACGACGGCGTGGTTTTCGGCGATGACCGCGTTGGTCGCGCTGATGAGGTTGACGAAGAAATATTCGTCCGGCTCCGGCACGATGTCGGCCAGCACTTCCACGGTGAACGACTGAGAAGTCGTTCCGGCGGCGAACACGACCGAGCCGGTGTTGAACACGAAATCCGGCCGGACAACCCCCGGCGTGTTGCCGATGGCCGTGCCGCGCGCGGTGGCAAAGCCGACTTCCACCGCCTGGCCGCTCGGAGCCGAAAGCAGGACGGTGAAGGTGATCCGCTGCGTGCCCAAGTGGCCTTCGGTCACGGTCTGAATGGCGGTCTGGTAGGAAACCACCGGTCGCGGATCGTCATACAAGGTCACGTCATCCGCCGAGGTCGCCGGGTCCATCGGGTCAATGAAGCTGCCCAAAATCACGCCGTCGGCCGCCGCGTCGGCGAGTGTCGCGGCGGTGGATTCGGTGGTGTCGTTCAACGCGATGAGCAGGTGGAAGCGTTCGTTGGCTTCGTTCAGCGCGTCATTTGTTACGCGGATTCCGATGACCCTCTCCGTTTCACCGGGCTGGAAGCTGACCGTGCCGGACGCCGCCGTGTAATCCACTCCCGCCAGCGCGCTGTCGGGCAGCGGCAGCCACGCACTGTCCATGATGTCCACCGTCCGCCAGTCCACCATGATGACGCGGTCGCTCGGATTGGAGAGGCGGATGGTGAAACCCAGGACGCCACCCTGCTCGGCGAAAATTTCGTTGAGTTGGAACACGCTGTCGTCGGTGCGGATCGGCACTTCGCCATCGTCCACGCTCACGGCGGGCACCACGTCGTCGTTGAGGATCGTCGCGCGACCCGTGCCGTCCGCCAGTTCCGCGTTGTAAGGATCGCACAGCTCGACAAGGAATGACTCCGTCAACTCGTGCCGGAGATCGGCCAGTATCCGGATGGTCACGAGCTTGGAGATTTCGCCCGGCTGGAAAACCAGCGTCCAGGACTGGAATTCGTAGTCGCCGTCCGCCGCCGCCTGCCGCTCGGCGGGGAAGAGAGTGTCCGCCACGGTCTTGTAGCAGACCACGACCAATTCGCTGCTGGGCCGCGAGAGGCTGACGGTGAAAACCGCTTCTGTCAGACCTGAGTCGCCTTCGGTCACCACCACGTCGTCAATCGTGAACTGCGGCAGGCCGCCGACCAGCCCGGCGTCCAGGTTCTCGATCACGTCACCTTCAGCGAGCGTGAACGCGGCGGTGTTGCCCCCGCCGTCGGCGTCGCTGTCAATCGTGTCGTCGTCGCCCCGACCCTGCCCGGTGAACGTCAGGCCGGACGGCGCGATGAACACGATGTGATAATCGCCTGCCGCGAGTCCGGTGAACAGGTAGGTGCCGCTGGCATTCGTCCGTGTCGAAGCCACGCGACTGCCGCCGCTCGAATACAATTCCACCTGCACGCCGGGCATCGTGGTTTCGCCGGAGTCGCCCAGGCCGTTGGGGGTCGCGGGGCCGGGCGGATCGTCGTCGAACCAGACCGTGCCGGTGACCGTTCCGCCGGGCGAGGTCTCGAAGGTGGAGGCGTTCGCGTCGTCGGCGAAGATCACGTCGTTGCCGTCGCCACCGTCAATGAAGTCGTCGCCGTCCGGCCCGGTGCCGAGGTTCGTCACGCCGGGCGTGCCCAGCGTCCTTGCGCCGACAGCCAGCGTCGCGCGCACCGCCAGCCCGCCGCTGGGCGAGGGCGTGCCCAGCGTCCTGCTCAACGTGCCGGTCACGGTGGTGGGCCGCAGGCCGGTGGTCGTGGGATTGCGCGGAACCAGCGTGCCGCCGTAAAGCGTGTCGTTACCGCCCGCGCCGAAGAGCCGGTCCCGCCCCGCGCCGCCGGACAGGACGTCGTTTCCGATGCCGGAGATGCCCGCGACCTGGAGCAGGCTGAGGATGGTTCCGTCGTCGCCCACCAGCACGTCGTCGTCGAGGCCGCCGTAGAGCGAGTCGTTGCCGAGTCCGCCAATCAGCCGATCCAGTCCGCGGTCGCCGTAAAGCGAGTCGTTGCCCAAGCCGCCGATCAGGAGATCGTCGCCGTTCTCACCGCGCAAGGTGTCGTTGCCCGCGCCGCCGTCGAGCGTGTCATTGTCAGCGCCGCCGGACAACTGATCCGCGCCGTCGCCGCCGTGAAGATCGTCCACGCCCGCGCCGCCCGAGAGCGTGTCGTTCCCCGTGCCGCCGTCGAGGAAGTCATCACCGCCGTTGCTGATGAGCGTGTCAATGCCCGCGCCGCCTTCGAGATGGTCGCGCGCGGCGCTGCCGGTCAACTTGTCGTTGCCCGCGCCGCCGAACAGCCCGTCGCCCGCCAGGGCGTCCGCGCTGCTGGCGATGAGCGTGTCATTGCCCACGCCGCCGTCGAGCATCGCGCGGGAGTGGACGGTGCGGAGGTCAATCGTGTCATTGCCCGCGCCGCCAAAGGCGATGATGCGTGTGACGCCGGTGTAGGTCTGCGTGATGCCGTTCCACTTCACCTGGACGGTTTCGTGGCCGGTGCTGGCATCGACCGCGACGCTGCGGACAATGAAGCTCTCGCTTCCGTCCGTGGTGTTAATTTCCCGGCGGTCAGCCGCGAACGGTCCCATGTTCAACCGAAGCACTCCCGGCCCCGGGCCTTCAATTTCAGTGCGGTACAGGCCGTCATCCAAAACATAGTCGGCCAGCATCGGTGTGGGGCACTCGATCACAAAATCCGTCGTGATGAACGGAATCCGGTATGCGTCCGTGGCGTCGCCGCAGAGAGGCAGCGGGTTCTTGACCGTGAAGAACAGTTCCAGGAAGAACTCCAGTTCGCCCGTGATCGTGAAGATGCACTGCAAGCCCTGCTTCGCGTTCTCCAGGATTTCATTGAAGCGCACCTTCCCGTCGTCGTCCGGGTCGTTGAGGTCGAATTCGAGCGAACCCGAAACCCCCAGCCGCACGCCGGCTTCGATGATCAGGAAGTCAATCGAAACGCCGACGGTCAGTTCGCCCTTCAACGTCAGTTCGGGCTTCTCCCGCTCCCGGTTGTTCAAATCCGCGACGAAGAAGCCGTTGAGCAGCGTGGTGACATCCTTGTTCTCGCTGGAGAAGAACTGCTGCAAGCCGGTGGAGTCGTAGCCGAACACCAGGTCCGTCCGGGCCTCGATTGAGCCGCGAATCTTGCCCACCACCGGGCCGAAGATGGGGATCGTGATCGAGTCCTCGAATTTGAGCCGCAGATCGGGCATGTCATACAGCACAAGCGTCACCGTCTCGCCCCGGAAGAGCTTGAAGAGTTCGGCAGGCTTGAGGAACGGGAAGGTGAGGCCGAGCGCCTTGAGCTTCTCGAAGATGCCCTTGGCCTTGGGCGCGCTGGCCGGCGTGGCCGTCGCGGGATCCACCGTCGCAGCCGGCCCCGACGAGCGCACGACGCGCCCGGCGAGATCCTGCGTCAGCCCGAAGCTGCCGAGCGGAATGAACACCGACTGGCCGTCCACGCTGGCGCTGGCGAGATCCTTGATGATGCCAAGCGCCTCGATGAATTTCCGAGTGCTCGCTGGCAGATCGAAGAAAGCCTCCAGCAGGTCGAGCACGGTGTACGTTTCGCCCACCAGGTCCGAGATGGGGCCGATTTCCCGGAGCAGCGCGTTGACGACGGGATCGAGCGGCTGCGTGACCTTGCGGATTTCGCGGAGGATCGGCTGGATGAAGTTCGAGAGGAACGAGCCGACATCGAGCCGGATGTTGTTCAGGCCCATGACGAGAGGCTCCGCGCTGCCGCCGAAGCCCCAGCGCAAATTGAAGTCGGCCAGGAAGCGCGGGAACTTCGCGCCGCCGCCGAAGCTCACCTCCAGGTCGAGGTTCACTCGCGCCGTCCCGTCGAGCCGCGCGTCAATCACGTCGTCGAAGCCCACGCCGCTGGAGGTCATGTCGGCGAACGTCAGCTTGTTGCCCGCGCCGACCGGATCCTTGAGGTCCACCGAGAAGCCGCCCCGGAAAAACGACGGATCACCGGCCTTGTCCTTGACCAGCAGTTGCAGGAAGAACAGTTCGCCCGTGGCGCTGAGTCCGGGAATGGAGACATCAAAGGTGATGTTCAATTCTGGTGCGTCCACCGTCATCGGGTCGTCATCGGCGGTCTTGAAATAGAACCCGTTGGCCGCGTCGATGCCGAAGTTAAGCCGCAGGTCGAAACCGATGCTGACCTTGACGTTGCCGTTGACCTTGAGGCCCAGCCCGTCAATGCCCACGTCGAAGTTGATCGGATCGGACGTGGTGTCCACCAGCGCGAGCGTCTTGTTCAGGCGCAGCCGGAAGTCAATTTGCTGGCCGGTGCAGACGATCTCGATCTCGCTGGCGTCGGTCAGCGGCGAGCCGTCGAGTTTGACGAGGAGATCGAGACCGCCGGGGCCGAGCGTCTCGAAGATGGCCTGCTTGACGAGCGTGATGGGGTCGCCCGCCTCGGCGAGCTTGGCGCGGATGTCCGCCAGCAGGCCGGCGCGGAAACCGCCGATGACGTTGGCGGCCTTGCCCAACTTGTCGCCCACGACCGGCAGCTTCTGACTGAAGGCGACGCGCTCCAGTCCGTCTTCGATCACGCCCAGCAGCCGGTCCAGCCCGTCGAGCAGGATGCCCGAGTGCGTGACGAGGTCGCACAGGTTGATCGCGCCGAACAACGAGTGAATGTCCGGCGCGATGATCGTGACCGAATTGGACATGCGCGTGAAAACCGCCGCCAGCGAAGGAATGCTCACCACCATCTGGTTGTCCGGGAAATGGTCGCCGTTCGTGTCGCCGGTGCCGCCGAGGGGCAGGCTTTCCAACGGGAAGAACAGCGGCAGCGTGGCGGTGACCCCGGCGGTCAGTTCGATGCCAATGTTCTGCGCGTTGAAAAAGCTTTCCGAACTGCGGAAGTAGTGCCGACCGTCGCCGTTGTTGTCGATCAGCCCCACGCTGAAGCGCGCTTCGGAGCCAGGCCCGGTCGTCGTAGGATCACCGTCCGCGTCCAGCGTGAGCGTGCCGTTCTTGACGAAGATGCCGAGCATCCCGGCGGCGATCTTGAAACTCAGATTAGTACCAAGCACCTGCGCGGTGAGCGTCAGGCCCGTGGTGTCGTAAAGGAACGGCTTCCAGTCGCACGGGTTCGACAGGTCAACACCGAAGTCGAGACTCAGACTGGCGGTGGCGAGGACGTTGAGCGTGCCGGAACCTTCGACCTGGACGAAGTCGGCGACGCCTTCGAGCAACGAGCGGACGGTGGGATCGGAAATCAGTGGGACGAGATCACCGAGGTTGAACTGGAGCGGAAGCAGATTGCCGTAGGAAAGATCGTAGGCGAGATGGAGCTTGAGCGCCGTCTGGGTGACGAACCCGCCGCCGTTGGTGTCGGTGTCGCCCGCGCTCATCACGATGGCGGCGGTGAACGGCATCGCGCCCGGGTCCAGCGTCCGCGCGTCGGTGATCGCCTGCACGACTTTCGCCGCGGTGGTGTAGCTCGCGTTGTAATGGATGGTCAGAACTTTCTTCGTCGCATTGTAACTGGCGCTGGCGGTGTTGGTCGTCACCGTCGTCGCGCTGTCATCCACAAAATCAATCTTCACGCCGTTGAAGGCGTCGCCATTGGCGGCAGCGGTGAACCGGATGGTGTTGTTCTTCCCGAACGGATTGAACGTGGCGCTCGCCGCCGTGCCCGCGCCGCCACCCGCCAGCACCGGGTCCGGCGTGTCCTCCAGCGAAAGCGTGATGAGGCTGGGATCCACGCCGAAGAACGCTTCGAGGTCCGCCTCGAAGCTGGCGATGGTGTTGGCCGGGCTGGTGCGCAACTGGACGAGCAGTCGCGCCAGGTCCGCCGTGTAATCCACGAGATCGCTCACGCTGGCGTTGATGAGCGGGAGATCCTGCTGGAGGAACGAGAACGCCTTGAAGCCTTCGAGTTGATTCACCAGTGCCTCGAGCGCGAGGATGATTTCCGCCAGGTCCGCTTTGCCGAACTGGCCGAGGCTGCCGAGGTCGGGATAGGTGAACTGGACGTTGCCGAGGTCGTGAACATCCGGCACGGCAATGCTGAACTTCGCGCCGGGCGGCAGCGTCAATCCCGGCAGGACCGGTGTGATGCTCAGGTTGTTCAGTTCTAGTTGCACGCTGCCGGTGAGGCTGGGCGCGCGGAGGATGCTCGAAATCGAATCGAGGCCGGTGAACAGCTCATTCAGGTAAACGCGCGTGGTGCCGTTGGTCGGATGCTGCAAGCCAAGCGTGACCGCGCCCATGCTGCCGGCGGTGCTGCCGCCGTCGGTGTGGACGCCGAAGATGGCGAACCGCGCGTCCGCCTTCAGGTTCGTGGCGAGGATTTCGAGCGTGCCGCTGGCCGTGGCGTTCTCGATGAACAAGCCTTTGGCCGGCGCGCGCGCGGCGGCCTGGTTGCTGAAGCCTACCTCCGTCACGATCGGATCGGCGTCGTCCGCCACCACACGGAGCGTCGAGATGCCGGGGCCGCCTTCCAGCTTGATGTGCGCGCCCTGCCGGATCGCCTGGAGTTTGGTGTTGAGCAGGACGCCGTTCACGCTCCGGATCGCGAACTCGTTGTTCAGATCGATGACCAGATCGTCGAGGCTGCCATTGCCGGCGGTGGAAGCGGTGGTAAGCGAAATCAATTCCGAAAGCTGGCCGTCCACCTTGAGCCGGAAGGTCGAGTTCGCGGTGAGCCGGCCGTTGGACGGCGGCGGCGTGGTCGGGAGCGTCAGCAGCACGACCGGAGCGGAGGGGTTCAAGTCGAAGCCAAGCGTCATGCCCAGGTTCAGGGCGGCGTTGAGGCTGATCGTTCCGCTGGCGCTGATGTCGGCCAGCGGTTCCAGGCTGCCCAGGTTGGGATCGAACCGGAACTCCGTGCCCAGCGTCACCGCGTAGCCAAGTTCCACCCGGAGCGTGATCAGCTTGGGGTCCATGACGTCGCGGCGCAACACGACATCGAAGGGATCGAGCGCGTCATCAAGGAACCCGGCCAGATCCTCCAGCGAATTGAAGCGCGGCACTTCCACCGACTTCACACCGCTGACGAAGCCCAGTTCGCGCACCATCGGATCGTTGTTGTCGGCCACCGTGAGCGTCACGTTTTCCGCGACGACGCCGGGCAGGGTGACGATGGCGAAATCGCCGCGGTCGTTGACCCGCGCGCGGAAGGTTCCCGCCAGGCCCGCCGCCGCCAGCGCCGCGTTGAAGTCGGCCACGAGATGCAGGGGAACGCCGTTCACGTTGGGCGCGGCGCCGTCCTCACGGACCGTCACCATGACCGGCGCCTGGCCGTCAATTTGCAGCGTGAAGGTCGCCGGGCCGCTCAGGTTGCCGGTGGTGCCCACGGGCGGACGCGTCGGGTATTCCGGGGTGATCTCTTGCAGGACGAGGTGCCGGTAAACCCGGTTCACAAACGCCTGCGAAAAATCAAACGCGTCGCCCAGGGTCTTGCCGCTGGTGAACGGAATGGTCACGTCAAAGAACGACGAATCGCGGAACGCCTCCAGCCAGTTCAGCAACCGCTTGAGCTGCGCGAGGATTTCCGTGGGCGAAAGGTTGGCGAAGTCAGGGCCGGTAAAATCCGGGAAGTTCACCGAGCCGTCCGGCAGGATCTCGAACAGCAGCGTGCCGGTGTTCTTGTTCAGGAACCGCACCGAGCCGGCGCTCAACTCGACGCCAAACCGCAGGCCAATTTCGAAGTCGGCGATCTCGATCTTGCCGTCCACGCAAATCCTGGTGAGGTTGCCCTCGCCGGGGAAGAACGCGATTGGTATCTCCGCAGTGCCCGCCCGCGCGGTGCGGGTGAGTTCCATTCCCGTGGTGTTGATGTCCACGACGACGCGGGCGCTGGCGGCCAGGCCGAAGTCGGAGATGCCCGCCACGGACACATTGGCCTCGGCGTGCAGCGCGTAGTCGCCGTCCTCAAACACCACCAGCGCGAAGCGACCCGCCGTCAGTTGCAACCCGATGGCGTTGGCGGTTCCGCCCGCGTAGCCGAGGAAACCCTCGATGTCGGTCGCGCCGAGAAGAACTTCCTCCTCCGCCGGCGGACTCGCGGACAGTTGCGCGCCGCCGAAAGCCGGGCTTGGCGCAGGGGCGGGGGGCGGGGTTTGCGGCGGTTTGATCTCGAAATTTTTCAGGTTCAGTTTGATGAGACCATCGAGAAGGTCCAGGTCCGCCGCGCCGACCACGCGCCGGTAGGCACCCTCGGCAGTGCGGGACTTGGTTTCGTCAAAGCTGATGGGCACCGTTCCGCCGAGCACGGGAATTTGTTCCATGACCGGCCCGCGCCCGCCCCCCGCCGACGTGTCAATCGAGTTGTAGTCCGCCTGCACGGTGAGCCGCAGCTTGATGATGTCCGCCACGGCGGGCGCGACCAGTTGCGCCTCGCCGCTCACCGTCAGCGCGATGCCCGCGCGCTGCTTGAACCACACCAATCCGAAGGTGCCGCCGGTGTTCCTGGACAGTTCGGTGGAATACGCGTCCTGCAGGAGGAAGCGGTTCAAGCGGATTAAATCCAACCCGGTCACAGGCGGCATCACATTGAGCAGGCGCTGCGTGTCCGGCGACAGCGTCACCCCGGCAAATCGAGTGGCGTCGTGGATGGAAGCGCCCTTGATGATCTCATTCAACTCCCGCGCGATGGCGACCTTGGCGACGCTGGCCGGCACGTTGCCGCTATTGAACTGCGTCAGCACAAAGCGCGTCGCCGCCGAGAAGCGGCCCATCAGGAACGCCGAAACGGCGTCGGAGCCGAGGCGCAGCTTGTTGGCAAACGCGGTGAAGTTCGCGTCCGCGAATTGATCCACCGCGAACGATGCCGGCCCGACCTCGATGCCGATCTTGTCCGGCACGCCGACGAACACGCCGAAGTTGCGAGCGCCGAGGAGATATTTTTCGTCCTTCAACTTCTTGGTGTCGCCATTGGGGGTCTTGACGGTTTCGCGTTTGAGGTAGGTGTAGCTGGCGTTGAGGAGCGTGGCGTTTTGATCGGCCAGGGCTTTCGCGCTGCCGACTTCTTGCTTGGGCTCGTTGCGATGGTTGAAGAGCGCGCCCGTCTCGAACTCCACCGTGATGCCAAGTTCGGCGCTCAGGCGGGCGGCGAGGTCAATCACGCGCTGCTGCCGGTTCTCCGCCAGTTTGAACACGCGATTGATGTCGTGGTAGAAATCCAGGTCCGTCTGATCGGCTTTGATGCTGTCAGGGTTGCCCGCCGTGCCCGTAACAAAACTCACACTGCCATCCACCGTCGCGCGGTAGCGGGTGATCTCGCGGCCCTTCAGCCGCTCCGTCGCAAGGATTGTCTTCAGGCTGCCGAGCAGTTTCTCGTAAGTGCCGCGCTCCAGTTCGCTGTGGCCGGTCTCGAACAGAATCGGAGCCGGCACTCCCACGTTCATTACTTCCGTGAACGGCCCCTCCGCCGGCGTCGGCGGCCCGACATCCTCCAACTCCAGCACGCGCGTGAGTCCAAAGTCGCCGCTCAACTGGATGTAGCCTTCCACGCTCAAGGCGAGGTGTCCCAACACCTGGAAGAACACGATGTCGCCAAACGCCGATTCGTCCAGCACCTGCGGGTCGCCTTTCGCCGACTTGAAGCTGACCGTGACCGTTTCTCCGGCAACGCCCACCGGCACCATCTCCATGAAGTCCGCGCCCTCCGGGTGGGCCGGATCAATCTTCCGCAAGTCGAGCGCGTTGATCCGCACCGTCACGTCGCTCGCCTGAAAGGCGCTGGCTTCGGGCAAACCCTGAATCGTCGCCGTGCCACCCACCACCAGCGCGAAGCGGCCATGTTGCGCGTCCGGCAAATCGAAAAGCACCAGGCCGAACTTGCCGTTGGTGATCCGGAAGCCTTTCGCGTCGGCGGTGCCCGCGCCAGAGCCGGCGAACACAGTCACGTTTTGCGCGCCAATGAGCAGTTTCACCACATTGGGCTGATAGCTGAACACGGTGTCGGCCAAGCGGAAAGTCACCACGTCGTCCACGCCGGTGTAGGAATTAAAATCCAGGATGACGGGGATCATCAGGTCGGCAGACAGCCGCGCCGCCAGCGCGTCCATCGCCGCCGAGATGGATGGACGGCCAATCCAAGACGTGTGGTAGCGCGTCACCACGCGCCCCGCCTGCCGCTGTTCCGACAGCCAGTCCTTGATCAAGTCCAGCGTCTTTTCGTACTGGCCGGCGGCCAATTCGTTGCCGGCCAGGCGCACGCGCTCCGGCACGAAGTCGGTCGGCTTGTCCTCCTGCAACGTGCCCTTGGCCTCCATGACGCGCGTGAAGCCAAAGTCACCGCCCAGTTCGAAGTAGCCGCCGAAGTTCCACTTGGTGATGTGCGTCAAGACCTGCACGTAGGAGCGGCCCATCGTCGCCACTTCGCCGGGCGCGGTGAATTTCACCGGCACCGTCCCGCTGCCGCCGACGATGGGGACGTTGGTGCGGATGTTCTCGTCCACCTCGCCGGGGCTGGTGTTGATGCGCACGCGCACGGACGTATCCGAGACGGTCACGTCCGGAATGCCTTCGATGGCGAAGGTGCCCTGCGCGTCCAGCGCGTAGGTGCCCTTGCCGTCCGCCTCCTTGAACGAGACGAAACCGATCTTGATGTTCTTGAGCCGCAGGCCGGCCGCGTCCGGCGTGCCGTCGCCGACGCCGAGGAAGCCGCCGGAGTTCTCCGCGCCGATGGTCTTGACCACCTGCCTCATGCCCGGCAGCGGACTGAACGCGGCAGGCGCGAGGGGCGCGGGTGCGGGCGCGGGCGCAGGCGGGCCGTTGCGGAAGGCGAACGCGCCTTCCACGACGATGAAGTCGAGCAGCCGCAGCTTGATGCTCCCTTGCAATCGCGGGTCGTCGAGTCCGTCGGCGAAGAACAGCGAGATCGGTTCCGCGCCCGTGGCAATGGCGCTCAGTTCGATGTTCTGCGGCGAGCCGAGGGAATTGATCGGTTTGCCGGTCGTGTTGTAGGCGACGGAGAGCGTGCCGGTCATCGTCACTTCGGGAATGCCCGTGAGCGCCGCGCTGCCGGTGGCAGTCATCGCGTAGGTGGTGCCGCCGGAAACGGGTTTGAAAATGGCCAGGCCCAGCGAAGCGTCGCTCACCCGCACGCCAATCTGCGCGCCGACATCGCCCATGAACACTGTGACGTTCGCCGCGCCGACCTTGATGATCGTGCCGGTGCTGGTCTTCGTTTCCTCGAATGCAAAGTCACCGCTCACTTCAACAAAATCCGGGATGCTGATGTGCAGTCCCGTCACCGACACGCCAACGGTCCAATCGCC
>JANNEF010000299.1:0-7160 GCA_031378375.1 Verrucomicrobiota bacterium | reverse complement strand
GCTCCATCGGTTCGGTCTCATACTCGGCGCCGCCCACTTCCCAGCACTCGTCCAGCCCCAACAATCGCTCAAAGGCTTTTTCAGGTATCATGGCGGCCATTATGCCAAAGCCCTCCAGCCACGGAAAGTAGCGAGGAACCATTATTTTTCGAGAGGAACTAGAGGCAGACGGGAGTCCACGTGATCGGGGCCGAAGTCGGCGGTGATGCTGCGGATGGCGAGGTTCATAACGGCGAGGTGGCGGATTGGGGAAATGACGAATGCTGAATGTCGAATGGCGTATGAGCGCTCATTGGTTTGGTGGCATCACGTCCGAATACGGACCAAGGAATCGCTTGCCGTTGAAGTGGATCATGTGGTTGGGGTCTTCGGCGATCCAGACTTCGGATTCCCAGGCGATGTGCGCGACGAAGGTCTGCATGGTGCGGCGGTTCTCGAAGGCGGTGACGAAGACGAGGCCCGCTTTGCAGCCGGCGAACAGGTCGCTGAGAAAATATTCGTAGACGCGCCCGATGATGTCCTTGGAATCCTTGTAGCGGCGGTCTGTGACCGCCGGACCGGACGACGGTGGCACACCTTCGCTACAGCGGAAACTGATTGTGGTGACGAGGTCCATCACGCTGCCGGGGGAAATGTCGAATGGAGCGGCTGATTCAGAGCCGACATTCGCACTTCGGTATTCGCAATTCGCCAGATGCAGGTCGCGACGAAAGCTGGCCGAGCAGGTGGTTTCGCAACCGAGGGCGGAGCCGGTGGTGCCTCTTTTTGCGTTATTGCGCGGCATAGTGCGTTTCAACGCCGATGATACGGTCGGGCATGGCGGAGGCAACGGGAAAGAGTTGGCGGACACCGGGAGGGGCGCATCTGGACACCGTGGTTGGAGCTAACCGTTGCGTTGGCGTAGCGGCCGGAGCGCGGCTGTGTGCGCGGAGCACCAGCCGCAGCCAGTGGCTGGTGCGGGCGCTCTGGATTTGTGGTGGCGCTGCGCTCGTTCTTCGCTGCTGCAGCTGGTCCTCGGTGGACACAGCCGCGCTCCGCTACCACGGTGAAAAGATGCGCCCCCGGGAGGGGCGCGCGCCTCTCCCCCGCGCGGGAAGGGGAATCCCCAATCCGCGTGCATCCGTGAAATCCGTGGTTCAACTGCGTTCCGGCTGCTGCGGACGAGGGCCGTCCGCGCTCCGGGGCAAGAGAGGACCTCACCCGCCTTTGGCACTCTCTCCCATCCAATGGGCGAGGGCCGGTTTTGCGCTCTTTCGCGGCAATGCTCCAGATTTCGCCATTGAGTTCGGCGCGGTTTCTGGCAGGTTAGGCGCATGAGTGCGAGTGAAGTCATGGCCCAAATCAAGGCGCTGCCGGGGCGCGAACAGGAGAAGTTGGTCCATTTGCTGGTCGAGGAAACGGACTGGCTGGAGGACGTGCTGGACGCCGCCATCGCCAAAGCGCGAATGGATGAGCCGGAACGTCCGGTGGAGATGTTGTTGCGGGAGCAGGGATTGCAGGGATGAGCTTTCAGCTCGTCACCAAGCGGAGTTTCGACAAGGAGTTCGCCGGACTGCCGAAGGACATTCAACGCCGAGCGGCGGACGCCTTCCTCGCGCTGGCCGAAAATCCGTTCCCGCCCGGATGTGTGAAGCTCAAGGGAACCGCAAGTTATCGGATTCGCGTCGGTGATTATCGCGTCATCTATTGTCCTGACACGGAGAACAAGATCGTCCGGTTGCTCGCGGTCGGACATCGGCGGGAAATATACCGTTGAGGCGGTGGCGTTGGGCGGCGCGGGGTTACTCATCCGCGTGCATCCGTGAAATCCGTGGTTCAACTGCGTTCCGGCTGCGGCGGACGAGGCCGTACGCGCTCGGGGGCTTTGCACTCGGGGCGCTTTTCGAGGCGGGAGGGTTGATGTTCCACGAGTGGCGTGGCGAGGGCGTCCAAGTCCGCTGGCGGAGGCGCGAAGTCGCGTTTCGATGCCGTGATTTTCACTGCCGACGGCAAGATGTTTCATGCAGATCGAATGATGTTGCCGCATACACGGCATGATTTTACAGACAGATCGAAAGATGTTGCCGCGCGACGGCAAGATGTTTCATGCAGATCGAAAGATGTTGCCCTTCGACGGCATGATTTTACACGCAGAAAGGAAGATGTTGCCGCCGAGATCGATTATTTTCATCGGCAGTTGCGACAAAATGGGCTGATAGTGTGATGCTTACAGCGTGAGACCGGCGGGAAACGGGGGCGTGGCGAGCGGGTCTGTGTGACACGAACCGCAGTTCCGCAATTCCAGTCACACCTCCAGCATCTGCTTGTATTCGGGCACGAGGACTTCCGCCCGGGGCTTCATCGTCCGCAACGTTTCAGCGAAGGCCAGGCATTGGGATTCTTCCCCGTGGATGACGGAAATCTTCTTGATGTCGCCGGTAATCGCCTCGACGTAGCGGCGCAGTTCGTGTTTGTCCGCATGACCGGAGAAGGCATCCACGCGGGCGACGCGGGCGCGAACGGCGTGGGGTTCGCCGAAGATGTTGACGGGACTTTTGCCACTAAGAATTTGCGCGCCCAGGGTGTGCTCGGCGCAGTAGCCGATGAAGAGCACAAGGTTCTCCGCGCTGCCGATGTGGTTGCGGAGGTGGTGGAGGATGCGGCCGGCTTCGCACATGCCGGAGGAACTGATGATGATGGCCGCGTCCTTGAGGTCGTTGAGTTTCATCGAGTGCGCGACTTCGCGGATGTAGGTGAGGTTCTCCATGCCGAAGGGGTTCGCCTTCTCGCGCAGGAATCCGTAAATCTCCTCGTTGAAACATTCCGGGTGCAGGCGGTAAACCTCGGTGGCGTTCACGCTCAGGGGGCTGTCCACGAAGATCGGCACGCGCGGCAACTGGCCGGCGAGGGTGAGTTGATGGAGCGCATAGACGATCTGCTGCGTGCGGCCCACGGAGAAGGAGGGGATGATCACTTTGCCCTGGCGCTGGAGGGTTTCGCGCACGAGACGGCCCACTTCGTCATTGGCGCCGTTCTTCGCGGTGTGCTCGCGTCCGCCGTAGGTGGCTTCGACCTGGAGGAAGTCCACGTCTTCGACGGGTTGCGGGTCGCGCAGGATGGCGTCATCGCCGCGTCCAATGTCGCCGCTGAAGAGGTAACGGAATTTCCGCCCGCCCTCGCGCACGTCGAGCACGACCTGTGCGGCACCAAGGATGTGTCCGGCGTCGCGGAAGGTGACGGTGACGCCTTCGGCGACGATCATGGGGCGGTCGTAGTTCAGTGTGACGAACTGGCGGACGGCTTGTTCAGCGTCAGTGGCGGAGTAGAGGGGCTTGATGGGCGGAAGATTTTTCTTGGCGCGCTTGCGGGAAAGGAACTCGGCATCGGCGCGCTGAATCTCGGCGGAGTCTTCGAGCATGATGCTGGCAAGGTCGCGCGTGGCAAAAGTGCAGTAGATGTTGCCGTTGTAACCCTGCTTGCAGAGGTTGGGGAGGTTGCCGCAATGGTCAATGTGCGCGTGGCTCAACACGACGGCGTGGATGGAGCGTGGGTCGAATGGAAAGCAGCAGTTGCGGTTGATGGATTCCTCGCGGTGGCCCTGGTAGAGGCCGCATTCGAGCAACAGGCGCTGGCCGTTGACTACGAGCAGATACATCGAGCCGGTGGTCGTGCGCGTGGCACCGAAGAAGTGAACTTTCATGCGCGCGAGAATGCCGACGGTGTCCAGCGGCGGCAAGCGCGGGCGCGCTATTCCGCCGCCCCGATGTCGAAGCACGCCATCTCGGCCGCGTTGCGCACCAGCAGGCGTCCGCCCGCGATGGCGGGATGATTCCAAGTCTTCCCGTGGAGGGCGGGCACGCGCGCCAGTTCCTCGTGTCGTGCGGGCGTGGCTCGCACCAGCGCGAGGTCGCCGTCGCCACACAGCATGACGAGATGGCCGCTGGCCAGCAGCAACTGCCCGTAGCCGTAGCGGCCGTCCTTCCATCTGCGCTCGCCGGTCGTCGCGTCGAGGCAGGTGAGGATGTCTTCATCCAAACCGTAGAGATGGCCCTGCCAGAACACGGCGCTGGCGAACTTGGTTTTCAGAAATTTGTTTCGCCAGACCGGTGTTGCCTTGAAGCGTCCCTCTGCCACGGACACTTCCACGCACACTGCGCCAGTGCCGTAGCCGGCCGAGAGCACGAAGCGGTTGCTGTTCACCAAAACGGGTTGCGCGATGCTGTTGTCGTATTGCACCCGCCACGGGAAACTCCAGAGCACCGCGCCGTTTTCCGGACGCAGCCCGACGGCACGGGCCGCCGTGACGACGAGCAATTGCCGTTGCCCCGCCAGAGTGACGAGCATGGGCGAGGTGTAGGCTTGATCGTCGTCAAGTGCGGACCAGCGAAGCGTGCCGGTGACTTTGTCGAACGCCAGCAAGGTCTGATTCGTCGCGCCGGGCAACCGGCTGCCGGAGAGCACGACCACCAGGTCATCCACGATCAACGGAGCGGTGGCCAGCGCGAAGAAAAGGTTCGTCGCATGGTTGTCCTGCAAGATATTTTTACACCAAAGCAAGCGACCGCCAGCCGCGTCCAGGCAGGAGAACTCGCCTTGCGCGCCGAGGCTGTAAACGCGTCCATCGTGCCAGGTGGGCGTCGCGCGCGGCCCTTCGCCGCCCATGGATTCCTGGAAGCGCGCCAGGTAACCGTGCACCCAAACTTCGCGCCCGGTGGCGACCTCGTATGCCGTGACTGCCTCACGATCCCGGCGCTGTTCGATGGTGAAGGCGAGTCCGTCCGCGACCACGAAGGACGCGTAGCCACCGCCAATCGGTTGCCGCCACAACTGCCGCAGCCCGCCCGCCGGCCAGTTCGTGAGAATGGGGCGCTCGGTGTAGTGCCCATCGCGGTTCGGCCCGCGGAAGTCCGTCCAGTATGCGTCGGCGACGACGAGTGGGCGAACGGGCGATGGCGTCGCGTTCGTCTGGCGGGTGCGATGCGCCTCCACCGCGTCGAAGTCAGGCTTCGTCTTGTGGAACGTGAGCACGGGCGGGAAACCGCCGCGCCATTCCACTTCCAACCCGGCAAATTGCATCAGCAGAAAAACAACCGCTGCCGCGTACAGCAGCGAGTACAGAAAAATCCCCAGCGTGCCAAGCAGCTTGCGCCAGACGCGCGATTCGCCATGCCGCCAAAGCAGCCACAGCCCCGCCGGCGGAAACAACAGCGTGGCGAGGCGAAGGCGGAGCGGCGATGGCATGCGTGGTTTCAATGTATCCAAAGCGGCTCTTGAATACTTTAGCCAGCACCCCGATGCAACTTATCAACTCCTGCTTCTGCTCCGGCGGCAGGGCGGCGGCGGCGACTTCGATTTCGGCCAGTGAACTCATGCGGGGACGCTACTACGGTGCCGGCGCGGAGACTAGGGCTTGGTCAACGCCCGGCGGCGTGAGCAGCTGGCAATTCAACCAGCGCGGCTTGCATTCGACGCCTTGGGAAGGGCAATGAAGCGGCGGTACTTGCGGTCACCGGATTTTGGATGATCGGCGGTGGCGAGAAGAACTGGTCAAAACCTTCCGCTTTCCGGGCCAACTCGCCGACATCTGTCGTCTGTAGCTTCCTACGGACCAATCAATCGGAAAAAGTTTACCCCGTTGGAAAGGTTGGTGACCACTAAACTCTTGTCGGCGTAGTTTGCGCCCTCAGCAGGCGACCAGTTCGGTGGAGTGAGCATGTTTGCCGATTGAAGCGTGAGGTTTGTCGTCCAAGCGGGCCAATGAAACAACAATCCATCCTCAACCCGCTCAAAACTCAACCGAATTGTGGCCAACCGGAAGTCGATTGGCGGAACCGGTTCAATGGAAGTCCCAAGGGACGCCGTTCCCGATCCGATCTGGATGTCAGCAAGCGGCTCGCCTGCATCTTCACTAATTACTAGGAAGCTGATGCTGTAGCTGCCTGCACCAGTACCGAGTCCTGTCACATGGTAGTTACCCGGCAGCAATTCTCCCGGCGATATGACAACGACTTGAGGTTCGCTGTTTGAGCCTGAGTAGGTTGCACCGTCGCCAATTTCATTTACGATTTGTTCGTTGACAGGATCAAATCCAATCCTCCGGCCAGAAGGATCCGACACCAGTAAATTAATGGGAGAGTTGCCAACGATGGTACCCTCTAAAGTAGCTACATTGCACGAGCTTCCTTCCAGTTGGAAATGGTGTGCCTCGTCACAAGGGCGAACCAAGTGGTTGTTGGCGGCTAGCGTTCCGATTTGTGTGTCAGTTATGTTGCCCGATATGGCTACGTCCACAGCAAGGGCTGGATAAACCGTATGTAAGGAATTCTCTGGTTTGTTGACGCCGGGTGCCTTGTAGGGGCCGACCCCAACTAAAGTGTGGTCTTCGCACTCTTGGTTGACATGGTCCAGCACGGTCTTGCAAAGCATTGCGGGCGTGCCGGGCGTGATTTTCAGATGTGGACGGAAACGCTCCTTGCCGTTAACCACATACCGGATCGGATCCTTCGTAACCCCTGGAACCTTCAAGAGCAAGTCCACATACTTATCTCGAATCTGGCGCAAATGAGCTTGGTATGCGTATGGACGGTACACTGCGTTCACCTTAAAATACTGGGTGCCAGGCAGGGCAAGAACGGCGGTTCTAAAATCTTCAATGCGTGCCTTCAATGTGGCATCCGCATCATTCAAGCTGACCCCATCCTCTGGCCCAGAATACTCAGGAAAGTCACCTACGTTGCAGGGCCCCAAGGCCACTGAATTGTTATCCTCATGTCCTTCGGTCACCAGATTCTCGTAATCAAGGACCAGAAGTAAGTGTGTTGCCCCTGATGGCGGAGTGCCGAATGCCGAACCCGGAATATTGAACGTGATCACGCCGCTGGAGCCGGGGCCACCGACGGGGATGGGTTCCGGGGGGACGATGGGGGTGGGGGACAGGATGTTGGCGATGGCGGTTCCGTTCGCCCAGAAGAGCTTGGCGGTGGTCGCGGTGGGCAGGGGGCCGTTGTCCACGCGGTAACGCGCGTCCACTCCGCCCGCCGTGTTATACCAACTACGTTAATTGGCTGGTAGAAGTTAAGCGGCGGGGATAGCCTTTGGGCATGGCCAGACCCCGAGCAAAATTAGATCGTTGCGGTGAGGCGGACCTCGTCACCCGCCGCCTCCACACCGAACCTCCCGGA
>JANNEF010000264.1:0-2439 GCA_031378375.1 Verrucomicrobiota bacterium | reverse complement strand
GCATCGGGACCTGTTCGAAAACGCCAGCGACCTCATTCAGAGTGTCGCGCTGGACGGCCAGTTCCTGTTCGTGAATCGCGCCTGGAAGGAAACGCTCGGTTATACCGACGAAGAAATCACGCGGCTCAACGCTTTCGAAGTGATTCATCCCGACTCGCGCGCGCACTGCATGAAGATTTTTCAGGATCTCATGGCGGGCCAGATTGTGGGGCGGCTGGAAACCCAGTTTCTCACCAAGGATGGACGGACCATCGTGGTGGAGGGCAGCACGAGTTGTCGATTCCACGACGGCAAACCCGTTGCGACCCGCGGCATCTTTCGGGACATCACCCAACGCAAGGAAACCGAGCAGGAGTTGCAACGGGCCAAAGCCACGGCCGACGCCGCCAACCGCGCCAAAAGCGACTTCCTCGCCAACATGAGCCACGAGATTCGCACGCCGATGAACGGCATCATTGGCATGAGCGAACTGGCCCTCGACACCCCGCTCAACCGGGAACAGCGTAATTACATCACGGCCGTGAAAAATTCCGGCGAGTCGCTGCTCCGGCTCATCAACGACATTCTCGATTTCTCCAAAATCGAAGCCGGCAAGCTGGATTTGCATCCGGATAACTTCTCGCTGCGGGATGGGTTGGGTGAGAGCCTCAAGACCATCGGTTTCCGGGCGCACGAGAAGGGACTGGAGTTGGCGCTGCACATCAAACCCGACGTGCCCGATGAACTGGTTGGCGACCTCGGCCGCTTGCGCCAAGTGGTCATCAACTTGGTCGGCAACGCCATCAAATTCACCGAGCGCGGTGAAGTCACCGTCACGGTCGTGACCGAGGAAACCGAACCCGCAGCGGTGCCGAAGGGCCAGTGCCGGTTGCATTTGTGTGTCCGTGATACCGGGATCGGCATTCCGCGCGAGAAACAAGGCATGATCTTCGAATCCTTCACCCAGGCCGACGGCACCATCACGCGCAAGTACGGCAGGGCAGACGCATCTAAATTTCGACGCCGAGTAAGCGCAGTAGGTAAGTATGATTCCAACTGGCGTTGAGTTGTTTGCCTTTGATGCCGCGCTTCTTGGTTTTCTCGCGTTTCAACAGATTCAGCGCCAGCCGGCGCAAAGTTGCCAGATTCTCCGCCGCGTAGCCGGCGCGCGCCCGACTCTGATCTTCCCGAAAACACACATCCAGCACCCAGTGCAGTTTGTTCTCCACGCCCCAATGTCCGCGCACCGCCCGCGCAAACGTCGCCACGTCCAACGGCAAACTCGCCAGATAATAGCGCCGTTCCACCGTCCGTTTCCCCCCGACCTCCCGGATCGCTTCGACCATCCCCACCGAGCGCAGTCCCTCCCACTTGGCCCGATCGGCAAACCAGTCCACTTCCGCGCTCTGATAATAGCGGCGGGTCTCGATCCGTCCGTGATCTTTCTCCACCGTTTCCAGCACGGCCAACGTGGCCGCCGCTTGCGCGAGTTTGGCCCCGGCCGGTCGCGGCTTTGAAGTTTCGGCCACGGCGTCATCCAGAAACGTTTTGACTTCCTCATGCACCGTTTCGTGATTGCCTTTGAGCGCCAGCACGTAGTCGGCGTCGGCTTCGATGATTGCTTTGGCAATCTTCTTCTGACAGCCCATCGCGTCCGTCGTAACGATACAGCCGGCGAGTTCGAGCACGCGCAACAATTCGGGCAGGGCAGTGATTTCATTGCTCTTGTCGGCGACTTTCCATTGGCCCAGCACCAGCCCGTTGCTCTCGGCCCAGGCGCTCACGACATACTTCACGCTCTGATCGGCGTTGAGTGCCCGGCGCAGCGCCTTGCCGTCCAGCGCGACGATTTCCTGCGCCACCGCTTGCCGCAGGCTTTGCGTCCAGCGCAGAAAGCAGTCCAGAAACGCCTTGGGGTCCAGCGCGCCAAACACGCGGTTGAAGGTGTCGTGGCTGGGAATGCCATGGCGCAGGGTAAGAAACGTTTTGAACCAGTCGTGCTTGGCGTGGCCGAAATCCTCCATGTCGTTGAAGGATTCGCCGGCGCACAGCAGCGTGCAAACGGCGATGACCAGGAGGTCGATCAGGTCGTGATCCTTGGTGCGATTGATGCGCGGGTCGGGCAGGTCTTTGAAGTGTTCGATCAAACTGAGTTTGGGATGATTTTGCATCCCGAGTTTGAATCATAAAACGGCGCGGAAAGGAACCTCAAAATTCACCTTCGCAAGTTGGCTCCGCTCAGTCACTTGCAACCCGTTTTCAGAAATCATTTAGATGCGTCTGCCCTGTCACATTCAGCTTGAGAAAGGACATGAATGTGCGGTTAAATTACAGTCAGACCATGGCCCGCCCCACGTATCGGGAGTTCGCTCCGGTCTCGGTTTACGACTTCTACGCGGACGAGTTTATCGTCGGCAACCCCACCCTGAAGATAGCGCACATCGAGAATTTTGATTTGCG
>JANNEF010000262.1:0-1555 GCA_031378375.1 Verrucomicrobiota bacterium | reverse complement strand
GGCGCGGTGCGCGTCGCGAAACTCGACCGTGAACTTCCGGGGATTGAGCGTGCGAAACTTCGACATGCTTTACAGACAGCACTCCCCCGGCTGCCATTCACCCGCCGGGTGATTATTCAACCACGTCGCTAATGTTTGGGGAGTCCCGCGAACGCCTTGCGCTCGGTCCAGAGGAGGAACAAGGCAAGCCCCACGATGGCGATGTTGGCCGGGTCCACCAACGTCGCGCCTCTCATCAGGAAGATGTGGAAGCAAAGGATGTTCACGATGATGGGGCCGAGGATGAGCAGGCCGAGATTGCGCGTCTTCGGCACGGCCACGAGCACTCCGCCGAGGATTTCCAGAACCTTCACGAAGGCAAGGTAGCCGCTCGGAAGCAGCGCGCCCATGAACAACTTGTGTGGCGCGTCCGCGGGCGACGGGTCATTCGGCATCGGAATGAAGTTCAGAAAGAAGTTTGAGCCGAAGACAACGAAGGCGAGGCCGAGCAAGGCTCCGGCGATGGTGGGAATGTGTTTCATGGTTGGTTTGGTGGGATGTGGTGGTTTGAGTTGAGGTCAGTTCAAATCGAAGACCAGCACTTGCGCCGCAGTCACGGCCCGGAGTTCAAATCCGCTTTCATCCGAAAACGCCATCGCGTCGCCGGCGGCCAGGATCTGGCCGTCCAGCGTCACTTCGCCTTCCGCGACTTGAACCCAGGCGTGGCGCTGCGGCGGGAGCGTGTGCCGCGCCGAGTCGCCCGCGTTCAGTTTCGCCAGATACACGTCCGCATCCTGATTGATGCCGATGGAACCGTCACGGCCCGACTTGGACGCGACGAGATGCAGACGGCCTGTTGGTGCTTTCGCGAACGATCGCTCGGCATAGGCCGGCTTCGCGCCTTTGCGGTCGGGCACAATCCAGATTTGCAGCAGGTGCGCCGGCTCCGTTTCGGAGTGATTGAACTCGCTGTGTTCCACGCCCGTGCCGGCGGCCATGTACTGCACTTCGCCGGGCCGGATGACGCGCCCGTTCCCCATCGAATCCTTGTGTTCGAGCGCGCCGCTCAGGATGTAGGTGATGATCTCCATGTCGCGATGCGGATGCGCGCCGAATCCGCCGCCGCCCGCGATGGTGTCGTCATTCAACACGCGCAGGCTTCGGAAGCCCATGCAGCGCGGGTCGTGATAGTCGGCGAAGGAAAAACTGTGGTGCGCGTCGAGCCAGCCGTGATTGGCGTGGCCCCGTTCTGCGGATTTGCGAATCGTTTTCATGCCCCACTCATACGCCGTGCCGCGTCCGCTGCCCAATACTTTGATGCTGCCCCAGCCATGTCGGTCGGGTATGGCTGGCGCGTGGAACTCCGACACCTGCGCTACAAGTCGGCGGCCACGCCTTTCAATAAACAGAGCTGCGCCCGCGCCTCGGCGCCTCGGGGGTGTGAGACAAAATTCTTCCAATTTAAGATTTGCGGCTTGTTTTTCGAGTGGGTGTGCCTAGTGTTCTAGGTACTTTATGAATCCACCCGACAAAACACATCTTCTGGAACAAATCGCGGCCATTCCCACCATGGAGC
>JANNEF010000243.1:0-10852 GCA_031378375.1 Verrucomicrobiota bacterium | reverse complement strand
CTCCATCGGTTCGGTCTCATACTCGGCGCCGCCCACTTCCCAGCACTCGTCCAGCCCCAACAATCGCTCAAAGGCTTTTTCAGGTATCATGGCGGCCATTATGCCAAAGCCCTCCAGCCACGGAAAGTAGCGAGGAACCAGAAGTGTCTGGCGTTCTTCCCCGGCGTGGATCGCACCGTGGGCGGCTACGAGGGATTGATGGCAGCGCAACAATGCCTGCCGAACAACGAAGTGCGCGACAAGTTCGCGGCAGAATATACCGTCCTCGGAAACATCTGGGAGGCGCTTTCTCCTGACCCGTGCCTGAATGCCTACGAAACGGATTACCGCTGGCTCACGCAGGTCTATGAATCGGTGAAACCGCCAAGCGGCAACGGCAAACTCCTCTGGCACGCGCTGGGCGCGAAGACCATCGAACTCATCAACGAAAACGTCCACGTCGAGTCCGTGCGCGACGACGTGGAGACGTTGGTCATGGATGCGCAGGTCATCGAGGATTTTCTGAAAAGCGCCGATCCCGCCAAGCGAGGGAAGGAGATCGAGATCAAGTTGATTGCCCGGCTGCGAAAGCATTTCGGCAATCCGAAGTTTACCGAGTTGGGCGAGCGGTTGGAACGCATCAAAGAGCGCCACGAACAAGGCTTGCTAACGAGCGTGGAGTTCTTGAAACAGATGCTCGAACTCGCGCAAGACACCGTGAAAGCCGAGCGCCAAGCCGACCCGGTCGAAGAACGCGACCTCGCCAAGGAAGCCCTCACCGAGTTGTTCAAAGAGGCCAAAAACCAGAACACGCACATCATCGTTGAGCGCATCGTTGCGGACATTGACGACATCGTAAAGAAGGTGCGTTTCGATGGCTGGAAGAACACGTCCCAGGGCGAACGCGAAGTGCAGCAAGCCCTTCGTCGCACGTTGCTGAAATACAAGCTCCACACCGACCAGGAATTGTTCGACAAAGCCTACGGCTACATCCGGCAGTATTATTGAAACCACCATGAGCACGCGCCGCTGGTCCATCATTGCCGGACTGCTCACCGCGACGGCGCTTCCGGTCTTCGCTCAGATCCAATTCGGCCCCGGCCTCGCGGTGAAATATCCCGGCGACACCGGCATCGACAAGGATCCGAAAGTTCTCTTCGTCGAGCAGTTCGAGGAGCCGACGCTCGACGCGCTCAAGGAACGGTGGGAAGCCGTGCGTCATCCCGAGATCATGTCCTTCGCCACCGACGTGCCGGCGGGCAGCGGTGGCGGACATTCCCTGCTGCTGACCCACATCGGCGGCCAGGGAGACGGCGGACATCTCTATCGCCGGCTGTCCAAGGGCCATGAGCGGGTCTTCGCCCGGTTCTACGTGAAGTTCGATCCCGATTGCGCGCCGGTGCATCACTTCGGCACCTGCATCGGAGGAAACCAGCCCTCCACGCCGTGGCCCTCCGTCAAGGCCGGCCAGCCCACCGACGGTGCGCGCTCTTTCTGGACGGGCATCGAACCCTTCGGCAAGAGCTGGCGCTGGGATTTCTACACCTACTGGAGCGAGATGCGCGGCAGTCCGCCGCGCGGACAAACCTGGGGCAACAGCTTCGTCCACGACCGCGAGTTGAAGGTCGCGCGCGGTCATTGGACGTGCGTCGAAGTGATGGTGAAGATGAACGACGTGGGTGACGCGAATGGCGAGATGGCGCTGTGGATCGACGGCCAGCTTATTCGCCATCTTGGCAAAGGCTTTCCAAAGGGCAAGTGGGTCTTCGACAAGTTTCTGCCCGGCGAAGGTGGCGACAGCGTGCGCTGGAACAAAGCGAAGGGCGACCGGGAAAGCTTCAACACCCCGGCAGGCGGCGTGCCCTTCGAGGGCTTTCGCTGGCGCACAGTGCCCGAACTGAACGTGAATTTCGTCTGGGCTTACCTCTACATGACCGATGTGCCCGCTGGTCAAGTGAGCAAAGTCTGGTTCGACCACGTCGTTGTGGCCACCGATTATGTCGGGCCGATCCGCAAGTAGATCCGGGTTCCCGCCAGCGGGGACAGGCCAAAAATGGAGTCGTCCGGTTTCGATCACCCAAGAGGCTTCGCACCATCGGATCCGACAACCACCTTTGGCCACTCACTGATCCGATTCCACCAGCGTTGGAGCCACGCCGCCTGTCGCTCCGGCTGTGGCAAGCCTTGCAATGCGACCCGGCTTCCGAGTGACTTGTCGGGCCAGAGGTGAAGGCGATCGGCAAGTCCCAGTTCGCCCGCCACACGTTCGACCGTTCGCAGCGAATCCAGCGCGTAGTCCTGCCATTTCGCACGCGTGGCGAACACATCCGTTCGGAGCCGGATGCCCAGGTGGGCGGCTTCCGATTCAATGCGCGCCACGTTTTCAGCGCGCAGATTGATCGGCTCATGGAAGATCGTCAGCGGTGGCAGCTCGGCGATGGCTTGAAGGGTGGCGCGCAAATCGGTTTCGTCGCATTCCGGGTAGGTTGGGGCGACGGCCACATAGACATGCAAACCGGCTTCGGTGGCGGCCCGGAGCGTCGCCAGACGCTGCGACGGCGCGGGCGCTTTGGGTTCGTAAGCCCTGGCGAGATCATTGCGCAACGTCGGCAGACTCATCCCGAAGAGCAGCCGGTGGCCAAAGGATTGGAACAGCTCGAAGTCTGATTTGGCCAGCGGACTGCGGGTCAGGATGCGAACATTGAGCGTGGAGTGGTCGCGGATCAGTTCCAGGGAACGTCGCACGAGGAAACGGGCGTGCGCCGCCAGTTCACGCTGGCGTGCCGGATCGCAGTGATGGATGACCTGATAGGCGTCGGTAGTGCTGCAATACATGATCGCGCGGTTGCCGTCCGGTTTGAGTTGCGTGCGCGGCGTGGTCTCGGCGGCCCGCAGCGACGCCATGAATTTCTTTTCATCCCAAGGCCGCAACAGCACATAGCTCCCCCACTCCGCGTCCGGGTCGTTGATACCATATTCAGCGAGCTTCGGCCCCTGCTTGATGGTCGCCGCACTGGGCACGTAACAGAAGCGGCACCCGTGCGAGCAGCCGACCGCCGTGTTGAACGACCAGTTGGAGAGACTCTTGTAAACGAAGTTGTTGGGCGCGATGACGGCGGGCGCGTGCCAGAAATCCACCGGGGAGGATTGGCGAAGCGGTGGGGAGGGGTCACTGCGTTGAGCGATGGAGGATGCGGTTGTGATGGCGGGATGTAGTTGAATTAAGTTCATAACGGTGTTGGCGGTTGGTGGTTCGATGGAGTCGTGGAATTCTCAAATCGTCGTCCGGGTTGCGTGTTTCCGGTGAAGCTCATCGTAGGAGGTCAGAGCAACGCGGCGTCCAGTTCGGTGCGGATTCGCTCGCACGCGGTTTCAAAGTGTTGCTCGTCATTCTCGACCCCGACGAAGTCCCGGCCCATGCGAGCGCAGGCCACCCCCGTCGTGCCGCCGCCCATGAATGGATCCAGGACGGTTCCCGTGATCTCCAGCCGGTCCAAAATGCTCACGAAACCGCCGGTATCCTGTCCCCATTTGTGATGGGTGCGCGCTTCCTTCACTGACCCCGCCGGCTCGAACACGTCCATTTTCCACGGCTTGAATCCCTTTCGATTCTTGCCATAGATGAGCAGGGGTTTCCACCCGGCCGATATTCCCCGAGGCCAGATGGGCACGCGCGCGCGACGCACCAGATAGGCAGCGGTCCAGATATATTCCCAGGAGGTGGGGAAGGCTTGCATCACCGTGGGGAGGAACATTTGCCCGACCATGGCGATGCAAATGGCTTCAGGGGCCATCGCCGCGTCACAGGCGGCGAAGACGGGCTGATAGAGCGGAATGTATTCTCGCTTGTAGGGCGGATCTGTGATCACGGCGTTCATCGCGCGCAGATGCGGCACGATTTCGCGAGAGTCGCCGAGATAGAGCGTCGCACGACCATGAGGCCCAACCAAACGCTCAACCCGGACCGCCGCTTGCTCGGCGGCTTGGTCGGCGCGTTCAGATTTTACGATGGGGCCAGGCAATATCACGGTTTCAGTTTTATGGCGGGGCGGTCGGTGGCTGTTTTGTGAGGCGGTTGCGTCGCTTTGACTCTGATGAGTTTGCCCTCAAACAACCCGGGCGTGTGGGCGAGGTAGAAGGGCGGCAGATACAGAACGGTGCAGTCGCTGTGACGCGGAATATTCGCTGCATCGACGATCCACTTGGGATTGGCGAGTTTGAGTTGGTAGCGGGACGAAAGCAGCAGCGTGCCCTCGGCCAGGCCGCGCTCCACGACATGCGGGAGCGACCAGCACGGGTAACGCAGGAGTTTGGTTTCATGGACAAGTTCCTTTGCCAATCTCGGGATCTCCGACTCCCTTTTGACGTGTACGATGTGATCAATGGGAGCGCGCGAGCGCAGGTAATCGGCGATGAGGCCGAACTCGGCGGGGTCAATGAGGGACTCGTATTGGTTCATGGCAAAAGATGGGCTTCGGTCGTCGCGGCAGTGTTAAGCGAGGCGAACCCGGCATTGCCGGGCCGGGACCGGCGTGTCGGGGACCAGCGCCCCGACCGGATTGGGGATTGAGAACTTGCGCACGGCGGGATCGACGGGCTGCTCCATGGCGATCGGACGTTCCCCCAGGGCGCGCAGTTGCGGAGCCAGACGCAACGCCTGCGAGATCCCGGCGCTGACGGACTGATCGGTCTGGTGGAGACTTTGGATGCTGTGTTTGAGACGCTCGTCGTTGACGAGCAGGCTTTCCGTCAGCTCCAGGATGCGCGCGCGGACTTCCGGCACGGTCGCCGTCGGACGCAGAACCCGAAGCACCTTGATCGCCTGCCGCCGTTGATCGTTCGCCTGGCGCAACGTTTTCTTGAGCGTGTGGGTTTTCCAAAGCTGGCGGGGGGCATGCAATACCCAGTAGCTCCATCCCGCTGAACGCTGCCGGGCCAGACCCTGCTCGGTGCGGACCCGGGCCAGTTGCCGTCGGACGGATCGAAAGCGCAGTCCCGCCTGCTTTCGGGCGAGGTCCGCCCGCTGCCAGTCCTCACCCAATACCCGGGCCTTGGCCAGTTGATGAGCCTGGCGCACGGAAAGATTCTGCTCGGCGCGCGGATTGCCGGCGCGCCGCTCCGCCTGCTGCGCGGCCAACTGCTGACGAAGTTCGTGGCGACGGGACGAGAGTTCGGCCAGGCCCTGTTCAACTTGTTGGCACCATTCCGAAGCCGGCCGCGTCTGACGCAGCAACTCCACCGGAGCGGCTGGGATCTCCGGCGCGGGCTGATTGTTTTTCTCCTGGGACATGTGGTCTCTGGTTAACCCGCCCCGCCACTGGCCCCGCTGTACTCCGATGCAACGCCGTGCGTTTTCTCCGTCTTGCGCTGATTGCGTCCGCGCCAATGTTCGTTGACCAATCGGGTGGCCCGCGCCAGCCAGGCCTCGTCCCTGGCCAGCGCCTCGATGGTGACGGCGCTGAAGTATTTCACGCTGTTGTGGGCGGGGCTGCCGAGGGGTTTTAGGAGTTTGCCCCGGGTGAGCACCGGGATGTCGTGCGCGCTGAAACCGAGGAGATCGGCGGCGGTCCCGGCGTCGATCCGACCAGGGAGTCGGAGGAAATTCAGAATGCGCTGCGGAGGCACGAGTGAAGGGGGCCGAACGATCGCCATAACGCTGGAGCGTGGAGGTTCCTACTCCGGGCGAACGGGTGCCGCTTCCTGCTGATGTATCCAGGAGTGGGCTTGATCCGCCAGTTTGGCCAGCAGGAGCAAATCGTCCCGGCCGAAACTGTCGGAAGATTTCCAGTGGTCGCCGTCCTTGTAGAGCCGGCGG
Source organism: Verrucomicrobiota bacterium (assembly GCA_031378375.1). Lineage (GTDB taxonomy): Bacteria > Verrucomicrobiota > Verrucomicrobiia > Limisphaerales > JANNEF01 > JANNEF01. The sequence goes on along the minus strand of JANNEF010000243.1, from coordinate 5,058 downwards.
AAGGTGAGCTGGTGGCGCACACCCTTCTCGGTTTTGTTTTCCCAGATCGCGGCTTTGATGGCACCGAGACGCAGCTCGTGCGCTGGCTTGGTTCTGGACAGTGGAACGGCGGGAGGTTGGCTGGAGGTTTGCGTGGTTTTGTTCATGGTGATGACGGGATGGTTATGAGGAATCAGTTTGGTTGGTACTTGGGCTAACGGTTGCGGTTGGTCGTGGCGGGCCAGTTGGTCAGGCTGGACCAGCGCTGGCCTTCTTCGAGCCGGCGGAGCCGGTCATCGAGTTGTTGCTGCTGTTGCTGGGTCTGGGTGGAAAGCTCGACGGCCTTGCGCGCGGTGGGCACGAAGAGATCGGCGGCCTGCTGGAAGCGCGGTTTGTTCCTGCAACGCCTGCGAGACGCGCCGCTGTTCCTGCAATTCGGTGCGCAGTTGCTGGTCGAGCGGCAGGGGCGCAAACGCGGCCTCCGGGGCGGCGACCGGGTTGAGCGGCGGCTGGGCCGGGGCGGCCGGCGGCTGAAGGTTCCAACGGTCGGACGCTTCGCGGACATAGAGGATATGGGCTTCGTGCATGAAGCCGGGGTTGGCGGGATCGGTGCGGCGGCCGATCGTGTAAGCGTGGTAGGAAGCCGGGAAGCGGATCACGTCCAGCCGGTTGCTGGACGTGACCTGCACGGGCACTTCCCGGATGAAGACGGTGGGGAATGGCTGGTGCACGCAGCCGGTGAGGAGGCAGGCGGCGGGAAGAATGAGGAACAAGCTTTTCATAATTCGTGAGGGGAACGGGAGTTGATGGTTGAGCGGTGGTCGGGGGTTAAGGTTGCGGCGGCGGCGGTTGAATCGTGTCCAGGGTGTAGAGATAAAAAGTTCGTCCCGCGGGCACGCGGATGAAGACCGACTCGCGTTCCAGATTTGCGAGGAGCCGCTTGGCATAGGTGTCGATCACCTCGCCGACGCCGGAGAGCGCGGCGTTCTGGGCGGTCGGCGCGAGCTGAAAGCCGAATGCGGTGGCCTGCCGTTCCTTGAACGGTTCACTGATCCCGCTCAGAAAAGTGGCCAGGAAGAGCCTGGCTTCCTCGGCGGTGTCGCTGCGCTGCGGAGAGCCGTGCAAGCCATAGGAGCCATCCGTGACGCCCCAATGATCACCGTTGTGATCGCGGTCGAGCGCGAGGCCGTTGACGGTGAGTTCCTCACCGGTGCCCCAGATGAACGTCCAGGTCCCCTGACTGGCGATGCGATCCCGAAACCGGACGGCCTGCGCCCGCGCGTGGACTTCCGTGTTTTTGGGGATCATCAATTCGCCCCGGAAATACACATCCTCGGTGAGCTGGCCGATGATGGGTGTCTCCGGCGAGAACGAGTCCACCGTGGTGACGAGGCGGCACGGCAGCAGCCGGCGCGAGGGCAGGCGCGACCGCGCGGACCCGGACGCGGCGGTGATCGCATTGGATCCCGTCCAACGGATGGGCGGCAGCAGAACCGGCGCGGGATTCGTTCTGGCGGAAGGTTCAGCGCGGCGTGGCGCGGTGGGAAAAGCCGGCACCGCGCGCAGCACCTCCCCGATCGACGTCGGCGTCGAACCCTCAATGGAGTCAGTACGCGTCGGCTCCGGGCGGCAGCCGCGCACCACCACGATGGAGAGCACAGCCGCGCCGCCCAGGGAGAGGAAGCGTCCGGCGCGCGTGGCGGTGCAGAAGCGAATGACCGATTGCAGATTCATAGCAAGAGGGTTTCAGGGCGGAGGGCCTGGGATGTTACAGCGGGTTGACCAGCACGATGAACGGGTTGCGCGGTGACAATTGATTGCGCTGGCCGTCCGGTGAACCCTGGATGACGAACCAGGCGACCGCCTCGCCGCGCGCCGGAATGATCCCGTCGCCATCGGCCAGCGCCTGCGAATAGAGCCGGTCGCCGACGCGCACGGCCCACGAACCGGGGCGATAGCGCACTTCCTGCGCGGTCTTGTTCCGCAAGGTGACGTGGAACACCAGCGCGTCCGCGTCATCGAACCGGAACACCTCGTGCAGGACGACGAGGCAGGCGGGATAGTCATTGGTCGAGCGCGGGCGGGCGACACTGACATCAGCCACGACGCGGGGATGATGCTGTTTGAGCACCTCGTAGGCGCGGGCCTTGTCGAGGAGGCCGAGCAATTGCGAGGTGGTGAGCGTTGGCGCGGCGGCCCCGGCACCCGCCGCCGAACCGCTCGTGGCCGTGGGGGCGAGGAAGTTCACCGCGAGCACCGGGTGGCGGTTCTCGCTGACGAGCAGAACGTAGAGCCGCTGGTCGAGGCGCACGTTGAGATTGGCCGAGGCCCCGGTGGCGAGCGCGCGCAACGCGAAGGAAGAACTGCCCGGTTGATGCGCGAGCTGAAAGAGGCCGGGGACGCGGCCATCGGTGGTCAGACCCGCCGCGTCCAGCGCCTGGATCGGCCCCGGGAAACTCACGGTGGTGACGCGCTGCAGGCCGACGGGGATTTCGGCCACGGTCTGGTCGTTCAGCCAGAGATTGGTGATGGCGGGCGGCTCGGCGGCGGCCAGCGCGAGCGACGTGAACAGCAGATTAAGGGTGCAGAGGTTCATAGTGAAAGGAGCGCACGACGAGCGGGATGAAACCGTTGAGCGCGAGGTTGGGGTTGGGGATGAGTTCGAGGTCCAGTTGGAACGGCACGGCGTCAGCGACGGGCTGGCCGCGGAAGAGGCCCGAGTGGATCAGCTGGCCGCGCACCGAAACGCGGATGCGATCGTTGGAGAGACGGAGGTAACGCAAGCTAAGACCTTCGGGCTTCTGATGCAGCTCGCGCGCCTGCCGTTCGGGCGCCTCGCGTTCGCACTGGGCGCGGGCCTGGCTGGCGGCCTCGGGCAGGAAGAGCAGTTCGACGCGTTCCGGCGCGTCGAAGCCGGCGGGGTTGCGCAGCAGAAACGCCAGGGTCGCCTCCTCCGCCATGCGGACGTGCAGGTTCGTGACCGCGCCCCAATCCATGCGTCTGGCCCAGTAGGGCCAGCCGTCGCCGCCCACGACGAAGACGCCCTGGATTTGGGCCGCGCGCGGCCGCAAGGAAGCGCACAGACTCACCAGCAGGGCGAGGGTGACGAGCAGAAACAAACCGAACCAGATCTTGGCGGCCAGATTGAGATCGAAGAGCAGGCGGGCCGGCTCGACGCGACGTTGAAAGGGCAGTTCGAGATTCATGATGGCAATGGGTTCATCGAGTTGCGGTTATTTTGAGCGCAGCGCGGCCTGCACGCCGCGAAAGGCGTCGGAACTCAGCGGCACGCCGGTGGTCACGGCCTTGAGCATGGCGAAGGGCGCGACCAGGGTGCTCACGATGATCCAGACGGCAAGCACCAGGGTGCCGAACAAACTGCGGATGCCGAAGGAGAGGCTGGCGGCCACGTCCGGGATTTGGTCCAGATTGTGCGCCGTGGAAAACTCGATCAGCCGGTCGGAAACCAGCGAGGCGGCGCCCCAGCCCACGGGGAAGAGGATCACGGCCAGCATGTAGAGCAGGAATTGCACGCCGAGGCCGCGCGTGGCCGGCAACAGGAGGAAGCCGACGAACAGCGGCGCCAGGCCGATGCCCATTTCCAGCGTGAGTTCCTGCGCGAGATAGGCGAGGTAAAAGACCGCCAGCGCCACCAGCGCGACCAGGACGATGAAGGCGATGAGGAAGCCCTCGAAAATCCGCGTGGCAAACCTGGTCACCTGATCCCACAGCCCCCCGCCCTCGTCCTGGCCATTGGTGGCGAGCAATTTTTTCGCAAACTTTTGCGGCAACTCCTCCGGTCGGGCGTGCATCCCGTCCTGCACCAGTGTCTGGACGCACTTCTTGCCCGTTTGCACCGCCAGATCGAAATAGGCCAGCAGCGCCACCACTGCGGCGACCTGCACAATGGCGCGCAACTGCTCCGGCCCCGAGGCGGCGCGTTGAAAGGCGCCGAGCAAACCGGCCGCGACCAGCAACGAAGCGATCGGCAGCAGCAGCGAGAAGAGCTGGGCGTAATCAAACAGTGGATTGGGGACCAGCGTGTTCATGGCCGGGCGGTGGTGGTGGTCCGGGCCGGCTGGGTAAAGGCCGGCGGCCGCAGCGCGGCGCCCAAGTGCCGGAGCGCCTCGGTGAACTCCTGCGCCTGTTCCTGCCGGCCGGCCTTTTCCTGGCGGTCGCGCTCGGCGCGATTTTGCAAGTCGAGCAGCACCGCTTTTTGCGCCGCGAACGTCAGTTCGCGATCGGTGGCTTCTAATTCCGCCTGCTGGGCCAAAAGCACGCCGATGCCCTTCTGCACGGCGCTGTGAGTGGTGGCGGCCTGCAATTGCGTGAGCGTCTGCTGGATGCCGGCACGCAGCGATTCGCGGCGCGGGGCGACGTCCTCCTGGACCGCGTCATAATCGCGCACGGCGCCAAAGACCGCGGCCTCCGGTTTGAAATCGTCGGCGCGGGCCACTAGGCGTCCGTCGCGAGTGACAAACGAATCGCCGGGCGGGCGATAGAGATCGGTGTCGTTGTAAGTCAGGGCGTCCAGCGAAGTGGCGACGGTGGCCAGCGCGGCGCGCGACTGGCCGACGCCGACGGTTTGGAGGTTTTGGAGCAACTCCCTGGCGCCGGCGATATCGAGGACGTCCGCGGCGTTGCCCAGCCAGTTCTTGGTGGTGCGCGCCTCCTCAATCATCACGCCGAGCTTGAGGATTTCTTCGAGGTGGTTCTGGAGGGTGATGGTGTTCAGGTCGGGGGTTTCCGCGACGACGACAAACTGGGCGGGAGCGGAAGCCGCGGCGATTAGCGCGGCGCATACGAAGAGGATTTTTTTCATAGGTGAGTAAGGGAGTTGGTTATTGATGGATTTCGATGAATTGCATGGCGGGTTGCAGGCGCACCCCATCGGGCGTGAGCCGTTCGGGCTGCGGCACGGGCAGGCGGAGCACCGATGGACCGGCCGGGAGATGCTGTTGCTGGAGCTTCCAATATTCCGCGCGGACCTGGTCGCCCAGGGCCTGTTCGTAGCCGGCGCGAAAGGCCTTCTGCTCCGTCTTGGATCGTTGATAATGCCAGGCTTCGCTGGCGGCGGCA
>JANNEF010000204.1:0-48135 GCA_031378375.1 Verrucomicrobiota bacterium | reverse complement strand
AACATCGAGAAGCTCGCCCAGATCCAGCAGCACCAGTATCTGATGAACCTGCTGGCCCAGCCGCGCTACGCCGATCCCAAGCGCCTGCACCGTCACGAGCACCAGGTCTTTTCCCAAAACGGTGAGGACGGTGTCATCGGCGAAATCTTCCGGCGCATCGGCACCACGGATAAACGCTTCGTCGAAATCGGAGTGGGCGACGGTCTGGAGAACTGCACGGTCAACTTGCTCACGCAAGGCTGGCACGGGCTGTGGGTGGACGGCGACGGCCACGCGATTGCGAGCATCCGCAAAACATTTTACAAACCCATCGCGGAAGGGCGTCTGGCCTTGAAGCAATCCCTCGTCACGGCGGAGAACGTTTCCGACACCCTCACCAGCATGAGCGTGCCGGTCGAGTTCGACCTGCTCTCGCTGGACATTGATCGCAACACTTCCTTTGCGTGGCAGGCATTAAAGAAGTTTCGCCCGCGCGCCGCCGTCATCGAATACAACTCCACCTACCCGCCCGACGTGGACTGGACGGTCGAGTACGAGCCGAGCCTCGTCTATAACTGCACGTCCTATCTCGGCGGCAGCCTCAAGGCGCTCGAACGCATCGGCGCGGAACTGGGCTACGCGCTCGTGGGCTGCGAGACGGTGGGCGTGAACGCCTTCTTCGTGCGGAAGGATTTGGTCGGCGACAAATTCGCCGCGCCGTTCACTTCGGAGAATCACTACGAGCCGCCGCGCCTGTTCCTGTTGCGCCGCGACGGTCATCCGCGTTGCTTCACCGACATCAAGCCCCGGTAACATGCCCACTCTCCGGCAAATCACTGACGCGCTCCGCTTCCGGTTCAAGATCATGGCGGCGATGCTGCGTCTCAAACTCCAGCGGCGCGGCCCCGGCGGCGAACTGGTGGTGCAATATTCCTGGGCGAAGCTGCCGTTCACCAACGACGGCGACCTGCAGGAGATCATTTACCACGCGCACTTCGACGAGTGGCACGCCAAGGTCCTCAAGGAACTCGGCGCCTACATCAAGCCCGGCGACCGTGTGGTGGACGTGGGCGCGAACCTCGGCTTCATGGCGCTCATCTTCAGCGAACTCGCCGGCAAAGGCGGCGCGGTGCTCGCGTTCGAGCCGTCCGCGAAAACATTTCGCAAGCTGGAGCGCACGCTGGCCGTGAACCACTGCGCTAACGTGATGGCGCACAACCTCGGCTGCGGCGACAAACCGGCGCGGATGACCCTGTTCCAGACGGCGGTCGCATCCGGCAACGCCTCGCTGCTCGGCACCACCGCCGACCACAAGCGCACCGGCGGCGAGGAAATTGAAATCGTGCGACTGGACGACCTGCTGCTGCCGGAGACGCGCAAGGTGAACTTCATGAAGATGGACGTGGAAGGCTTCGAGCCGTCCGTGTTGCGCGGCGCGAAGGGATTGATTCAGCGCGACCGGCCCGTCATCTGCATCGAGTTGACCACGGAATTCAAGCAGTCCGGCCTGGAATCCATCGGCATCCTGAAGAGCTTCGGCTACCGCATTCTTAACGAACCGGATCTGAACGCCGGTTACGTGCTGGACGATTTCATCGCGCTGCCGCCGGCGTGATGGGCTACCGCCTTTGAAGTCCGCGTTCAGGATGTTGCCTGTGATGGCGCACGACGGTGATGCGGATGCCGCCGGAGATTTCCCGGAAGAGAAAATGGTAGGGGAAGCGCCTCAAATTTACCCTTCGCCGGTTGCGCGTCTCGAAGTGGAAGCGTTGCGGATGCGCGCTGGCATGGTTGATGGACGAGTTCAACTCCTCCCAGAACTCATCGCCCAATCGATCATTGATGCCGTCGTAATGGCACAGAATCCGGGAGACATCTCGTTGCACGGCCGGGTGGTAAACCACCTTCATTGGCCGCGTTCCCGTTCCACGCGCCGGATGAACTCGTCGTGCGAAATCGCGGCCACTTGTCCCGACTCCAAGTCCCGTTCCCGTCGCTCGATCTCTTCATCGGGAATATCCGTCCCCGGAGGCGGCAGCGTGTCGAGAAGCTTGGCGGCCAACGAAGCGCGCTCCCGTTCCGAAAGAGCCATCGCTTCCTGTTCGATCTCTGCGAGTTTCATGGTGGTAAGATACAAACTCCGATTGCGATCTGCAACCGTCGTGAAGTCTTCGACTGGGGGTCGCGGTAGTAATTCCGCAGTTCTGGAGAGCCGCTCCGGGGTTTTCTGAATCACCCTCCCGCCACTTCCCGGTACACTTCCAGATGCCGCGCGAAGATGCGGTCCATGCTGAACTTCTCCGCGTTGTGTTGCGTGATCCGCTCCGCCTCGGCCACGAGCGCCGGGGTGTCCATCAACTCCACCATCTTGTCCGCGAGCGCCGCCGCATCCTTCTCCTCGAAGTGCAGCAGCCCCTCGTATTCGTCGAAGCAGCGGATGCGCGTCACGAGGATCGGTTTGCGCGTGGCCAGCACCGTTGAGATGGCTCCACTCGGAAACTGCCGGTCCAGATACGGGAAGACGAAGCAGAACGTCTCCGCGAAAATATCTTCGAGCAGCGGGTCGTCGTTGGCGAGGTAGCCGGTGAAGTGGACGTGTTGTTCGAGGCGATGTTCCGCCGTCAGTTGCTTGAGCCAGCCGATGTAGGTGCCGCCCTGTCCGCCGCCGGGGAAGCTGCCTTTGCCCGTCTCGCCGCTGACGATGATGAGCCGCGCGTCGTGCCGCTTGCGCTGGTTCACCAGTACGTCCATCGCGCGCACGCCGTATTCGTAGCCTTTGTTCGGGAAGGCGAAGCCGAAGAGCGTGAAAACCTTCTCCGCCTTGGTGACGCTGAACTTTTCCTGCAACCGGCCGCGCGGTTGGGCGCGGATGTTGGCGGCGTAATTGCCGAGATGGGTGTAGCGCACTTTGCGGTCGAACTCCTTTTGCGAAATCACCCGCCGGATGTTCTCCAACCCGATCTTGCTGATGATGACAACGCGCCGCGAGAGTTTGACGACGAGCCAGAAGTGCAGCCGCATGTAGAGGCTGCCCAGCGGAAACAGGAAGCCGAGCTTCTTGAAGTGCGGCAGCGCGGCGGCCAGATTGTCCACGTTGTAGGTCGAGTGGATCGTGGTGACGATGCGGCAGCCGCAGAACATTGAGAGCAGCCAGAGATACGGATAGTAAAACAGCGCGGACACGCCCACCAGCCGGTCGAATAGGAAGAACTCGTGCTGGATGTGCAGCACGTCCGCGCCCTGGAACGGCGCGGCCAGCATGTTGGCCGGCGTGATGTCGCGGACCTCGATGGTCGCCGCCGCCGTTTGCTGGTGCTGCGGGTTGAACACCTGCCGCGTGTATTCCGCGATGCCGTCGCGTTCCTTGCGCGTGGAGGAGAGGACGAGAACTTTGATGGGCATGGGCGGCTATTTGAAAGTAACGGGCAGGCCCGCCCCGCTGTCGCGCATGGCGATGCCGGCGGCACCTTGCTTCAACCACTGCCGTGCGACCCGCCGGACCTTTTCCAAATCTTTTCCGCCGACGCCGATCAAGGAATAGAACACGCGGCGCTCGACCTGTTCGTTGGGTAGCGCCCAGAAATCCATGCCCGCCGGCGAGAAGTGGTTCGGATACGTTTGAAGCGTCCGCTCGTTCACGTCGTTGGCCTGGCTGTTGAGCCAGCCGATGGGCCAGTGGTCCCACGAGTGCGAATTCCAGTTCCAGCCGCCCGTGTCTTTGAAGCTGTGTTCCTTGAGCCGCGTGAACTCGTGCCCAAACCCCGACGCGTCGCCGAACACGCAGAACGGCGCGCCCTCGCGCATCGGCACGATCAACGCGACACCGGGCGAATCGTCCAGCACCTTCCAATCGCAACCGGTGCGACGCGGGATGGCTTTGAACAACGTGTCCGGCTTCCGCTGCCAAAACACGTCGTAGCGATTGTTGGAAAACGCATCCAGCACCGCCAGCGCGTGACTCTCGCTGGTGTCGGGTTGCGGGCGCAGCACGTCGAACCAGAGTTTGCCGACGGGGCACAAGCCGATCATCTCGATGGGTTCGCGCGCGTAGCCCTTGTTCTCACCGGGGATGAGCGACTCGAAACTCTGCCGCCGCAGGACGTGCCCGTTGGGATACGCCCAGAAATCCTCCGTGGCGCAGAACGCCCGCGCGCCGTTGGTCTGGTTCACGCCGAAGTAAGTCCAGCGCACCCACACGCGCCGCGGCCCCGGTTCGATGATTTGCACGAAGCTGTTCTGCTCCTTGCGTCCCCAGTCGTTGAACAACTCGGCCCAGCCGTCGTTGCCCTCGAAGAACTGGTAGCAAAGACCCGCGCCGGATGGGAACTCGAACCACGGACAGTAGCTGCCCTCATGCGCGAACACGAAGCGGAAGGGAAACTTCTCCCAGCGCACAACGAAGGCTTTCTTCGGATTCAAGTCCGCGTGCGGCGGGCTGGGCAGTTCGCCTTGGTAGCCGCCGAAAATATAATCAGAAACTTCGACCACGGAGACGCCGCCGCTTTTCACCCGCGCCAGCTCGGCCATCGTTACCGGTTGCGGCTTGAGCAACGGTGAGGGCGCGGCGGACGAGTTGTTATTTCCGGTGAACAGGCTTACAGCCAGCAACGCGATCCAGAACGCCGCTTGTGTTTGAATGCGGCTGGTCGCCTCCGGCCCGCGCCTTCCCACGCCACGGCCCACGGATTCGAAGCATCCAGGGATTGATTGCGAATCCCCGGACGCTTTGAATTCGTGGGAAGCTCTCAGTGAATCACGGCTCCGATGCGCGTCCATGAATTGAGCGTGTCGGAATCACCCCGGATTAACAACCGGGAATTACACCAACCCCGCCGCGCAGCCACTCCCGAACGACGCCTACGGACGGAACAACCTGTAGAATCCCGCTCCGCCACTGTTCGTCACGGTGACCACGTTCTCGTTGTTCATCACGGACGCTGCGGCGTTAAGATTGGTCCACGTTCCCGCTGGCGGCAATCGGGGAGTCGCCACCTGCAGCGCGTAATTGGTCGCCCACTGCGGCCAGAGCAGGCTGATGTCCTGGCCCGACCGGGCGATTCGCAGGGCCGGAGCCGGGCCGTTCACCGCAATGGTGCCGCTGACATAGCCGGCGTCCAGCGAGTTGGCCGCGGCGTCCGATATTTCACGCGGCACCAGGTCGTCCGTGAGAGCCGCCGGATAGGTGCCGGTGGTCGTGGACGAAGTGCGGAGGTTCACGCGCAACACTTCCTTGCTGCCGGCGGCGAAGCTGCCGCCAAACGGCAGCGCCATCACCACGCCGAGCAACCCGGAGCCGGCTTGGTTCGTGTTGACGGTGAGCGTCGCGCCGCCCGCGCCGGTGCCGAGGGTCGCGCCCAGGAAACCAAACATCGCGGGGTCAAACGTCAGGCTGAAGCCCAGCGCGTTCTCATTGCCTTGCGCCGCGAGGATGACGCTCAATGCGTTGGTTTGGTCTTGGGCCAACACCGCGTCCGCCACCCGGATCACACGCGCGGAACCGCCGCCAAATGCCTGGCCGGCGGCGAAGCTGCTCGCGAAAGAATGCCCTTCCGAAGTGGGACCGCCCACCGGCGTGAGCGGGTCCGACCCCACGGCGTAGCGGCCGGCCTGCACCCAGTCCGTCACCTTGATTTTTCCATCGCCCAGCTTGTTTCGCGGGGCGCAGTCCGCCCGCTGGAACTCCGTGGCGTTCGTGGGCGAGTCCAGTCGCGCCGCGTATAAACCCACCAGCACCCAGTCGGTCACCGTCACGGCCTTGTCGCCGTTGGGCCGGGGGGAAACGTCGCCCTCGAAATCCGCCGCCGCCACGGTCACGATGCCGTTGAGATACACCGGCGGCGGCACCACCAGGCTGGCGGCGGCATCCGACAACTGGCGCGCGGTCGGTTGATCGCCAAAGCTGATGCCCGTCAACGTGGGCGTGATGACGATGGCCGTCGTGAAGGTGACGCGCACGACTTCCTGCGTGCCCGGCGCGAACGTCGTGCCGGAAGGCAGGCCCACGAGCAACCCCAGTTTCCCGCTGGCGAGGGAGACGGTGTTGAAAAACAATGACGCCCCGGAGGCGCCGCCGCCCAGCGTGACTCCTTCATAAGTCAGCAGCGCCGGATTGAAATTCAGGCTGAACCCCAGCGCGTTCTCGTTGCCGTTGGCCACGAGCGTGACGGGCACTTCGACACTGCTGCCGGCGGTGGTGCTGGCGCTGCCGACGCGCACCACGGCGGCCGGGAAATTCACCGTGAGCGCCGCCGGGCTGCTGGTCACGGAGCCGGCGATGTTCGTCACCACCACCGTGTAATTGCCCGCGTGGGCAAATTGCACATTCGACAGAACCAGTGACGCGCCGGTGGCACCGGCAAGGGCGGCGCCGTTCAAGCGCCATTGGTAGCTCAACGGCACCGTGCCGCCCGCCACCACGCTGAACGTGGCGGTGCCACCCACCGTCACCGTCTGGCCTTGCGGCTGCGTCGCCAGCGTCGGCGCGACCAGCACCGGGCACTTGCCTGTCTTGGCCGCACTGTAGATGGCCAGCACCTCGGCCGACGTCACCGCCCGATTATACAGACTCAATTCATCGAATTTTCCCGGAAACGCGTAACCGCTCCCGTAAGTCGTTCCGCCCACACGCAGGTCGTCTTGAGTCAGTGGCGTAAAGGTGCCCAGGTTCTGTTCCCTGACCACCTGGCCATCCACGTAGAGCCGCGCCAGTCCGGATGCCTTGTCGTAGCTCACGGCCAAGTGTTGCCAGACACCGACGCGCACCGCCCCCAGTGCTTCGATCACATGGTAGCCGCCATTGACATCCACCACGTTGGCGTACATGTAGCCAGGCGCAAAGCCGGCTTTCCCCAACCACCAGTGCAGACCCAGCCTCCCGGGCCGGCTCCATTCGACCATCGGATGGCCCGCTGGCCCCGTGTCAGTCGGGTTGATCCAACCCTCCACTGTGAATCCGGGAGCCGCCCCCACGTCCAGGCTGCTGGACGCGGGCACGCGGACGAAATCGCCGCTAACCGCGAACTGCCATGCCTGCCCCACTTTGCCCGGTGCAATCGTCGCGCCACCGGACAGCGTGCCGTGATTGGCACCGACTTGATCGGCCGCGTTGCCTTCCGCCGCCCACCAGCTCACCAAACCCGAAGGCACCGGCGCGCAAGGCGGCGGCGGATTGACCGTCAGCACCGCGTTGGAACTGGTTGCCGAACCGACCGAGTTGGTAACTTCGACGGAATAGGCACCCGCGTCGGCCAGTTGTGCGTTGGCTAACACCAGCGTGGATGCGGTGGCTCCAGGCAGGTTGGTACCCTCGTGACGCCATTGGTAACTCAACGGCGCGGTGCCGGTGGCCAGCACGCTGAAGTTGGCGGAATCCCCCGCGATCACGGTCTGGCTCTGTGGCGCGGTCAGAATCGTCGGCGCAGTGGGCGTCTGACATTTGCCCGCCACACCGGCATTGTAGATCGCCAGGATTTCCGCCGTGGCCAGCGCCCGGTTGTAGAGGCTCGGTTCATCAATCAGCCCGGACAGTGCCCCGGCCGATTGTCCGGCTGGCCGTCGGCCCCAATAAAGATCGTAACTGGTCTGCGGCGTGAAACTGCCCAGGTTGACCGATTGCACCAGTGCGCCGTTATGGAAGAGCCGGGCCATGCCGGAGGCTTTGTCGTATGACAGCGCGACATGGTGAAAGACGTTGGGTGTGATCAGCCCGGCGGGTGACGCGATGACATGCTCGGCGCTGGCCGTGTCAATCAGATTGGCGATGAATTCGCCGGCGGGCGATGTGGGTCGCGCCACCCACAGATGCACGCCGTAAGGCACCCCCGCCGCCGGTTGGTTCCATTCAAACAGCGGGTGGCTGCCGCTTACGTTCGTCAAATACACCCACGCTTCCACGGTGAAGCCGCCGCCCAGTCCCACGTTGAGACTCGGTGATGCGGGCACGCGCACCTGGTTGGTGCCGCCCGGCAGGCTGAACGCCAGACCCACCTTGCCCGGCGCATACGCGCCGCCGGAGAGTGTGCCGTGGTTGGCTCCAGAAACATCGTTGGCGGTGCCTTCGGCGGGCCACCAACTGACCAGCCCGGCCGGCGGGGCGGCACACGGCGGGAGAGCATTCACTGTCAGTACCGCCCCGGCGCTGTTCGTCGTCCCGGCGGCATTGGAAACCACCACGGAGTAGTTCCCTGCCTGGCTCAATTGCACGTTGACCAAGGTCACCGTGCCGTTGGTCGCGTCGGTGAGCGGTGCCCCGTTGAACAGCCATTGATAGTGCAGCGGTGCCGTGCCGTTGGCCGTGACACCGAACAAGACACTGGCACCCGCAGTCACCGTCTGGCTCTGCGGCTGGCCAACAATGCCCGGCGGCTGCGGCGTGGTGCATTTGCCCGCGCTGCCGGCGTTGAAGACGCTTTGCAGTTCGGTCTGGGACAAGGCGCGCCCATAAAGGCCAACCTCGTCGATCAAACCGGCAAAGGAGTAACTGCTGAGTGGCCGGTGGCCGATGCACAAGTCGTGGCTGGTCTGCGGCGTGGTTATCGTAACCTGTCCCTGGGCGACCTGCGCGCCGTTGACGAACAGCCGCACGGTCAGCGTGGCCTTGTCGAACGTCATTGCCACATGCTGCATCACATTGGGCAGCACCACACCCCCCGGCGATTGCACCGTCTGCCACTGACTGGCGGCGTTTGCGATCGTCGCAATCAAGACACCGGGCGGCAGGGACGGATGACCAAGCCAGAAGGCCACGCCCGGCACCGGATCCCCAACTCCGCGGTTCCATTCAGCGATCACATGTCCGTTCGCCACGTCGGTTGGATTGATCCATGCCTCAATGGTGAAACCGCCGCCCAAACCCACGTCCAGACTCGCCGACTTGGGCACCCGCACGAAACTGCCGCCGGACACGCTGAAAGCCTGGCCCACCTTGCCCGATCCGAAGCTGACGCCACCAACCAGTTCGCCGTGATTGGTATTTGCCAGATCGTTGGCGGTGCCTTCGGCGGGCCACCAACTGACCAGCCCCGCCGGCGGGGCCGCGCATGGTTGCGCGCACGCGATCCATGGCGAAGCCGCCAGCGCGAGCAGACTCAGGCAAACACGAAGAAAACTGGTGATGGTGGAGAATGTTGTTTTCATGGCGGCTTGTTCTCTTTGAACTTGGATTTTTCCCGATGGACTATGGTCAACCATCACCATTACTGACGCGAATGGCAAGCGGATTATTCCGGCATTTGCCCACCGCAAACCGCCCGGTCTGCCTCATTTTTTGACAGGGGCCGTATCGAGTTGGACAAAGCGGCGGTATTTTTCGACCCGTCGCGGGTAAAGTGTCTCGTGGATGCCACAATGTTGGACACGTTCACGCCCCCGCGCGCCGCCGTCGCGGCTCTGGACGAAAGAGCCGTGCCAACGGAAGCCTTGGAGGCAGTGTCGGCGGGCTTGTCTGTCCCATTTTTGGCGGTGGAGTCCATCGCGCCGCGCAACTTTACCCGCCCTTGTCCCGAATGGGTACGCGACGGGGACATTCGCAGCCCGGTCAACGCCGGCTTTGCCGTCTCCGGAGCCGGCGCAGTACGCCCCGGGGCCGCCGCTGATCCGAACGGGGAAGAAAATAGCTGGTACGAATCTGCCGGTGTGCGATCTTTTCTCACCGGAGTACGGTCCCAGGCCGATGGGGCGGAACCGGAACCAGCGACATCGAACACTGAACACCGAACATTCAACGTTCAACATCGAACGTCCAATGGTGCCGCCTGCCACTGCTTCGATGTTGGGTTCTTCGCTGTTTTCGGTGGAATAGATCCTGGCCTTCGCACCCGCCAACGGAACGGCTGGAGTTGGCGGTTGCGGGGGAGCGTCCCGCAGGGACGACCGAAAATAGCCCAGCGATTCATCGCTGGGGCCGCGAACCAGCGGCCCGCAAGTCCCGCAGGGACGAAAGAACTCCGACTGGAACCGGGTGCTTGGGGAGGCGAGATTTCTGTCGTCCCTTGCGGGACTGGCTTCCACCCGTGCGCCCAGTCCCAGCGATGAATCGCTGGGCTATTCTCTTTCGCCCTTTGGGCTGGCCGGAATTACAGTCCACCGAAAACAGCGAGAACCCAATATTGAATGTTCGATGTTCTTCGGGAAGAATCCCAGGGCTTTCACTTCCGTCGGCATGGACGCACTTCGAGTTGGCACAAATCCCGCTGAGTAGCTCCCGTATGATTAGCATAGACTTCGTCAGAACGCGGGCGCAGCGGACCTACGATGCGCAGAACAGCTTGTCCACCGACGTCCCCTGGGTGTGGGATCAAAAGACGGTGCTGCAATGGAGCACGGACATCACCCTTGTGGACCAGCTCGTCCAGGCCGAAAGCGCCAAGCGCGCGCAGTTGCGCAACGTCACCGCGCTGTGGCAGGCCAATGTGGACCAGATCCTCGCCATCACCCGCCAGGTGGCCGGCCTGGGCCGCGTGCGCTTCCGCAAGGAGCCGGCCAAGAAGCACTCGTTCGACGCGCTGAACACCAATGCCCGCAGCCGCACGGATATTTATACGGACGGCCTGGCCGCGCGGGACGCCTGGCAGGAGGTGGACCCGGAGTGGGAGATCTCCGAGGCGGTGACCGCGGGCGCGCTCGGTTCGCTGCTGGCCAATTGTCTTTACTGCCTGGGATCGCACAGCGCCAAGTTGCAGGCGTGGCGTTTCGCCGCCGCGAAATTGAACGAAAAGGCCGCCGCGCTGGACGCGGACAACGTGGCCTGGTACGAGGAGGCCACGCGCCGCTTCCTTGCGGGCACGGCGGAGGGCGACATGATCCGCTCGACGGTGCCGACGACCGCGCGCCCGGAACAGGCGGTGGGCCAGGCGGTGATTTCAAATCTGATGGTGGCGGGCGGGGACATTCATTTCGATTGCGCCGCGCCGCACGCGACGCGTTACACCTATTTGCAGCAGGCGCCCGGCTCGGCCACCTTTCTGGTGGTCGAGTTGGAGACGACGGAGGCGCATCTGACCCTGCACGGCCAGCCGGCGGGGGTGCATCGCTTCAAGGCCGTGGGCAAAAACTCGCGCGGCGAAGGGCCGGAAAGCGCCGTGGTGGAGGTCACGGTGGCGGCGTCCAACGTGGCGTAAGGGCCGGCGTCCGCGTCCGATGCGGACGAGGGATGACACGCACGCCCGGCGGTGCGCAGCCAAACTGCGTCCGGTGCGGTTCCGTCAAACCGCGCGGGCAATAAGATGTGGGCGTTTTGCATCCTGGTCAGCAAGAAATGACAAGGGTTTTCCCCTTGCCAAAGGTGGGTTTTCAGCCATGCTACCCACAAGCGAAACCAATTCCACCGATTACCAGTTTATGAACATCACAAAGTTTGCCTGCCACGGATCCCTTTTGCTTTCCACATTCATTGTCACCGGAGCGCTCCGGTTTTCTGAAGCGAGCGGCTTGAGCCAGCCGTGCGCGGCGGTGCCAGCCGGTCTGGTCGGGTGGTGGCCGGGTGATGGGCATGGCTTCAACCTGGTCGGCACCAACACGGCCGTTCTCAATAACGGAGCATCGTACACAAACGGATTGGTCGCCGGCGCGTTCCATCTGGACGGGGTGAACGATGACATTTTGATTCCACGCTCGCCCGCGTTGAACGTTGGCGGCGGGAGTGGCATGACGGTGGAGTTGTGGATCAAACCCGGCGATATTTCGGTGGGCCGCCCGTTGCTCGAATGGGGAACCGCCGGAGTGGTCGGCGCTCATATCTGGATGTCCGCCGGTGGCGGCGGCGGCAATAATCCCGGGTCGCTCTATGCGAACTTGATTGATGTCGGCGGGGGGTTTCACGCCTTTTTTTCGGGAGGCGGTTTGATCAGTCCCAACGTGTATCAACACGTCGCCGTGACGTATCGAAAATCCGACGGCATGGCCGCGCTCTATGTCAATGGCGTCGTCGCCGCGCTGCTGCCCATCGGCATTTTCACTCCCCATACGAGCACGGACCTGCGTCTGGGCGTGCGGCCCGCGAATCTGGGGGGCGTGCATTTCGTTGGCGACATGGACGAACTCGGAATTTACAACCGCGCGCTGACGGGGGCGGAGATTTCAGCCATTTACGCCGCTGGCGCAGCCGGGAAGTGCGACAAACATCCCGTGATCCTTTCCCAGCCGCAAAGCCAGGTGGGGTTTTGGGGCAAGAGCGTCACGTTTAATGTCCTGGGCGGCGGCGTGGCACCGATCACTTATCAATGGAAGCTCAACGGCGCTGCGATTCAGGATGCGACGAATGCCATGTTGGTTTTGACGAATCTGCAAGTGACTGACGGCGGAACGTTCACGGCGGTGGTGACTGACTCCTATGGCAGCGTCACCAGCGCCCCGGCCTATCTCACCGTCAATCCCGCCGGAGTTTCCATCGCCCTCTATGCGGGCGTCACCATTGATGGTGTGGTGGGCTTGACCTACGGGATTCAAGCCACGACCAACCTGAACCAAACGAATCTCTGGTTCGGCCTGACCAACGTGACGCTCAACCAGCCGGTGCAGTTGTGGTACGACTCCCAACCTGCCAACCAGCCGCGCCGCTTCTACCAGGTTCTTCCCGGCCCGATTCCGATTCCGTAAAGGAAGCTGCGCCGCGCGGGATGGTGCTTGGAAACCGCCTGGGGCGCGGTTAGAAGGGGAGCCGCTATGGCATGGCTCAGGAATCACGCGTTGCTTTTCTTCATCGCCGGCTGGCTGGCCGCGTGGCAAAGCGCGGCGGGCGATCCGCTGGTGACCGCGGGTGTGAAGGCTGCCGCCGCGTCGTCGCCCCGTCCACCGAACGAATGAGCGCGGCCCACAACGCGGAGCGCGCCTGGCGCGAATTGGTGGCGCTGGCGGAAGCGGAGGTGGCGGCGACGCTGCGTTCGCTGCCCCCGCAACTGGGTGCCGAGGCGCGGAAGCTGCCGGTCACTTACGAACGGCGCCCCAGCGCGCAACTGATCGCCGAGGGGATTGAGCCGGACACGCTGGGGTTGTTTGTCGGCGGGGAATTTGCGGAGGGCAGTCACGCGATCATCCCGGCACAGATCATTCTCTACCTCGATAATCTGTGGGAGATGGTCGAGGGCGACGTGGAGTTTTTCCGCGAGGAGATCCGCACGACGGTACTCCACGAACTGGGGCATTACCTGGGGTTGGATGAGGATGGGTTGGTGGATCGGGGATTGGAGTGAAGCGGACGGGAGAAAGTTTTCGTTCTGCGCCCGAATCCGCGCTTGGCACATCCGGTGGATTTGCCTAGCGTGACGGCGTGAGTGGAATCCTGCGTTTCGTCGGAGTGGTGAATGCCGCCGTGTGGCTGGGGGCGGCGGTGTGTTTTACGTTCGTCGCCGCGCCGGCGATGTTCTCCGCGGAGATGAAGGAGATTCTGGGGCCGCAAAATTACCCGTTCTATTCCGGCCGCATCGCGCAGATGGTGGTGGCCCGTTTCTTCGTCCTGCAATACGTGTGCGGCGCGATCGCCCTGGTGCATCTGCTGGTGGAATGGCTTCATCTGGGCCGGCCGCTCTTGCGACTCACGGCGGGACTGGCCGCCGGCATCTTCGCCCTCGGGCTGGCCGGCGGGCTGTGGCTCCAGCCAAAGCTGAAGCAACTCCATCAGACCAAGTACACGCACAGCGAATCCCATTCACCCGCTGCGAAGGAGCAGGCGGCGCGGTCGTTCCGCGTCTGGCATGGGGTGTCGCAGGTGGCCAATCTGCTCGCGTTGATCGGGCTGACGGTTTACGTCGCGCGAGTCGCCTCGCCGGGCGGAGCACCGCGCTTTTCGCGACTATCGCCGGTTTGATAGTGGGGCAGGCTTCCCGCCTGCCGCTGCGGGCATCTTGCCCGCGAGTGGCGGATCGACACCTGACTTTTCTGCGAAAACTCACGGGGGCTGGAAGCCCGCCCCACTACTCTGGCCAGGAGCTTGCAACTCGGTTTGAAATCTTGCGGGCAGGCGGACTCACGGTATGATACCGTGCTTTGAGCCTTATGCGTAAATGTTGTGCCCGCCCGCTTGTTTCAACCGTTCTCGCCCTTCTGTTTGCCGCGCTGGGCGCCGGAAGTGTTTCCGCCCAGGTCAACGGCGTCTTCCGCGAAGTCTATTTGAACATCGGCGGCGGCGTCACGGTGGCGGACCTTACGAACGCCGCCATCTTCCCGAACAACCCGTCGTCCACGAATATTCTGGGTGACGCGTTCGAGGCGCCGACCGACATAGCCGAGAATTACGGCCAGCGCTGTCGCGCGCTCATCCTGCCGCCCACGACGGGCAGTTACACGTTCTGGATCGCGAGCGATGACGCCTCGGACCTTTACCTGAGCACGGATGAAAACCCCGCCAACAGAGTGCGTGTCGCCTATGTCGCCGCGTGGACGGCGTCGCGCGCCTGGACGACGGAACCCAACCAGACATCCGCGCCCATCACGCTGACCAATGGCCAGCGCTACTATCTTGAGGCGCTGATGAAGGAAGGCGGCGGCGGCGACAATCTCGCCGTGCGCTGGCAGTTGCCTGGCGGAACCATCGAGGAACCGATTCCCGCCTCGCGCCTGCTGGCCTACGGTGGCGCACCGACAAGCCCGCCGATCATCACGCAGCAGCCGACGAACGTGACTGTCGTCGAAGGCGGCGCGGCGGCGTTCACCGTGCGCCTGAGCAACGCCGACCTGCTTACCTTCCAATGGAAGCGCAACGGCACGAACATCCCCGGCGCCCCCAACGCCAACACTTATTCGCTGCCGCTGGTAACGCTCGCCGACAACGCCTCGACCTTCTCCTGCTTCATCACCAACGCGCTCGGCACGACCAACACCGCCAGCGCGCTGCTCACCGTGCTGGCGGACACGAACGCGCCGGCGCTCGTGAACGTGGCGAACACTTCCGCCACGAGTGTCATTGTCATTTTCTCCGAGCCGGTCGAACCGGCCACCGCGACCAACAAGCTCAATTACACGCTCACCGGCGGCGTCGCCGTGAACAACGCCGCTTTCGGCACCAACACTTCCACAATCATTCTGACCACCACGACGCTGGCGATTCCGGGCAGCTACACGCTAACGGTGAACAATGTCCGTGACCGCGCGGCCACGCCCAACACCATCGCCGCCGGATCCACGGCGAATTTCACCGCGTTGACGAAGGGAATCTTCCGCGAGTTCTACGCGAACATCGGCGGCGCCACCGTGGCGGACCTGACGAACCATCCGAGCTTTCCCAACAGCCCAACCAGCACCAGCACGCTCACGTCGTCGTTGGAAACGCCGGCCAACACCGCTGATAACTACGGCCAGCGGCTGCGCTCGTTCATCATCGCGCCGACGAACGGCAACTACACGTTCTGGGTGGCGGCGGACGAGTCGGCGCTCCTCTATCTGAGCACGAGCGAGAACCCGGCGGCCAAAGTTCCCATCGCATCAGTCCTCGCCGCGACGGGCGCACGCGACTACACCAAGGAGACAAATCAGCAGTCAGGCGCCATCACGCTCGTAGCGGGGCAGAAGTATTACATCGAGGCGCTGATGAAGGAAGGCACGGGCAACGACCATCTCTCTGTCCGGTGGCGGCTGCCGAACGGCGTGGTCGAAGAACCGATCCCCGCGTGGCGGCTCACGCCGGAAACGACGCCGGTGATTTCGTCGCAGCCGACCAACACCACGGTCGTCGAAGGGTCGCCCGCGATTCTCCGCGTCGCCGTCAGCAACTTCACGCCGCCGAGTTTTCGCTGGCAGCGCAACGGCGTGAACATCTCCGGCGCGACCACCGCCATTTACACCAACGCCGCCGCGCCGCTCACCGACAACGCCATCGGCTTCCGCTGCGTCATCACCAACGCCCTCGGCGCGGTGACGAGCAGCGTGGCGACGTTGACCGTGACGCCGGATGTTTTCCCGCCGGCTTTGTTTCGCGTGTTCAACGCCGGCGCAACGACCGTGCGCGTGGTTTTCTCCGAGCCAGTCGAGATCGCGACTGCGACCAACCGGCTGAACTACGCCATTGATGGCGGTGTTTCCATTTCCGCCGCCGCGTTCGGCAGCGACACGCGGACGATCAATCTGACCGTCTCGACGCTCACCTACGGCAACAGCTACACGCTCACGGTGAACAACGTCCGCGACCGCGCCACCACGCCCAACGCCATCGCCGCCGGCTCGCAAGCGCTGTTCGTCGCCACGGAATTTCTCGGTGTGGACATCGGCACGCCGCTGCCCGCCGGGTTTTCGCTGGGCATGACCAACAGCGGCTTGATGGTCACGGGCGGTGGCGCGGATATCGGCGGGACGAGCGACCAGTTTCAATTCGGCTACTCGCAGCGCACCGGCAACTTCGACATCAAGGTGCGTGTGCAATCGCTGCACTTCACTGATCCATTTGCCGAGGCGGGTTTGATGGCGCGCGAGAGCCTCAACGCGAACGGTCGGTTTGCGGCGGCGCTGGCGACGCCGAGTTTTAACGGCTGCTACTTTCAGTCGCGCGATCCGGCCGACGGCAGCGCGTCCAGCGGTGGTTCGTTCCCGGTGAATTTCCCGAGCACCTGGCTGCGGCTCCAGCGGTCGGGCAACGTCTTCACCGGCTTCGCCAGCTACGACGGCCAGACCTGGACGCAGCTCGGCACCGCGACCATCGCCATGCCGAGCACGGTGTTCTTCGGCCTCGCCGTGTCGAGCCGCAACGCGAGCCAGACGACCACCGCGCAGTTCCGCGACCTGATGAACGTCAGCGGTGCAGTGCTCGGCGCGCAGACGCTGCCCATCGAGCCGCCCGGCCCGTCGAGCCGCAAGTCGCCGCTGGTCATCACGGAGATTCACTATCATCCGCCCGACCGCGCGGACCTCCGCGACCTGGAGTTCGTGGAAATTTTCAACTCGCAGGCGTGGACCGAGGACATCGGCGGTTTCCGGCTTTCCGGTGAAGTGGAATACACCTTCGCTCCGGGCACGGTGTTGCGCTCCGGCGAGTATCTCGTCGTCGCGAAGGCACCGGATGACATCCGCGCGGTTTACGGAATCCCGAACGTCGCCGGTCCGTTCACCGGCAGCTTGAACAACGGCGGCGGCACGGTGCGTTTGCGGAGCAAGTTCGGCGCGGTGCTCCAGGAAGTGAACTACAACAACCAGCCGCCATGGCCCGTGGCGGCAGCCGGCGCGGGCCATTCGCTCGCGCTGACGCGGCCCACTTACGGCGAGGGCAGCGTGCTCGGCTGGTCGGCCAGCGGCGACATGGGCGGCTCGCCCGGCGCGATGGACGGTGTAAGCCCGGAGCCGGCGCGCGCGGTGGTCATCAACGAATTCCTCGCGCACACGGACGACCCGGAGCAGGACTTCATCGAACTTTACAACCGCAGCACCGCCACCGTGAACCTCTCCGGCCTGTGGCTTTCCGACGAGGCGGGCACGAACAAATTCCGCATCCCCAACGCCACCACCCTGTCGCCGCGCGGTTTCGTTTCCTTCAACCAGACGACACTGGGCTTTTCGCTGGCGTCGGGCGGCGAGACGATTTTCCTGGTGAACTCGAACCAGAACCGCGTGCTCGACGTGGTGCAGTTCGCGGGCCAGGAGAACGGCGTGTCGTCGGGACGCTTCCCGGACGGAGCGCCGACGTTCCACGCGCTTGTCAGCAAGACGCCGGGCACCAACAACACGCGGCTGCTCATCCGCGACCTCGTCATCAACGAGATTATGTACAACCCGGTGTCCGGTTTGAGCGATGACGAGTACGTGGAGCTTTACAACAAGGGCAGCAACGCGGTGAACGTCGGCAAATGGAAGTTCACCGACGGCATCAACTACACCATTCCGAACAACACCGTCATCGCCAGCAACGCCTTCCTCGTCATCGCGAAGAACGCTTCGCGGCTGCTGACCAATTACGCCGGACTCACCGCCGCCAATTGCCTCGGCAATTTCGGAGGATCGCTGTCCGGTCGGGGCGAGCGCGTGGAGCTTTCGATGCCCGATCAGGTGACGGGCACCAACGACCTCGGCCAGCCCGTCACGAACACGATCTACATCGTCGTGGACGAAGTGACTTACGGCACGGGCGGACGGTGGGGTTCGCTCGCTGACGGCGGCGGGAGCAGCCTCGAACTGATGGATCCGCGCAGCGACAACCGCCTCGCGCCGAACTGGGCCGACAGCGACGAGACGGCCAAGAGCGCGTGGATCACGAACCAGTTCACCGGCGTGCTCGACAATGGCAACGGCGCGGCCGATCGACTGCAAATCCTTCTGCTCGGCGCGGGCGAATGCCTGATTGACGACGTGGAAGTCATCGGCCCCGGCAACACCAACCGCGTCGCCAACTCCAATTTCACCAGCAACGCCAGCGGCTGGTTCGCGCAGGGCACGCACGGCACGTCGAGCTGGGAGAGCACGGGCGGTTTTGGCGGCGGCGGGTGTTATCGCATCCGCGCGTCGGGCCGGGGTGACACGGGCGCCAACCGCACGTACACCGCGCTGACGACGGCGCTCAACGCGGGCGAGACGGCGACGCTGCGCGCGCGGGTGCGTTACCTCAAGGGCACGCCGGACATTCTGTTGCGGCTGCACGGGAGCTGGCTCGAATCGCCGGGCAACATTGTCAACGCGCGGAATTTCGGCACGCCCGGCGCGCGCAACAGCCGCGCGGCGACGAACGCCGGGCCGGCGATCACCGACGTGACGCACGCGCCCATCCTGCCGGCGGCGAGCCAGCCCATCGTGGTGTCCGCGCGCGTGCATGACCCGGACGGTCTCGCGTCGGTGCAACTGAAGTACCGGGCCGATCCCTCGGCGACGCTGACGACCCTGACGATGCTGGACAACGGCACCGGCGGCGACGCGCTGGCGGGCGACGGAATTTACAGCGCCACCCTACCGGGCCAGGCGGGCGGCACGTTGATCGCGTTTCACGTTCAGGCGACGGACAGCTTCGCGCCGGCGGCCACGACGAAGTTTCCCAGCGACGCGCCGACGCGCGAATGCCTGGTGGGCTGGGGCGAGAGCGTGCCGGCGGGGAGCTTCGGAACGTATCGCTTCTGGATCACGCAGAACACGATCAACACCTGGGCCAACCGCGAGCGGAACAGCAACGACCCGCTGGATTGCACGTTCGTCTATGGCAATCACCGCGTCGTTTACAACACGCGCACGCTTTACAGCGGCAGTCCGTTCCACACCGGCGGCTACTGCGGGCCGACGTGCGGGACGTGCGACTACGTTTTGAATCTTCCCGAAGACGACTTGATGCTGGGCGTGACCGACTTCGTGCTGAACACGGTGGGCAACCTCGGCAGCGACGACAACGCGCAGCGCGAGCAGGCGGCGTTCTGGATCGCGGGGCAACTGGGCGCTCCGTTCAACTATCGCCGCTACGTGCGCGTGTTCGTCAACGGCCAGTCGCGTGCGAATGTCTTCGAGGACGCGCAGCAGCCCAACTCGGACATGATTGATCAGTGGTTTCCCGATGGCAACGACGGCAGCCTCCACAAGATCGAGGATTGGTTCGAGTTCGACGACGCCGGCTCCGGCTTCAGCAACGTGGACGCGAACCTGGGCGTTTACACCACGACGGGCGGGCAGAAGAAGACCGCGCGGTATCGCTGGAGCTGGCGGCCGCGCGCGGTGGAGACTTCCGCGAATGATTTCACGAACCTCTTCGCACTGGTGGACGCGGTGAACGCCGCCGGGCCGGAGCCGTACACGACGCTCGTCGAGAACCTCGTGGACGTGGACGAGTGGATGCGCATCTTCGCGATGGAGCGCATCGCGGGCAACTGGGATAGCTACGGCTACGGGCGCGGCAAAAACATGTATGCCTACAAGCCGGAGAATGGGAAGTGGGCGCTGATGGCGTGGGACATTGACTTCGTGCTCGGCTCCGGCAGCAACCCGTTCGATGCCGGATTGGGCGCGGGTGGCGACGGGGCGATTGTCCGCATGGAAAGCACGCCGGTGTTCGCGCGGGCGTTGTGGCGGGCGTACGAGGACGCGGTGAACGGGCCGATGAACCCGGTGAACGCGGACGCGCTCTACGACGCGAAGTACGCCGCGCTCACGGCCAACGGCGTGGGCGTGCAGCCTCCGGCGGCGATGAAGGATTTCATCAGCCAGCGGCGCGGCTACATCCAGTCGCAACTGGCGACGGTGGCAGCCAGTTTCGCGGTGAGCGGGCCGGCGAGCTTCAGTACGAACCGGAACTTGATCACGATCAGCGGCACCGCGCCGGTGGGCGTGAAGACCATCGAGATCAATGGCATCGCTTATCGCGTCACCTGGACGGGGGTGACGACGTGGACGCTGCGCTATCCGCTGGGAGCCGGGGCAAACACGCTGGCGGTGCAGGGGATTGATCTGCGCGGGAACGCGGTGGCCAGCGCGGCAGCGACGCTCAACATCAATTACACCGGCGCGGTCGAGCAGCCGCAGGACAAGCTGGTGATCAACGAAATCATGTACAACCCGGTGGTGCCGGACGCGTCGTTCGTGGAGGTTCACAACACGTCGGTGTCGAATGCGTTTGACCTGTCGTTGTGGCGGCTGGACGGAATTGATTTCACCTTCCCGGAAGGCAGCGTGCTGGAAGCGGGCGCGTTCATGGTCATCGTGAAGGATGCGACGGTTTTCGCCACGACCTATGGCAGTTCGATTCCGATCGTGGGCGAGTTCGACGGCCAGCTCGACAATGGCGGCGAGACGCTGGCGCTCATCAAGCCCGGCGCGACGCTCGCGCAGGACTCGGTGATTGACCGCGTGACGTACGACGAGGACATGCCGTGGCCGGCGGCGGCGGACGGCGGCGGGGCGTCGCTGCAATTGATCGATCCGGCGCAGGACAACAACCGCGTGATGAACTGGGCCGCCGTGCCGACGAACGCGCCACCGCCCGCGCCGCAGTGGGTGTACGTGACGCAGACGGGCACGGCGAGCAGCTCCAGTCTCTACGTTTATCTCCAGACGGCGGGTGATGTTTACCTGGATGACATCACGATCGTGGCTGGCAGCGTCGCTGAGGCCGGGGTCAACGTGGTCTCCAACGGTGGCTTTGAAGCAACTTTTCCCGGCACGTCCTGGACCATTGGCACCGACGGGAACAACAGCGCCTCCGTGATCAGCACGAGCGTCAAACGCAGCGGCAACGCGAGTCTTCACTTGATCGCCTCGGCGGGGGGCACCACGCGGAACAATTCGATCTGGCAGAATTTTTCGCCCGCACTGCCGGCCAACGCGACCTACACGCTCAGTTACTGGTATCTGCAAAGCACCAACGGCGGGCCGCTGACGCTGCGGCTTTCCGGCAACGGCATCAACAGCACGGTCAGCCCCGCGCCGCCGAACGTCGGCGTGGCGGCGCGTTTCACCCCGGGGGCGGTGAACTCGGCGCGCGCGACGCTGCCGGCGATTCCGAAGCTGTGGCTCAACGAGGTGTTGCCGAACAACGTGAACGGGAATACCGACCGCTTCGGTCATCGCCATCCGTGGGCGGAGCTTTACAACGGCGGGACGAGCAACCTGAATTTGAGCGGCCACTTCCTGGCGAACAATTACTCGAACCTGACGCAGTGGGCGTTTCCGGCGAACACGATTGTCACCAACGGGCAGTTTCTTGTTGTCTGGCTGGATGGCAACACCGGCGAGTCCGTGAGCAACGAACTGCACGCGAGCTTCACCATTCCGGCGGACATCGGCGCGGTGGCGCTGGTGCGGACCAACGGCGGACAGACGAACATCCTCGACTACCTCAATTACAGCGTGCCGAATGCGGGACGTTCCTACGGCGACTTCCCCGACGGG
Organism: Verrucomicrobiota bacterium; assembly: GCA_031378375.1. Taxonomy (GTDB): domain Bacteria; phylum Verrucomicrobiota; class Verrucomicrobiia; order Limisphaerales; family JANNEF01; genus JANNEF01. The sequence goes on along the minus strand of JANNEF010000204.1, from coordinate 26,385 downwards.
AGTGTCAGCGACCGGCGGAGTTTCTATTACATCACACCGGGCGGCACGAACAATCCGGCGAGCGCGCCGCTCACCGTGTTCATCAACGAATGGATGGCGGGCAATACTTCCACGCTGGCGGACCCGGCGGGCGGGACGCCCAATGCGTTTCAGGATTGGTTCGAGATTTACAACCCAGGCGCCAGCGCAGTGAACCTGGGCGATTATTACTTCGCCGACAGCATTACGAACAAGCAGCAGTTCCACATTCCGAACAACGGACGTTACGTCATTCCGCCGCTCGGCTACCTGCTGGTGTGGGCTGACGCGGAGAGCGGGCAGAACGGCACGAACTCCGCGGACCTGCATGTCAACTTCAAGCTCGACCGCGATCCGGGCGACAGTATCGGGTTGTTCGCGGCGGACGGGACGACGATTGATTTTGTGACGTTTGGCGTGCAGACGAACGACGTGAGCCAGGGGCGCTTCCAGGACGGGCAGGCGGCGGTTTATTTTATGACGACGCCGACGCCGCGCGCGGCGAACACCATCGCGCTGTCGAACACGCCGCCGATGCTGTCCGCCATCGCCAATCGCGTGGTGAACGAGAACACGCTGCTGACGTTCACAGCGGGTGCGAGCGACCCCGATGTGCCGGTGCAGAAGTTGACGTGGAGCCTGGACGGCACGCCGCCGGCAGGCGCGGGCATCAACGCGACGAACGGCGTGTTCAGTTGGCAGCCGAACGAGGCGCAAGGGCCGGGCGTTTACAACTTCACCGCGCGCGTGACCGATGCCGGCGTGCCGGCGAAGGATGACGCGAAGAGTTTCACCGTGACGGTGGATGAAGTGAACGATCCGCCGGTGCTGGCGACGATTACCAACCGGACAGTCTTTGAAGGCAGGATAACCACTTTCACCGCCACCGCCACCGACCCCGACGGCGGGCAAGCACTTGTCTTCAGCCTGGTCGCCCCAGTGCCGCTTGGAGCAGGGATGTTCTCGTCAGGCGTTTTTTTCTGGACGCCGTCGGAGGCGCAGGGGCCGGGCACTTATTTCATCACCGTGAAGGTGGAGGACTCCGGCTCGCCGTCGCAGAGCGACACGAAGACGTTCTCGGTGTTTGTGCTCGAATCCAACACGCCGCCGGTGTGGGTGGGCATCACGGGCAACCGAATTCACTCGGAGGGCTTGTTCCGCTTCACGGCGCTGGCGACGGACACGGATCTGCCGATGCAGGCGCTGACGTGGAGTCTGGACGGCTCGCCGCCGGCGGGCGCGGGCATTGACACGAACACGGGCGTCTTCTCCTGGCTGGTGAGCGCGGCGCAGGCCGACAGCACGAACGTGCTGGTGTTCCGCGCGACGGACAACGGGATGCCGCCGTTGAGCGTGGTGCAGCCGTACACGGTGATCGTGGTCGGGCCACTGCGCATCATCCATATTGATAAATCGGCCGGAGGTGTCGTCACAATCGGATGGGACGCGATCCCCGGACGCGGGTATCAACTCCAGTTCAAGAACACCTTCGATGACGCGAACTGGATGGACCTCGGCGGAGTCGTCACGGCCATCGCTGCGACCGCGTCCACGACCGACACCGTAGGGGCGGACACGCAACGGATTTACCGGGTGGTCCAGGTGACGGAACCGTAGCGTGAGGCGCGGTGCCGGCCGCACCATGGCCGTTTGGGAGTGAAACAGGGCAGACGCAGCTAATTTTGTGGTAGGGTCGGTGCGCCGCGCCGACCGCGCCGCGTCCAGCGGCGCAACGCGCCTGCCCGATGCGCCGCTTTTCCGCGAGTTCGTTCCGCCCGCTGGACGCGGGCGGGGACATCGCGGCGCGATGTCCCTACCTCAATGGCTCGGCTTCAGGAACTAATCTGATGCGCCCCCGGGGAGTGAAGCGCCCCGCTCACCCAGCTTTGTGGCCGGGATGGCACCTGGCCGGGGCGGCCAGGGAATGCGCCCCGTGCTCCCTCCGCGCCAGCGCCTGGGCAGATTTGATGCCCGGTGGTTTGCCCGCCAATTCCCGCGTAACCGCGTGGGTCAGGCGGGTGTCCTACTGCATGGTTAACCCTCGGTAATTCAAAAAGAATGAAAGATTCGTCCCGGTCCGCCGTTGAAGCCTTTGACGCAGGCCCGGTATCCGGCCAGAAGGTTCGGCGGATTCCGGCGGCGATTCCGGCGGCGATTTGTCCGCCGTAGCATGACGGAATAGTAATGTGGGCGCTGAAAAAATGGATTGAGTTCTTGCTTTTGGATCTCGTTTGGGTAATATCTGTCATCAATCAGCCGATGAAAAAAATGTTTGTCGTTGCACCCTTGTACCCGTACCGGCTTGGCGCGCACCCGTCGGGCGGCTTCCGAGTTAGCCAGCTGCCCCGGGGGATGGTAAACTTTCCCATGCCCGCCAAGTCCGGTTTGAGTTCGGCAGCGGCATTTTTTTGGTGTTCGTTGAGCGGTAAGTAAAACAATCAAAACCTCAAGTATCGTTATGCGAAGTAACAGTCTTAAAGCCCTGGTTCTCACCCTGGTCCTCGCCGGTTTCGCCGGTCTTCAGGCCGGTGCCCAAACCTCCCTCATCGCCACCGGGTCCGTCTGGAAGTATCTGGACGACGGCTCCGATCAGGGATCCGCCTGGCGCGGCACGAATTTCAACGACACGGCGTGGCTGTCCGGGCCGGCGGATTTGGGCTATGGCGAAGGCGACGAGGGCACCACGCTGATCGCCACCAACGCGATCGGCGAGACGAACCTCACCTTTTACTTTCGCTACACGCTGGTGCTGACCGACACGGCCACGATGAGCAACGCCCTGCTCCGGCTCAAGCGGGATGACGGCGGGCTGGTTTACGTGAACGAAACCGAGGTCTTCCGCAGCAATATGCCGACCGGGGCGGTGGCCTACACCAACGTCGCGCTCGGCGCGGTGGCCGATGACGGCCAGGTATTTCAGCCGAAAGAGTTACCGGTGGGACTGCTGCGGGACGGCACCAATGTCATCGCCGTGGAAGTTCACCAGAGCGCCATCACCAGTTCGGATGTCAGCTTCGACTTTGAGTTGCTGGTTAATTACAACCCCGTCGCGCCCGAAGTCGCCATTACCAGCCCGGCGGACAACGCCATCATCGTGGGCAGCAACGTCACGGTCGTCGCCACAGCGACTGATGTGGACGGGACCATCGCCAAGGTCGAGTTTTATCGGGCCGCTGTCCTGATTGGCGAAGATACCACGGCCCCCTATTCGCTTTTGGTGTCCAATCTGGCGCCGGGCTTCTACACATTTAGCGCGCGGGCGACGGACGGTGCCGGGCTGTTTACGGACTCGGACGCGATCTTCGTGCAGACGATCCCCCCGCCGCCCAGCACCATCATCGCGCGCGCGTCGGTCTGGAAATATCACAACCTCGGCACCGACTTGGGCACGGGGTGGACCAACCTGACGTTCCCCGACGGGACATGGCTTTCCGGCCCCGGTCCCTTGGGCGAAAACAACCAGACCCTCGGAACCGTCATCGGTATCGGGCCAGCCGGCGCGCGGTTTCCCACCGTTTATTTCCGGAAAACGGTTACGGTCGCCAACCCCGCCGCCTATGGAGGCTTGCAGGTGAGCGTGCAAAAGGATGACGGGGCGGTGGTGTTTATCAACGGCGTGGAGGCCGTACGAACGGGCATGCCGGCGGCCCCGACAGGATTCACCGATTTTGCGAACTTCACTGCGGACGACGCGAATGAGCCGCTCTATAACCCGTTTACCGTCCCATCCAGCTACCTCGTGGCGGGCGACAATATCATCGCCGTGGAAGTGCATAACGTTGGCGCGGGCAGTTCCGACCTTCAGTTCGATTTGGAAATGGTCGGCCTTATCGCGCCGTCGGTCGCCATCACCAGCCCGGCCGATGGGGCCACTGTAAACGTGCCGGTCAACTTCACCCTTGAAGCCACCGCCATGGACAGCGATGGAGTCGTTACCCAAGTCGAATTTTTCAGGGGGCTTGACCCGATCGGCACGGACACAACTTCGCCTTACACCCTCACCGTCACGGACCTTTCGGAAGGCTCTTATGTTTTCACCGCCGTGGCGACGGATAACACCGGGGCGACCGCGACCTCCGCTCCGATTTCGATTAATGTCGTGGATCCCAATCCGCCGGTGCTGGTCGCCGCGACCGGCACCACGAACTCGGTGACGGTGACCTTTTCCAAACGGGTGGTTGAGCCTTCCGCCACGGCGTCCAGCAATTACACCATTGGCGGAGCGACCGTGCAGTCGGCCGCGTATGGGTTGAACTCAAACACCGTGGTTCTCACCACCACGCTGCTGTCGCCGGGAGTAATGTACACGCTCACCGTGAACAACGTTCGGGACAGTTTGGCAAATCCCATCGCGCCCAATTCCCCAATCATGTTCGAGGTGGTCGGGTTTGTGAACGCGGCGGTGGGCAATCCCGCCGTGCAAGGCTCCGTGGCAGTCGCGGGCAATGGTTACGACGTGACGGGCGCGGGCACCGACATCGGCGGCGCCGCCGACCAGTTCCGCTTCAACTATGAATCCAGCCAGCGCCTCGGGGATTTCGACGTGAAGGCGCGTCTGGATGGCTTCACGGGCAACGACTCCTGGGCCAAGGCCGGCTTGATGGCGCGCGAGACGCTGCTGGGCAACAGCCGTCACGCGAGCGCGTTCGCCACGCCCAGCATCAGCGGCTGCTTCCTCCAATCCCGTTCCGCCATCGGCGGGGCCACCACCCAAACCGGATACAATCCCGTCACCTACCCAAACACCTGGCTGCGGTTGCGGCGCGTGGGCAATGTCTTCACGGGCTATTCCAGCCCGGATGGCGAGACTTGGGCGACGCTTGGTTCGGTCACGATTGCGATGCCCGCGAGCCTCTACGTCGGCATGGCTGTTACCAGTCGCAGTCCGGGCCAGACTGCGACCGGACGTTTCCGGGATTTCGGCACCACGGTGGGCGGAACCTTTGGCAGTCTGGCGATCACCAAAGAGCCGCTTGGGCCGTCGAGCCGCAAGACCGGCCTGGTCATTTCCGAGATTATGTATCATCCGCGCGCGGTGCCCGGCTTCTCGAACAGCCTGGAATTTGTGGAAATCTTCAACTCCCAGTCCTACTTCGAGAACATCGGCGGCTTCCGCCTGTCCGGGGCGATTGAATACACCTTCCCCTTGGGCACCGTGATGCAACCCGGTTCCTTCCTTGTCGTGGCCCGCGAACCATCCTTCGTCCAAAGTCACTATGGCATCTCTGGCGTGCTGGGACCGTGGGTCGGCGCCAGCACCAATGGCCTGCCGGGCGGCTCTGGCCGGGTGCGGCTGCGCAACTCAGCGGGGAACGTGCTGCTGGAAGTCAATTACGAGGGCCGCTCGCCGTGGCCGATCGCGGCGGATGGTGCCGGCCACTCGTTGGTGCTCGCCCGCCCCTCCTACGGCGAAGTCAGCGTCAAAGGCTGGGCGGCCAGCGACAGCATTGACGGCTCGCCCGGCAAGCCCGATCCGTACGGCGCGGACGCGCTGCGCAATGTGGTCATCAACGAATTCCTGGCGCATACGGACGACCCGCTGCAGGACTACATCGAACTCTACAACCACGCCAATTCGCCGGTGAACATTTCCGGCGCCTGGCTGACCGACGAAGGGGACACCAACAAATACCGCATCCCCAATGGCACCAGCATCCCGGCGCGCGGGTTCGTTTCGTTCAACCAGACCACGCTGGGCTTCTCGCTCAGTTCGGGCGGCGAACGAATTTTCCTGGTGAACTCCAACCAGACGCGGGTGATTGACGCGCTGGACTTCGAGGCCCAGGAGAATGGCATCTCCACCGGGCGCTCTCCGGACGGCTCGCCTTACTTCTGCCGGCTGGCCGCGCGCACGCCCGGGGCGGCGAACGGCGCATCGCGCTACAGCGACATCGTAATCAACGAAATCATGTTCAGCCCGATCTCCGGCGACGGTGACGACGAATACGTGGAGCTTTACAACCGCAGCGGCGTGGCAGTCAATATTGGCCTGTGGAAGTTTGTGTCAGGGATTGATTTCACCATACCCTACGGCACCACGATCGCCAGCAACGGCTACCTTGTCATTGCCAAGAAAGCCGCCCGTCTTTTCGCCAATTACCCCAACCTGAATGCGACCAACACGCTGGGCAACTACGACGGCACCCTTGCGAATAGCGGCGAGCGCCTCGCGCTGGCCATTCCTGACTACAACGTCACCACGAACAACAACAATGCCCTCGTCACCAATGTCCTTTATGTCGTCGTCAACGAAGTGACCTACGGCGACGGCGGCAAGTGGGGCGACTGGGCCAAAGGCGGCGGCAGCAGCTTGGAATTGAAAGACCCGCGCAGCGACAACCGCCAGTCCGTCAACTGGGGTGACAGCGATGAATCCAACAAGGGCATTTGGACCAGCATTGATGTCTCCGGCACCATCGGTGAAACGCTCGGCACCGCCAACGACAATCTGCAAATGTTCCTGCTCGGCATCGGCGAATGTCTGGTGGACGACGTGCAAGTCAGTGGCTCCCTGAATACCAATCCCGGTTTTGAACAAGACATGACGGGTTGGACGCCCCAGGGTTCCCACGATTTCTCCACGATTGAAAACGTCGGTTACGTCGGAGCGAAGAGCCTCCATTTGCGTGCAGCCTCGCGCGGTGACAACGGCGCCAACCGCATCCGTTCCCCGATTCTTTCTCCTACGCCCTCGGGCACGGTCAGCCTCCGCTGCAAGGCCAAGTGGATCCGTGGCTGGCCGGAACTGCTGCTCCGGTTGCACGGCGGCGGCTTGGAAGTCGCCGGTCGACTGCGCATCCAACCCGACCTCGGGACGCCCGGACGCACGAACAGCCAGCTCATCGCGAATGCCGGTCCGGCCGTTTATGACGTCATCCATACTCCCATTCTGCCCGCCGCCAGCGAGGCAGTGGTGGTGACGGCCCGCGCCACCGACCCCAACTCGCCCTTCACCCTCGCCTTGAAGTATCGCGTTGATCCCGCCTCCGCTTACACCACCGTGATGATGAAGGACACCGGCACCAACGAGCCCAGCGGCGACACCATCGCGGGGGACGGCATCTATGCCGCCACGATTCCCGGCCAGGCCAGCGGGGGGACCGTTCCGTTCTACGTGGAAGGCACGGACAGCCTGGGCGCGGTGGCCACTTTCCCGAAACAGGTTTTCCCCATCGCGCCGCTGCCCCGGCTCTTCCCGACGGATGCGGTGACCCATGAATGCGTCGTCCGCTGGGGTGACACGAAAATGCCGGGCAGCTTCGGCACCTACCGGCTGTGGGTGACGGCCGGAAACACCGCGCGCTGGACCAGTCGCACCCCGGCGTTGAACAACTCCGTGCTGGACGGCACATTCGTCTATAACAATTACCGGGTCATTTACAACATGCTGCCGTCCTACGCCGGCAGCCCCTGGCACCGCGGCCAGATGAGCAGCGGCCCCGACGGTGGCCAGCGGGTGGACTTCGACATCGAGTTCCCGGTGGACGACCGCTTTCTGGGAATCACCGATATGGTCTGGAACAACCCCGGCAATCCGGGCGGGACCAGCACCAGCGATCTGAGCGCCCAGACCGAACAGACTTCCTACCAGATCTTCAAGGAGATTGGGGTGCATTACAATTACCGCCGGTACGTGCATGTGTTTGTGAACGGCAGCCAGCGCAGCACCACCTCGAATCGCGCGGGCAACTTCATCTTCGAGGATTCCCAGCAGCCCAACGGCGACCAGATCGAGGAGCACTTCCCGGACGACACCGATGGAGATTTGTACAAAATCGAAGATTGGTTCGAGTTCCCCGACAACGGGTTTGATTTCACGGGCAACAACGATGCCGACCTGCAGCGCCGCACCCACACCCTCAACGGGGTGACCAATACGATTCACACGGGTGCCTATCGGTTCATGTGGCGGTTGCGCAACCGGGGCACTGGCGAATCGGCCACCGATTACTCCTCGTTCTATGACCTGCTCAACCTCGTCAGCCCCACCGCGCCCACCGGTGACGCCATTAACCTGGCCGCCATTGAGGACATCGTGGATTACGAACAGTGGATGCGCGTCTTTGCCGTGCAGCACACGGTCGGCAACTGGGATGCCTACGGCTATAATCGCGGCAAGAACGCCTACACCTACAAGCCCGCGAACGGCAAGTTCCAGCAGTGGACGTGGGACATTGACTTCACGGTGGGTGTCGGCGGTGACGGTCCCACGACGGATCTCTTCGGCACCACCGACCCGCGCATCACCGCCATGTGGGCCAACCAAACCATTCTGCGCGCCTACTGGCGTGCGTTTCTGGACATCGTGGAAGGTCCGCTCAACAGCGCCTTCATGGACCCGATCCTCGATGCCAAGGCGGCGGCGCTCACCCTCAACAACATCAACTACGACCCCGCCGTGGTGACGACCATCAAGAACTTCGTCCGCGACCGCCGCACCTACCTGCTCACCGGCCGCGCCGGCGTGAACGTGTCCACGCTCACCAATGTCGCGTTCACCACGGGCGTTGATTTCACGACGATCAACACCAACGTGGCGACGCTCTCGGGCAACGCCAACATCCGGATCAAGGATCTTCTCGTCAATGGCGTGGCGTATCCGGTCACCTGGACGGGCGTCACCGCCTGGACGGTTCGCGTGCCGGTCGGTCAGGGTTCGAACGTGCTCGTGGTGGCCGGTTACGACAACAAGGGCAACCTCGTCGCCGGCGCCAACCGGACCAACACGGTGGTGAACAACGGCCCGGTGGTGCCCTCGCCGGCGGGCATCGTGATCATCAACGAAATCATGTTTAACCCGCTGGTGCCGGGTGCGGAGTTCGTCGAGCTTTTCAACACTTCGAGCATCTTCACGTTTGACCTGTCGGGATTCCGTTTCAATGGGCTGGACTACACCTTCCCGCCGGGCACGTTCATCAGTCCGCGCGGCTATCTGGTGCTGGCGCGGAATCGCGGCGCATGCGTCGCGGCCTACGGATCGACCGTCGCCGTCTTCGACGAGTTCAAGGGTGACCTTCAAACCGACGGCGAAACTTTGACGCTGATCAAACCCGGCGTGACCGAGGCTGATGACGTGATCATTGACAAGGTTCGCTACGAATCCGTCCGCCCGTGGCCGGTGGGCACGAACGACATCCGGACGGCGGCGTCCATCCAGGTCGTGGACAGCCGGGAGGACAACAGCCGCCCGGCCAACTGGTCCACGCGGTACATCCCGGCGGTTTACAGCCCGGTCATTGATAATCCCAGTTACACCAACATCGGGTGGATATATGTCTCCAAGGTTGTTACGAATCAGGGCGGGGCGAGCCCGGCCACCAACTTCCTAATGTTCTTGGGAACGCCAGGTGAGCTTTACATTGACGACATTGTATTGGTGACTGGAAGAGTGGCGGAAGTCGGGATCAACCTGATCCAGAACGGGGATTTCGAGTCGCCATTGACCGGACCTTGGTCCTTCGTGGGCAGCAATCACAACGGTTCGGTGATCAGCAGTGCGTTGAGTCACTCGGGCGCCAACAGCTTGCGGATCAGCGCCACGGGTAACGGCAGCGTCACCCCCACTTTCACAAATGCCATGAGGCAACTTCTTTCCGGCTCTTCGTTTCCCGCAACTACGCCTTGCACGCTCAGCTTCTGGTATTATGCGACCTACGCGACCACCAACCTGACCATCCGCACCGTACCGGGCAGCGGCTTCAATGTGACCACCAACGTCCAACCGTCGGTCACTCCGCCGCAATACACGCCGGCGCAAATCATCAGCCCGGCCGTGGTCAGCGCGACCCCGGGGACCACCAATGCCGGCATCGCCACGCTCGCGGGCATCCCGCAGATCTGGCTCAACGAAGTTCAGGCCCTGAACGTCAACGGCATCCTGGACAGCCGGAGCGAACGCGAGCCGTGGATTGAAATCTACAACGCCGCCCCCACCAACGTGCCGCTCGCCGGCCTGTATCTGGCGGACAACTACCGCGACAACTTGTTGCAATGGCAGTTCCCCATCGGCTCCTCGATTGCGCCCGGCGAGTTCAAGGTCATCTTCGCCGATGGCGAAATCGGCGACACCGTCGGCACCACGGAACTGCACACCAACTTCCGCCTGACCAGCCCCACGGGCTTCGTGGCCCTGGTGCGCGTCTCCAACAACACGACGCAAATCCTCGACTACCTCACGTATTCGAGCGTGGGACCGAACCTCTCCTACGGCGATTACCGGGACGGCCAGCCGTTCACCCGCGAGATCTTCTACGACGTGACCCCGCGCACCACCAACTCCGCGCGGGCGTCCGCCGTGTTCGTCAACGAGTGGATGGCCGCCAACTCCGGAATCCTGCTCGACACCAACGACAACACCGCCGCCGACTGGTTCGAGCTGTACAACCCCAACCTCGCCCCGGTGGACCTGTCCGGCTTCTATCTCTCGGACACGATTGGCGATACGACGATGTTCGAAATTCCCAACGGCACGGTCATCCCGGCGCAGGGTTACATGCTGTTCTGGGCGGACGAGGACGACGACATCCAGAACGGTCCGGGCCGCGAAGTTCACACCAACTTCCGCCTCAGCGCCAATCCGGGCGAGGCCATCGCCCTCTATTCGCCCGTCGGCGAACTGGTGGACTCCGTCACCTTCGGCCGCCAGACCAATAACATCAGCCAGGGTCGCTTCGCCGATGGTTCCGCCTCCATCTACTACATGACCACGCCCACGCCGCGGGCGGCAAACGTCATCCCCGGTGCCAACACCACGCCTACGCTCACAGCCATCGCAGACAAGACGGTGACGCTCGGCCAGACGCTCACGTTCAATGCGATGGCGACCGATCCAGAAGCGCCGCCGCAGACCCTCGCGTTCAGCCTGCTTGGCGCGATCGGCAACACGGCCATCGGCTCGGGCAGCGGCACGTTCACCTGGACGCCCGGACCGGAACACACGCCCGGCGCGCACGTCTTCACCGTGCGCGTCACCGACAGTGGCAGTCCGCAACTCAGCGCGGATCGGACGTTCACCGTGAACGTGGTTCCGCCGCCGATCATCGCCGTCACCAGTCCGGTCAGTGGCCAGGCTGAACTCACGTTCCCCACGGTGGCGGGCCGGCACTACCGGATTGAATTCACGGACAACCTCACGCTGCCGATCACCTGGCAGACGCTTACGCCACCGGGCAACAACGTCCTCGCCGCCGGGAACAGCATGACCATCAACGACACGACACTAGGTGCCGCCACCCAGCGGTTCTACCGGGTGTATCAGACGGATTAGTTGCGACCCTGCTGTCAGTTCCGAGAGTCTCCAAGTCCGGGACGCGCCGAAACGGCGCGTCCCGGTCGTTTACGAGGGTCGCAACTCTGTTGCGTGGGACAGGGTTTTTGCCCCAGTGCATCGGCGTGACGGCATGGCTCGCGCTGCTTGCCGGCGAGGTGCCAGGGGTCGCCTTGACCGATTGCCACACTGGGCCGGGCGCGCAACCGGGCGGAGCTTGTTCGAGGCGAGGCGATGGCTTTGCCCCGAGCCGGGGGGGCAGAAGGCAAACGTGAATCCTGCTGGCATGATACTTTAATAAATTCAAATCCATGAAAAAACTCACTCATCTCGTTTCGCTACCGCTGCTGCTGTTGGCGGGATTCCTCGCCACCGGCGCTCAAGCCGCCTCGGTCGGCTCTGGCGGCTACACCAATGACTTCCTCACGCAACCGGGAGCGGCGGATTGGTCCACCTTCTCCATCGGAACCGTCAACACTGACTACAGCACCGCCGCCGGTTTGGATGCGGGCGCCACGAACGTGCTCGCCAGCAGCATCAACACGATCACGACTTCCGACCCGGCGGATCCGCCCGCGCTCATTGCCGGCCTCGCCGTGTGGAGCTCGACCGGACGCTATTTGCAAACCCGTCCGACGGGCAATGGCGCCACGCTGTTGCTGTGTACCCTGGTCAACAGTCTTGGCGTGGCCGCCAGTGGCGTGACCATCAGTTACGATTTTGCCAAACCGTCAGCCGTCGCCGAAGAGGTGGAAGGTCACCGGGCCTACTACAGCTTGAACGGAACGTCGTGGACGGTCATTCCGGAATTCTCCTCGGCCACTCCCGGGAGATTGACGGTGACCCTGAACGTCGCCTGGGCGGGCGGCGGTTCGCTTTACCTGATGTGGGCCGATGACAATGGCGCGGCCAGCGATTCCCCATGTCAGATCGACAATTTCTCTGCCATCGCCATTTCTGCGACCCAGACGCCCGCGAACCTTACCACCCAGCCGCAAAACCAGACGGTCGCCGAACTGTCCCCGGCGAATTTCAGCGTCGGGGTGACCGGTAATCCAGCGCCCACCTTCCAATGGTACCGGAACGATGCGCCCATCGCCGGGGCGACCAACGCCACCTATGCGATTGCGTCCGCGCAGTTGAGCGACCACGGCGCGCAGTTCAAAGTCACCGCCGCCAACACGGCCAGCAACGTGAACTATTCGGTCACCAGCAGTGGCGCCGTGCTGACGGTCAACGCTGACACCGTGGCACCTGTGCTGGTGCGCGCGTTGAGTTCGCCGCCCAACTCCGTCTTGGTGGATTTCTCGGAAGCCATCCGCCCGGACACGGCGACAGTGCTGGCGAATTATTCGATCACCAACGCCGTCGGGAATTTGACCATCTCCGGTGCGGTGCTTCTCGGCAACGGCACCAATGTCCTCCTCACCACCAGCGCACGGTTGCTGGGCGCGACCTACACGCTGATCGTCAACGGAATTCGCGACCTCTCGGCGGCGAGCAACCAGATTGCGGCGAACAGCCTCGCGACCTTCACCACCACTTCGTACGCGGTGACGGACATCGGCTCGCCGGCCGTTCCCGGCACGGCCACGGCGGCGGGCACGGGCTACAACCTGACCGCGCGCGGCAACGACATCGGCGGCACGACCGATCAGTTCACGTTCAACTACCAACTGGTCTCCGGAAACTTCGACCTCAAGGTGCGCGTGGTCTCATTGAGCCTGTCCGACCTGTGGGCCAAGGCCGGCTTGATGGCGCGCGAAACCCTGACGGCCAACAGTCGCTTCGCGGCGATGCTGACGACGCCGGGCGCGGGGGGCACGTTCTTCTCCGCGCGCACCACCGCCGGTGCCGCGGCGAGCACCGCCGGTTCCTTCCCGATCAACCACCCGTACACCTGGCTGCGGCTGGCGCGCTCCGGCGACACGTTCACCGGCTACGCCAGCCTGGACGGCGACACCTGGATGCAGATTGGCAGCACGACGCTCTCCGGCGCGGGCGCGGTGTATCTGGGCATGGCCGCCGCCAGCTACGTGAATTCCACCACGGTCACAGCGCAGTTCCGCGACGTGATGACCGTGAGCGGCGGGACCATCGGCGTCATCAGTTTCAACACGGAACCGCCCGGGCCATCAAGCCGCCGGACGCCGATTGCCATCACGGAAATCATGTACCAGCCCGCCCCGCGGATGGACGGCCGGCAACTGGAGTTCATCGAACTCTACAACTCCAATCCCTACTTCGAGGATATCGGCGGCTGGAAGATCACGGGCGACGTGGAATTCACGTTCCCCGCCAATGCGACCATCCCGGCCGGCGGCATCATCGTGCTGGCGAAAGTGGCGGCGGACGTGCAATCCGTTTACGGACTGTCCGGTGTGTACCACTACGGCGTCACGGAGGTCATCACCAACACCGTCTCTGGCACCAACATGGTGGTCACGAACATCGTCAATTCGCTTTCCGGCGGCGGCGGCACGCTGCGTCTGCGAAACAAGGAAGGCGCGGTGCTGCTCGAGATTTCCTATTCGAGCGACAATCCCTGGCCGCTGGCCGCCAACGGCCTCGGCCATTCACTCGTGCTGGCGCGGCCTTCCTACGGCGAAGGCTCCGTGCAGGCGTGGTCCGCCAGCGACATCGTGGGCGGCTCTCCGGGCCGCTTCGTTGGCATGGGTGGCGGCACGCTGCGCAACGTGGTGATCAACGAGATTCTGGCGCACACGGACGACCCGTTGCTGGATTACATCGAGCTATACAACCACGGCAACACGCCGGTGGACATCTCCGGCTGCATCCTCACCGACGATCCGGACACGAATATTTTCCTGGTTCCGGCAAACACGATCATCCCGGCGCGCGGTTTCGTCTTTTTCGAGCAGAACCAGTTGAACTTCTCGCTCAGTTCCGGCGGCGAAACGATTTACTTCAGGAGCGACGACGACGACGAGACGAGCGTGCTGGACGCGCTGCAATTCGAGGCGCAGGCCAACGGGGTTTCCTTCGGCCGTTACCCGGACGGCGCGAAGGAGTTTTACCCGATGCAGGCGCGCACCAAGGGCACGAACAACAGCGCCATCCTCGTGCGGGACATCGTCATCAACGAAATCATGTACAAACCGATCTCGGCTGATGAGAACGACGAATACGTGGAACTTTACAACAAGGGCACGAGTGCTGTGAACGTCGGCAACTGGCGGTTCACCGCCGGCATTGACCTCACGATTCCGGCCAACACCATCATCGGGTCCAACGGCTACCTCGTGGTGGCGAAAAGCAAAACCAACCTGCTGGCCCGCCATCCGAACTTGAACATGACGAACACCGTCGGCGATTTCGACGGTTCGCTGGCCAACCGCGGCGAGCGTCTTGCGCTGGCCATGCCCGACCAGGTCACCCGCACCAACAACCAGGGCCAGTTGGAAACGAATACCATTTACATCGTGGTGGACGAGGTGACCTATGGCATCGGCGGCCAGTGGGGCCAGTGGGCCAACGAGGGCGGCAGCAGCCTGGAGCTAATTGACCCGCGCGGCAATCATCGCCTCGCGCACAACTGGGCGGACAGCGACGAAACCACCAATGCGCCCTGGACCACCATCGAGGCGACCGGCGTGATGGACCTCGGCGCCAGTACGGCGAACTTCTTCGAGATTCTGGCTCTCAACGAAGGGGAGTGGCTCGTGGACAATGTTGAAGTCATTCCCTCCGGTGGTGCCAACGCGGTTTCAGCGGACAACTCCACCTTCCAGAACGGCCAGGGTGGCTGGGCGTTTCGCGGCACGCACATCCAGTCGTTCATCCAAAACACCGGCGGCTATGGCGACAACGGCAGATGCCTGCACGTCAAGGCCACGGCGCGGGGCGACGCAATTCACAACCGGTGTCTCGTCCCCATCACCACGCCCAGCGGCACGGTGACGCTGCGCGCCCGGGTGCGCTGGCTCCGCGGCTGGCCGGAGATGCTGGTCCGGCTGCACGGAAACACCATGGAAGCCACGGGCCGGTTGCTCTTACCGCCACGTCTGGGCACGCCGGGCGCGCGCAACCCCCAGGCAGTGGCCAACGCCGCGCCGGCCATTTACGAGGTCAGCCACGCGCCGGTCGTGCCGGCGGCCAGCCAGGCGGTGATCGTCAGCGCGCGCGTTGAGGATGCGGACGGCGTCGCATCGGTGGTGGTGAACTACCGCCTTGACCCTTCGGGTGCCTACGCGCCGGTGACGATGAACGACGCCGGCACCGGCGGCGACAGCGTGGCGGGAGACGGAGTTTACAGCGGCACCATTCCCGGCCAGTCCTCTGGAGCGCTCGTCGCGTATTTTGTGCAGGCGACAGACAGCAACGGTTCGCCGGCGACGGTGACGTTCCCGCGCGGCGCGTCGCCCACCACGCCGGAGTGCCTGGTGCGGTTTGGCGACCCGATCATCCGGAGCGCGTTCGGCGTTTATCGTCAGTGGATGACGGCCTATCACTACAACATTTGGAACACCCGCCCCGCGTTAAGCAATGAGCGGCTGCCCGTCACGTTCGTTTACGGGAATTTCCGGGCGATTCAATTCGCGGCGGTCAAATGGGCTGGCAGCCCCTACCATCAGTTCGCCAACGCCCAGCCCAACGCCACGGGCCATTACTCGTTCGACATCCCGTCGGACGATCTGTTCCTAGGCACGGACAACTTGAACAAGGTTCACGGCCCCGGCAACGGTCCGTTCGACGACGGCAACATCCAGCGCGAGCAAACCTGTTACTGGCTGGCCCGGCAACTCGGCTTGCCGTGGAATTATCGCCGGGCCGTGAACATGTATTTTAACGGCAACCGGCCCGGCGGTGCCAATCAGTTGATGGAAGACACCGAGACGCCGGGCAATGACGTGGTGGAATCGCGCTTTCCGGACGATCCGGACGGCAATCTGTTCAAGCTCCAGCCGTGGTTCGAGGTGGACGACGGCACGACCCATACCGCCGGGCTTGGTTTCGCCAACAACTCCTGGTGCAGTCTCACCCGCTACACCACCGTTTCCAACGGCGTCTCCATCCACAAGCTGGCCCGCTACCGTCATAACTTCCTCGCGCGCGCCGTCAAAGGCTCCGTCAACGACTATGCCGACGTGTTTTCCCTGATTGACGCCGCCGACGTTCCCGCCGGCGCGGGGCACGTCGCCAACATGGAAGCCGTTTGCGACATGGAGCAATGGATGCGCACTTTTGCCGTGCATCATTCCGTCGGCGACTGGGATCATTTCGGCAGTCGCAACTCGCAGAACATGTACGGCTACAAAGCCGCCAGCGGCAGGTGGAAGCTGATGATCTGGGACATGAACATCGTCATCGGTAATGGCTCCTCGGCGCAGGGGGCCAACTTGTTCGAAGTGACCGGCGGCGGCGCGAACATGACCAAGATTTACGACGCCCCGCCGTTTCGCCGCATGTATTTCCGCGCGCTCAAGGAACTGTGCAACGTCGCCTTCGTGCCGGCGAACATGGACCCGGTGCTGGACTCCAAGTACGCGGCTTACCTTGCCAGCGGGGTTTCGCCCACCAGCCCGGCCAACATCAAATCGTGGATCGCCACCGCCCGTAGCAGCATCCTCAGCACGGTGGCCGGCGAGGACGCCACGACCTTCGCGATCACCGGCACCACGAACATCACGACTGCCAACAACCTGATCACCCTTACCGGCAATGCCCCGGTGGAAATCAAGACGATCAAGGTCAACGGCATCGAGTATCCGGTCACCTGGACGAGCGTGCGGGGCTTCACGCTGCGCGTGCCCGTCAGCGACGCCAGCAGCCAGCTCGTGCTGCGGGGCTACGATGTGAACGGCAACCTGATGCCGGCCTTCAGCCTGACGGTCACGGTGAATTACACCGGCCTGGTGTCGCAACCGCAGGGCTCCGTCGTGATCAACGAAATCATGTTCAACCCGCTCGTGCCAGAGGCGTCCTTCATCGAAATCTTCAACAAGTCGGCGGGCTTCACGTTCGACCTGTCCAACTGGCGCGTGAACGGCGTGGACTTCACCTTCCCCGTCGGTTCGATCATCACCAACCGCCAGCACCTCGTGCTGGCGAAAAACCGCGCGGCGTTCGCCACGGCCTATGGCACGTCCGTCACCCCTGCCGGCGAATTTGGCGGCGGGCTGGACGACGGCGGCGAGACGCTGACGTTGATCAAGCCGGGCGCGACCGAGGCGCAGGATCTGATTGTTGACCGGGTCAAGTACGACGACGATCCGCCCTGGCCCGCGGCTGCGGATGGAATGGGCCCGTCGCTGCAGCTCATTGACGCAGACGAGGACAACAGCCGCGTGAGCAATTGGTCGGACGGCGCGGGCTGGCGCTATGCTTCGTACCTCGGCACGATTGCAGGCAGCACCAACCAAACCAGCCAGGGCACTAACTTTTTTATGTACCTGAGCACTGTGGGCGGCGCCGACGTTTATATTGACGACGTTATGCTGGTCTTGGGCAGCGTGCCGGGAGCGGGCGCAAACTTGTTGCAGAATGGTGATTTTGAGGCACCGCTGGCACCGGTGTGGACTGGGCTGGGTAATCATTCCAACTCGGTTCGGAGCACCAGTGTCAGCCACTCCGGCAGTGGCAGTCTGCACGTGATTGCCAGCGGAGCGGGAACGGTTCCAGGGGCAACAATTCGGCAGGTGATTTCGGGGTTCACCAGCAACATGACCGCGAGCCTGAGCTTCTGGTACCTGCCCAGTGCAAATGGGAGCAATTTGATCGCGCGCACGGCACCAGGGAGCAGTTTGAACACGACCACGTTCATTCGCCCATTGTTTTCCACGCCGGGCGGCGCGAACACGTCAGTGGCACTGTTGCCGGCCTACGATCCCGTCTGGTTGAACGAACTCCAGCCGAACAACGTGACGGGCGTCACCGACGGCCAGGCCGAGCGCGAGCCGTGGATCGAACTCTACAACGCCGGCCCGGGCGCCGTGGATTTGAGCGGCTATTACCTGGCCAACAATTACAATTCCAACCTCACGCAATGGCAGTTCCCCGCCGGCGCCATGATCGCGTCCGGCGAATACAAGATTGTCTGGGCGGACGGTGAAACCAACGAAACCGTCGGCCTCACCGAACTGCACGCCAGCTTCCGTCTGACGCCCGCCGGCGGCTCGGTGGCGCTGGTGCGCATCGTCGGCATCCAGCCGCAGATCACCGACTACCTCAATTACTCCGGCGTCGGACCGGACCTTTCCTACGGCAGCTTCCCGGACGGCCAGCCGTTTGACCGGCGCGTGTTCTTCCAGGTCACGCACGGCAACACCAATTCCGCCCAGGCCCAGTCGGTGTTCATCAACGAATGGATGGCTGGCAACGCCGGCTTCCTGCTCGACACGAACGACAACACCTCGGCGGACTGGTTTGAACTCTACAACCCCGGCGACCAGCCGGTGGATCTGTCCGGTGCTTACCTCACCGATGTGCTCACGAACAAAACCATGTATCGCGTGCCCGACGGCACCATCCTGGCGCCGCACAGTTTCATGTTGTTCTGGGCGGACGAAGACCACAACACGCAGAACGCGCCCGGCCACGAAGTCCACGTCAACTTCCGCCTCAGCGCCAACCCCGGCGAAGCCATCGGCCTGTATTCACCGTACGGGACGCTCATGGACGCGATCACCTTCGGACGCCAGACCAACAACATCAGCCAGGGCCGGTTCTCCGATGGGGCGGGAACGGTTTACTACATGACCACGCCGACGCCGCGCGCCGCCAATTCGCTGGGCCAGATCAACACCGCGCCGGAGCTGCCGCCCATCGCCAACCGCGCTCTCACGCTGGGGCAGACGTTGAACTTCATCATCACCGCCACCGACGCGGATTTCCCGGTGCAGACGCTGACCTACAGTCTCGTCACCCCGCTGGCCAACGCCAGCCTCGGCGGCTCCAGCGGCGTCTTCACCTGGACGCCCACCGCCGCGCAAACGCCCGGCAGCAACAGCGTCACCGTGCGCGTGACGGACAACGGCAATCCCGCCTTGATCGCCGAGCGCACGTTCAACGTGGCGGTCTTCCCGCAACCCGTCGCGGCCATTGCGAGCACGGGCAACGGCCTGGAAGTCTCGCTGTCCTTCCCGACAATTCCCGGCAAGACCTACCGCGTCGAATACACCGACAACCTGAACACCGACGGCCTGACGCCCCTCCTCTGGCAGACGCTGTTGCCGCAGGGCGCGAACCAGGTGGCCGGCTCCGTCAGTCTGATGATCGCGGACACCCTCGGCGAAGGCACGCAGCGGTTCTACCGGATCGTGACGGTGGATTAGAGCGCGCCGCCGGTGGCCGGGCCGGATGTCCCGCCGGGCGGGGCGGACCGACCGGAGGCATCCTCGCTCGCGGGCCTGGCCGGGCGGCTTGTCCCGCACTCCCCTCCGGCCCGGCTCAACGGCCACGGGAATGGAATGGATCGCATTCCCGGCTCAACCAGCCGTCCGGTATGGTCACGGAGCCGTCCGGTTGCGCCATCCGGTCGTCCGGGACGGGCAACCAGCCGTCCGGTGCGACCCGGCAGCCGCCCGGTTTGGCTAGGGAGCCGCCCGGTGGCACCATCCAGCCGTCCGGTCAGGGGAAAAAGCCGTCCGGTAGGCCCGTGCAGCCGTCCGGTCAGGGCAGAGAGGCGTCCGGTTGGCCCAGCCAGCCGTCCGGTAGGGGGAGAAAGGCGTCCGGTAGGGCCAGCCGACCGTCCGGTTTAGACGTTACCATGTCCTCACTGTTGACTGTGGGACAGGGTTTTACGAATAAATCGCCTAAGAGGCGGGTGCGTTTTCCGCCGCGTCCTCCGCCTCTTCGCCGATGACCGGCGCGATGGCCTGGAGCTTGTCCCCTTCGTCGAGGTTCACCAGTTTCACCCCCATCGTGTTGCGGCCGGCTTCGCGGATGGCGCGGACGCCGGTGCGCACCATCTGGCCGCCGGTGGTGATGAGCATGATTTCATCCTGCTCTTTAACCGTCAGCGCACCGACGACGCCGCCGGTCTTGTCGCCAACCTTCATGGTGATCCGCCCTTTTCCGCCGCGAGACTGTTTGCGCGCCCCGCTCTCGGATTGAACCAGATACTCGTCAAACGAAGTGCGCTTCCCGATGCCATTTTCACCGGCGACCAGGAGCGTCGCGTCAGGAATGACCACCGCCAGGGCGACGACGCCATCGCCTGCTTCGAGGGTAATCCCTTTCACTCCGGCGGCCGCCCGGCCCATCGAGCGGACATCGGATTCGCTGAAGCGAATGCTCATGCCGCCGCGCGTGATGAGCACCACGTCGTCGCCGGGATCCTGCACCTGCTCGCCCTCGACGATGGCGCCGCGCGTCAGCTTCACGTCAATCAGGATGTCGCCCGAATCAATGCCGATGGCGATGATGCCGCCCTTGCGGACGTTGGCGAAATCAGACAGGGCGGTCTTCTTCACGGTGCCCTGTTGCGTGGCGAAGAAGATTTCATTTCTCTGCGTCCAGGTCTGGTCCTCCTTGTTCGGCCCGTATTGGGCGACGACCCGGATGAGGGCGGCGATCTTCTCGTCGGCTTTCAATTCGAGGATGTTCGCGATGCTGCGGCCCTTGGACGCGCGGCCCATGTCGGGAATTTCGTGGACGCGCTCGACGTAGGCGCGGCCCGTGTTCGTGAAGAACATCAGGTAGTCGTGCGTGCTGGCGGTGAAGAGATGCTGGATGAAGTCCGCGTCGTCGCCCTCGGCGGCGGAGCCTTCGCGGGTGGTCATGCCGATGACGCCCTTGCCGCCGCGCCGCTGCGCGCGGTAGGAGGAAACGTTGGTGCGCTTGATGAGGCCGTTGTGCGTGATGGTGATGATGACGCCCTCGTTGGCGATGAGGTCTTCGATGGCGATCTCGCCCTCGTCGGGCACGAGGTCGGTGAGGCGCGGCGAGGCGAACTTTTCTTTGATGGCCAGCAACTCGGCCTTGATGATGGTCATCACGCGCGTCTCGCGGGCGAGGATGTCGAGCAGGTCTTTGATCTTGTCGATCAGTTCGCGGTACTCGGCTTTGACCTTGTCAATTTCCAGCCCGGTGAGGCGGTAGAGCTGGAGTTCGAGGATGGCGTTGGCCTGCGCCTCGCTGAATTCGTAGCGGCCGTTGGTCAGGCGCGCTTCGTTGCGGATGAGCACGCTGAGACGCTCGACCTGCTGGCGGGTGAAGTCGAACGCCATGAGTTTGATCTTCGCCTCCTCGCGGTTGCTGGAACTGCGGATGATGCGGATGAACTCGTCCATGTTGGACAGCGCGATGAGGTAGCCTTCGAGGATTTCGGCGCGGATCTCGGCCTCGCGCAACTCGAAGCGGGTGCGGCGCAGGATGACTTCGCGGCGATGCTCAATGTAACAGTTGATCAGCTCCTTGAGGTTGAGAATCTTGGGCCGCCCGTGGTCAATCGCCAGCGCGTTGACGCTGAAGCCGCTCTCCAGCGAGGTGTGCTGGTAGAGATTGTTGATGACGACCTTGGGGATGGCGTCGCGTTTGATTTCGATGACGATGCGGGTGTTCTCGTCCGACTCGTCGCGCAACGCCGAGATGTCGGTGAGAATCTTGTCGTTGACCAGGCTGGCGATGCGCTCGACGAGGGTCTTGCGGTTGACGTTGAAAGGGATTTCCGTGATGACGACCTGCTCGCGCCCGCCCTTCATCTGCTCCACGCCGACTTTGCCGCGCACTTTGACGGTGCCACGGCCCGTGGTGAAATACTGCTTGATGCCGTCCAGCCCGCAGACCATGCAGCCGGTGGGGAAGTCCGGGCCTTTGATGAACTTCATCAACTGCGGGATGGTGATGTCCGGGTTGTCAATCTGCGCGCAGATGCCGTCAATGACTTCGCCCAGATTGTGCGGTGCCATGTTCGTCGCCATGCCGACGGCGATGCCGGTGCCGCCGTTGATGAGCAGGTTGGGGAACGCGGCGGGGAAGACGGTCGGCTCGGTGCGGGTCTCGTCGTAGTTGGGCACGAAGTCCACCGTGTCCTTGTTCATGTCCATCATGAGCGCGGCGCCGAGATGGCGCAGGCGCGCTTCGGTGTACCGCATGGACGCCGGCGGGTCGCCGTCCACGGAACCGAAATTCCCCTGGCCCTCGATGAGCATCTCCCTCATGCACCACGGCTGCGCCATGTGGACGAGCGTGGGGTAGATGGCCATGTCGCCGTGCGGATGGTAGTTGCCCATCGTTTCGCCGACGATCTTGGCGCACTTGACGTGCTTGCGGTTGGGCTGCACGCCCAGGTCGTTCATCGCGTAAAGGATGCGGCGCTGCGAGGGCTTGAGGCCATCGCGCGCATCGGGCAGCGCGCGAGAGATGATGACGCTCATCGAGTAATCGAGGAACGAGTTCTTGATCTCGTCGGCGACGTTGATCTTCTCCACCCTTTCATTGGCGGCGAAGAGCGGGGTGTTGGTGATGGGCAGGTCGTTGGGGTTTTTAGGTTCGTCCGGCATAACTAGAATTCTTCAGGGGTTGGGTGGGCAGCCTTTGTTTTTAGCATCCGCTGCAACTCGCGCTCAAAAAGTTCATAAACGACCGCCCGTCGCTCGGCGAACAAGCAATCAATGATGCGCTCACCTGGTTCGGAGTGAGTCTTGAAAATGATCCGATAGCCAGCGACGCGGAGCCGCGCGTAACCCTCCAAGTCGCCTTCCAACTGCTTCAAATCACCGCGGGCGCCCGCCAGTTCCTTGATGGCGCGGGTAAGCGCCCGGCGTGGCTCAGGGGCCAAAGACTTGACGAACATTTCCACCTGGTAAGCGACTTTGACTCTATTCCTCATCCAGGCAGCGAACATCCTTGAACTTCGTCTTGCCGGCTTCGTAATCCCGGACGGCTTTCATGGCTTTCGGGTTTGCCATGATCTCCATTGTCTCCAGAATTGCTTCCCATCGGGCACGCGGCACGAGGTAGGCAATGGTCTCATCCCCCACGTAAATGGAGATGGTATCGCCCGCTTTCACCTTGCGCAGCAGGCTGGGAAACTGGGTTTTGGCCTTGCTGGCGCTGACGTTGGATTTCATTGGATGCGCTCGCAGTTAAATATCCAGGTTCCGCACGTTCAACGCGTTGTCCTCGATGAACTGCCGGCGCGGTTCGACTTCATCGCCCATCAGCTTGCTGAACATGTCCTCCGCCTCCACCGGGTCCGTCAGGTCCACGCGCAGCAGCTTGCGCTTCTCCGGGTTCATCGTCGTTTCAAACAGCTCCTTCGCGTTCATTTCACCGAGACCCTTGAAGCGTTTGATCTGCACCCCGCGTTTGCCCGCGTCCTTCACGCCCGACAAAATCTCCGCGATGGAAAACAGTGGCCTGGCCACGGCCTTTTCGCCTTCGCCCTCGAGCAGCTCGAACAACGGTTTGTCCTGCGCGGAATAATGCTCCACGTTCAAGCCCTTCTTCTCCAGCTTGCCGAGCAGTTCCGCGATCGCCTTGCTCTCGTGCAACTCCACATGCCGCGCGCGGCGGATGTTCCCGTTCTTCGGCGCCTTTTCCTTCTCGGCCGGCTTTTCCAGCAGCGTCGTGTCGCCCTCGTCGCCGAACAGTTTCAAGTCCGGATTGTCCGCGCCGAACTTCCCCAGCTCGGCCTCCGTGTGGAAATAATGCACCGTCTCGTTGTTGCCATCGCGCACCTTCACCAGATGCCGTGGCAACTCCTCCGACTGTTCGTGGCGCAGCTCCACGTAATCCCCGAACTCGCCCCCGTGCCGTTTGAGCGCCGTTGCGTATTTGTCCAGCGACTCCAGCAGCTCCAGGATCTCCGTGAGCTGCTTTTCCGACAAGACCTTGTCCGCCGCCACGTCGCGCAAGCGCACGTCCTCGCTGCCCAGTTGAATCAAAATCCGGTTCAACTGCATGTCGTCGTCCACGTACTCGATGCGCTTCTTGCGCGCGATCTGGTAAAGCGGCGGCTGTGCGATATACACGAAGCCCTGTTTGATCAACTGCGGCATCTGCCGGTAAAAAAACGTCAGCAACAGCGTGCGGATGTGCGACCCGTCCACGTCCGCGTCCGTCATGATGATGATTTTGTGGTAACGCAGCTTGCCGATGGTGAAGGCCCCCTCGCCCTCGCCGTCGCCGATGCCCGTGCCGATGGCGGTGATCATCGTGCGGATTTCCTCGTTCTGAAGAACGCGATCCAGCCGCGCCTTCTCGACGTTGATCAGCTTGCCGCGAATCGGCAGGATCGCCTGGAACTTCCGATCCCGTCCCTGTTTCGCCGAGCCGCCGGCCGAGTCGCCCTCGACGATGTAAATCTCCGTGTTCGCCGGGTCGCGGTCGCTGCAATCTGCCAGCATCCCCGGCAACCCGCCGCCCGAGAGCGCGCCCTTGCGCACCGTTTCGCGGGCCGTGCGCGCCGCCTCGCGCGCGCGCGCCGCGAGGAGCGCCTTTTCGATCACGCGCTTCGCCACCGGCGGATGCGCGTCGAAAAACGTCATCAACCCGTCATACACAATCGAGGAAACAATCCCGTCGATCTCCGTGTTGACCAGCTTCACCTTCGTCTGCGATTCGAAGCGCGGGTTCGGGAGCTTCACGCTCAACACGCACACCAGACCCTCGCGCACGTCGTCGCCGGAGATCGGCGGGTCCTTTTCCTTCAACAAATTGTTCGCCCGCGAAAACTGGTTGATCGCGCGCGTGAGCGCCGTACGGAAGCCCGTCAGATGTGTGCCGCCGTCGGGATTCGGGATCGAGTTGGCGAAACACAAAATCTGGTCCGAGTAACTGTCGTTGTATTGCATCACGCAATCCACGAACACCTCGTCCTTCTGTTTCACCAGCACGATGGGCTTGGGATGCACCGTCTGCTTGTTCTTGCCGAGCTGCCGCACGAACTCCTCGATCCCGTCGCGGTAAAGAAACTTCTCCGACTTGTTCTCCAGCCGCTCGTCCGTGAGCGAGATCTCCACGCCCGGATTGAGGAACGCCAGCTCGCGCAGCCGGTTCGCCAGGATCTCGAACTTGAACTCCGTCGTGATCGTAAAGATCGTCGCGTCCGGCTTGAACGTGATCAACGTCCCCGTGTGCTTCGACGTGCCGATGACCGTCAGCTTGTCCGTCGTCGCGCCGCGCGCGAAGGCCATGTGATACACCTTCCCGTCGCGCGACACCTCCACCTTGAACCAGTCCGACAGCGCGTTCACGCACTTGGCGCCCACCCCGTGCAACCCGCCCGAATACTTGTAGGCGCCCTGCCCGAACTTCCCGCCCGCGTGCAGGTTCGTGAGCACCAGTTCCACCGCCGGGATTTTCCATTTCGGATGCGTGTCCACCGGGATGCCCCGCCCGTCGTCGCGGATGGACACCGAACCGTCCATGTGGATGGACACGTCGATCTTGTTGCAATGCCCCGCCAGATGTTCGTCAATCGAATTGTCCAGCACCTCGAACACGCAATGATGCAACCCGCGCTCGTCGGGGTCGCCGATGTACATGCCCGGCCGTTTGCGCACCGCCTCCAGCCCTTCGAGCTTGTCAATTTTCGAGGCGTCGTACTTCTCCGGCGCGGCGGTTGTCCCGGCGGAATTCAACTCGTCCGGCGGCGGACTGTCTTGGTTTTCGGGCATAGGTTTCTCGTCCAGCAAAGCGGCGTCTTTCGGCATAATTATCGTCCCGGAAGGCGGCGATTTGCCATCCGAAATTGACGCCAGAATTTTAA
The DNA here is from genome assembly GCA_031378375.1 of Verrucomicrobiota bacterium. Lineage (GTDB taxonomy): Bacteria > Verrucomicrobiota > Verrucomicrobiia > Limisphaerales > JANNEF01 > JANNEF01. Next base: position 424 of record JANNEF010000204.1, on the reverse strand, counting down.
GAAATTTAGCCCGCTGGCACAATGTTTATTTCCGGTTATTTCGGGTGGAAAACACCATTACTTGTGGCCGTAAACTGCGGACTATCCGCCAAATGGTGTGAACCGGGAAGACGCCGGGGGACACGGGAACGGGGAGAGACACGAATTGCACGACTTGGCACGAAATGGATTCCCGCTAAACACGCCAACAAGCGCGAAAACAGATCCTTGGAAGGGGAAGCCAGCAGCGGAAGTTCTTCCGAGGCCGGGTTCTTCAACTCCCTTCCCTTTCGTGTCCTTTCGCGTGTTTCGCGGGCACAACTTCGGAGCAACGGTGTTAGTGTGCAAGTTGGAATTGGGGGTTTTTGAGGAGGCGGTTCATGAGGGTGACGAGTTTGCGCATGCAGGCCACCAACGCCACTTTCGGTTTCTTTCCCGCTGCGCG